>NZ_JBEZMO010000016.1:0-202985 GCF_040652655.1 Streptomyces sp. NPDC048191
GCCGGGTCCTCCCGGCCGGCGCTCTCCGCGGCGCTGGTCGCCGTGCCCCTGCGCGCGATGCGCGTCCTGTCCGGCACCACCCCCGGCCTCTACGGCGGCACCGCCCGCGTGGCCGGCTGTGACGTCGAGCGGCAGATCGGGTACCTGATGGCGGACCGCGCCCGGAGCGTGGCCTTCGCCCGGGTGGTCGGGGTCCCCGCGAGCTACCTGGCCGGCTATCTGCACGGACTGACCCCTGTCGTGCTGCGCGCCGACACCCGGGTCACCACCCACGGCTACCGCGGTGGCCGGGCGGTCGGCTACCAGGCCGTGCTCCAGGCCGGCACCGCGGTGCTCGTCGACAACCGGGGCGCGCCCCGGATGCGCTGCGCCTGCGGCAACCCGCTGGCGGTGCCCGGGCCGACCCGCGCCGGCATCGGCGCCCGTGGCAGTGCCTGGGCGGGCTATCGGCCGGGCCAGGTGGTCGCGGTGACCCCGGCGCCCCGGGCCGTCACCAGCCTCACGATCGTCAACGCCGAGACGCACACCTGGATCCAGCGCCGGATCGGTCACGACGTGCGCGACGACCGGATCGTGCCGGCGCCCTCCCGGGCCACCGCGACGCCCGACGTCGTCCCCGGTCCGGCGGACCCCGATTCCCCGGGCGCCTCACCGCCGTACCTCATCCTGCCCAGCCCGCAGCCCAGCGGGCCGCAATCCTCTCCCGGGACGACCGGCAGCCCGCCCACGGGCCCCCCGCCGACGGCGTCGGACCGGCCCCCGGGGCCGGGCACCACCGGCAGTCCGCCCACGGGCTCCACCCCGACGGCACCGGAGCGGCCCCCCGGGCCGGGCACCACCGGCAGTCCGCCCACGGGCTCCACCCCGACGGCACCGGAGCGGCCCGCCGGAGCGGACACCTCGACCCCCGAGGCGACCGACCCGCAGACCCCGGCGTCCCTCGGTCTCGTCCCGGAGCTGCCCGACGGCATCCCGGACCCGTCCGACGTGCTCGGCCCGTTCGCCACCCTCCACGCCCCCGCGGACGTCCCCGACGGCTGAGCCCCCCGCACACACACCGGCCGCGGGCCGGGGAACGCACCGCCGGCAGCTCGAAGAATCGGATGAATCCTGGCAAGGTGGGCGCATGGCAGATCGGGGAGCGAGCGCCGTGTCCCTCCCGCAGGATTGGCCCGCCCACCCGGACCCGATCCTGGCGCTCAACCGCATGGGCACCTTCGACTGGGACCTGGACGCGGGCCTGATCCACATGGACGCCCAGGCGTACAGGGTGTTCGACCTGCGCCCCGAGGAATTCGACGGACACCCCGGGTCGCTGGGCGTCCGGGTGCCGCAGCCCGAGGCGGCCCGGCTGGACGCGGCGGTGGCTCGGGCCATCAAGGACGGCAGTGAGAACTACGGCGCCTACTTCCGCATCCGCTGCCGTGACGGCACCCCGCGCTGGACCCACACCCAGGGCTACATCCGCCGGGACGGCACCGGTCGCCCGCGCCGGGTGATCGGCATCGTCCGCGACGCCACCGAGGAACTCGCCGAGAGCGAGGTGCGCAGCCTGCGGGCGGCCCAGGACGAGGCGTTCCGTCAGCAGACGAACGTCGTCCAGGCCGTCTCCGCCGCCCTCGCCCACGCCCGCAGCGTCCGGGACGTCATCAGCGCCCTCAACGACACCGACGGCTTCCGCCACCTCGGCGCGGCCAGCATGGTGATGGGCCTGGTGGAGGCCGGGCGCATCCGGCTCGTCGCCGAGGGGCCCGTCGACGCCTCCGTCCCCGGCACCCAGGTCACCCGGATCGACGAGCAGTACCCGATGAGCGAGGTCGTCCGCACGCTGGTGCCGCGGTTCATCGAGTCCCCCGAGGAGTTCGCCGAGGGCTACCCCATCCTCTGGCCGCACCTCACCGACCTGCGGGTCACGTCGGCCGCCTATCTGCCGCTGATCGCCCAGGCCCGCCCGATCGGCGCGATGGGGCTGCTCTACAGCGACCGGCGCGGCTTCTCCACCGAGGAGCGCGCCGTCCTGGTCGCGCTCGGCAGCACGGTCGCGCAGAGCCTGCAGCGGGCCATGCTCTACGAGCGGGAGAAGGACCTCGCCCAGAGCCTGCAGCAGGCCATGCTGCCCCGCACGATCCCCAGCGTCCGCGGCGCCGACATAGCCGTCCGCTACCGCGCCGCCACCGCCGGGGGCGCCCTCGGCCGGGACATCGGCGGCGACTGGTACGACCTGATCCCGCTGCCGGGCGGACGGGTCGGCGCGGTCATCGGCGACGTCCAGGGCCATGACACGCACGCGGCGGCGGTCATGGGCCAGCTGCGGATCGTGCTGCGCGCCTACGCCGCTGAAGGGCACACCCCGGCCACCGTGATGGCCCGCGCCTCCGTCTTCCTGCACGAACTCGACACCGACCGCTTCGCGACCTGCCTGTACGCCGAGGCCGACCTGTCCACCGGAGTCCTGCAGGCGGTCCGCGCCGGGCACATCGACCCGCTCGTCCGGCACAGCGACGGCACCTGCTCCCGGGTCCCGGTGGAGGGCGGGCTGCCGCTCGGGCTGTCCGCGGAGTTCGGCCGCCTCGACTACCCCGTCTCCACCCTCCAACTCGAGCCCGGTCACACCCTGCTGCTGTGCACCGACGGACTCGTCGAACAGCCCGGCGCCGACCTCGACGACGGCATGCGGCGCCTGTCGGCGCTCGTCGCGGACGGCCCCGAGGACGTGCTGGCCCTCGCCGACCGGCTCATCCGCATGGCCGAGGACCGGGGCGGCGACGACGACGTGGCGCTGCTCCTGCTGCGCCGGCGCGTCCCGGAGGCCCCGCCCGCGGGTGGCCGGCTCCAGCAGCACGTGGCCTCCGGCGACGCGGAGGCCCTGATCCAGGCACGGCACCTGATCCGCGCCGCGGTCCGCTCCTGGGGCTACCGCGACCGCGCCGACGAGATCGAGCTGGTCGCCGACGAACTGATCACCAACGCGCTGCTGCACACCGAGGGCTCCGCGATCGTGACCCTTCGGGCCCTCGACCACGGCGCCCACCGGCTGCGGATCGAGGTCGAGGACTCCTCCAGCGCACTGCCGCGCCGCCTCGATGCGGGGGAGGACGGCGTCTCCGGCCGGGGTCTGCTGCTGGTGGAACGGCTCGCCGACGCGTGGGGCGTGGAGGCGAGGGGCGGCGGCAAGGCGGTGTGGTGCGAGTTCCGCCCGGACGCCTGACACGGCTCGTCCGGCGATGTCGGTACCGGATGGCACTCTGGACGTATGCCGGAACTGCCCGAGGTGGAAGCGCTGAAGGATTTCCTCACCGAGCACCTGGTCGGCCGCCGGGTGGCCCGGGTGCTGCCGGTCGCCGTCAGCGTCCTGAAGACGTACGACCCTCCGGTCACCGCCTTCGAGGGCGGCGAGGTGACCACCGTCCGCCGGTACGGCAAGTTCCTGGACCTCGGCGCGGACAGCGGGCTGCACCTGGTGACCCACCTGGCCCGCGCGGGCTGGCTGCAGTGGAAGGACCGGCTGCCGGACGGCCCGCCCAAGCCGGGCAGGGGACCGCTCGCCCTGCGCGTGGCCCTGGAGAGCGGCGAGGGTTTCGACCTCACCGAGGCCGGCACCCAGAAACGCCTCGCGGTGTACGTCGTCCGCGATCCGCAGCAGATCGAGGGCATCGCCCGTCTCGGCCCGGACCCCCTGGCCGCCGACTTCGACGAGGACCGCCTCGCCGCCCTGTTGAGGGACGAGAGACGGCAGCTGAAGGGCGCCCTGCGCGACCAGTCCCTGATCGCGGGTGTCGGCAACGCCTACAGCGACGAGATCCTGCACGCCGCGAGGATGTCCCCGTTCAAGCTCGCGGCCTCGCTCACCCCGGAGGAGACCCACCGGCTGTACGCGGCGCTGCGCACCACGCTCACCGAGGCGGTCGACCGCTCCCGGGGCGTGGCCGCCGGCCGGCTGAAGGCCGAGAAGAAGAGCGGCCTGCGCGTCCACGGCCGCACCGGCGAGCCCTGCCCGGTGTGCGGCGACACGATCCGCGAGGTCTCCTTCAGCGACTCCTCGCTCCAGTACTGCCCCACCTGCCAGACGGGCGGCAAGCCCCTGGCGGACCGCAGGCTGTCCCGGCTGCTGAAGTGAGCCCCGGCCACCTCGGGTGACTACGGCGCGTCGACGGAGACCAGGCGCTGACCGTCCGTGGTGCGCACGTCGTAGCGGGCGATGTCGCCGGGGTGCATCGTGGAGGACCCGACGGCGGTGAAGGTGCTGGTCTCGTGGCCGGGTTCCATCCAGGTGCCGGCCGTCTCCTCGGAGCCGTCGCGGCCCACGACGACGAGCTCGCAGGCGTGCGGGCCGGTGCCGTCCTTCACCCGCAGCCGCAGCCGGCTGCCCGTGTCCCCGTCGTCGGCCGTGACCTCGGCCCACACCCCGGTCTTCGGGTCGGTCGCCGCGGTGACGTGCACGGCCGGCTCCTCATGGCCGGCGTAGGCCACGATCCCCGGACCGGCCACGGCCAGCACCACGGAGGCGGCCAGGCCGTACAGGAAGCGCCGGCGGTGCGCCCGGTGCCGGTGCGCGATCTCGCCGAGCAGCCTGTCCAGCAGCCGGGGACCGGGCTGGGCCATGGGGTGCACAAAACGCGGCGTGGACCGGCGGTACAGCATCAACTGCCGTGTGGCCGGCCCGAACTCGGTCACCTGTGCCGCGCACTGAGAGCACTCCATGAGGTGGTCCTCGAAGCGGAACGTCTCCGCCTCGTCCAGCACGCCGAGCGCGTACGCGCCGACGTCGCGATGCCTTTCCAGGGACCTCATGCCGAATCCTCGTGCCGATGGGTGCGGGTGGGGTTACTCCGTGCACCCATCCGTACGCAGCCGACAGCCGAATCACTCAAGCCACCCACAGAATCCCGGACGAGAGATTCGGAGCCGCGCGGCCCGCGGATTGGTCTGATTCGGGAAAACTTCGGAACCGGTCAGAACAGGTGGATCGCGAGGTGCCCGAGGGGCAGCCCGAGCCGCCAGGCCGGGGTCCACACCTTGGGCCCGTCGTCCTCGCCGGCCAGGGCGCCGCCGCCCGGCACCGCGTCCAGGTCGGGGGCGAGCAGCTCGGTCTCCTCCAGCCAGCGCCAGGCGTCCACCGCGAGGGCCAGGTCGGGCGACGGGGTGCCGGAGTCGTCGGCCCGCTCGGTCAGCTCGGCCATGCGCTCGCGCACCCAGTCCCGCCACGGCTGGTCGTAGGCGGTCAGGGACAGCCAGTTCTCCAGCTGGGAGATCACCCGGACACCGGACAGCTCGCCGTCGGTGTCGGACAGGAAGACGGTCAGCGCCAGCGCGTCCCGGCCCGCCCGGAACTCGAAGGACGTCGGCGGCATCAGATCACCGGTGCGCAGCAGCTCGTCGGCGATGTACTCGGCGTACAACCAGGCCATGGGGACGGCCAGTTCACCGCCGTCGGAGCCGTCCGTGCTCTCTTGCCCTCTGTGCAGCATCCCTTCCTGCCCTTCCTCCGGTACGTGCGCGTCGCCCGAACCCGGGCCCGGCCCCCCGCCCGGAACGTGCATGAGGACAGCCCATTGCCCCAACGGGGGTCACAGCAAGGCGCTTTACCGAGGTTTGACCCGGCCTCCGGTTTCAGTGCAGGTCGGCCGCATAACCCGGAAGGACCCGGCGCAGCGCGCGCAGCGCGTAGTACGCGCGGGACTTCACGGTACCGGGTGGTACGCCCAGGGTCTGCGCCGCTTCCGCCACACTGGCCCCGAGGAAGTACACGAGTACCAGCACGTCACGGTGTTCCGGCGTGAGTGTCTTCACAGCCTCGCGGACATCGAGCATCGCGGCGGCCCGTTCCGCGTGGTCGGCGGACACCCGCGCGTTCTCGGGGACCTCGCAGCCGGTCTCCGGTGGCCGTGCCTGCCGGGCCCGGCGCGCGTCGATCGCGAGCCTCCGGGCGACCGTCAGCAGCCAGGGCCGTACGGAGTCGAAGCCCTCGGCGTGCACCGCCTCGGGATGCTGCCAGGCGCGCACCAGGGTCTCCTGGACGAGGTCCTCGGCGCGCTGCCGGTCGCCTTCGCAGAGCCTGAGCAGCAGGGCGAAGAGGGGGCGGCCGTGCTCGCGCTGGAGCGCGGCCAGTTCGTGCTCGGCGGTCGTCGGCCCGTGGGCCGGTGCCGCCGTCCCGTGACTGAGTGTGGTTACGCCCGTCATGGCCGTATGGCAGCGCAGGGGGCGGTCGCGGGACAGGGCGCGCGCAGGGCTCTGCGGCGGACGGTCGATCGCGTCGGCGAACGGTCGGACGAACGGTCCGCCGCGGCACCGGATGGGCTAACGACAGCGCCCGGGCTGTTCATCCGGCTGGACAGATTCGTACCCATATGCCCGTCACGGCTTTGTCGTACACACGGCATTCCAGGGGTGAGCTGATGATCGGACGCAGGCAACAGGTGGCCCTGGCCCTCACGGCTGCCCTCGCGGCCGCGGCCGCCTGCCAGAACCACGAGCGGCAGCAGTCCGGGCACCCGGCCCCGTCCGGGCCCGCCGCCCACGGCTTCACCCTGGTCGCCTCCGGCGACGTCCTGCCGCACAGCTCCGTCATCGCCCGGGCGGCCTACGACTCCGGCGACAGCGGCTACGACTTCCGGCCCATGCTCTCCGGCGTGGAACCGGTCATCGCCCGCGCCGATCTGGCGCTGTGCCACCTGGACTCCGTCCTCGGCGGCCGGCGGCGACTACTCCGGCTACCCCGCCTTCAAGTCCCCGCCGCAGCTCGCCCAGGCCCTGGTCGCGACCGGCTACGACGGCTGCGCCACCGCCTCCAACCACGCGATGGACGGCGGCGCGGACGGCATCGGCCGCACCCTCGGCGCCATGGAGAAGGCCGGCCTGAGGCACGCCGGCACGGCCCGCAGCGAGGCCGAGGCCCGCTCGGTCACGATCCAGAAGGCCGCCACCGCCGAGGTCGCGCACCTGGCGTACACCTTCGGCACCAACGGCATCCCGCTGCCCTCCGGCGAGCCCTGGGCGGTCGACGTCGTCGACGAGCGGCGGGTGATCGCCGACGCGCGCGCCGCCCGGCGGGCCGGTGCCGACGTGGTCGTGGTGTCCGTGCACTGGGGCACCGAATGGCAGGACGCGCCGGACCGGCAGCAGCTCGCCCTCGCCGAGCGGCTCACCGCCGCGACCACCGGCGGCCGCCCGGACATCGACCTGGTCCTCGGCACCCACGCCCACGTCCCGCAGGCGTACGAGAAGGTCAACGGCACCTGGGTGGTCTACGGCCTGGGGGACCAGATCGCCGGCGAGATGTACAACGGGCGGGGCGCCCGGGACGGCCGCGGCAACGAGTCCACGATCTGCCGCTTCACCTTCGCCCCGCCCGCGAGACCCGGCGCGCGCTGGCAGGTCACCAGGGCCGAGTTCGTCCCGCAGCTGTACGACCTCGACGCCGGCCGGGTCGTGAACCTCAACCGGGCCGTCGACGACGGCGCCCGGCTGGAGGGGGTGGGCGACCGCATCCGGGACGTGGTGCTCAGCCGCGGGGCCGCCGAGGACGGACTGGTCATGGGGGAGTGATCACCCGGTGCTCATGCGGCGGGCGGTACCTCGGCCAGCGCCGAGCGTTTGTAGGAGTAGCCGAAGTAGATCACGCACCCGACCACGAACCACACCGCGAAGCGTACCCAGGTCTCCCACGTCAGGAACGTGATCAGCCAGATCGAGAAGAGGACACCCAGCGCCGGCACGACCGGCATCCCGGGGGTACGGAAGGTGCGCGGCAGCTCCGGGTGCCGGTAGCGCAGCACGATCACCGCCGTGCACACCACCACGAACGCCAGCAGGATGCCGATGTTGGTCAGTTCCGCCGCCGAGCCGATCGGCACGAACCCGGCGATGAGGGCCGAGGCCACCCCGACGATCCAGGTCACCCTGGTCGGCACGTGCCGCGTCGGGTGCGTCTTGGCGAACCAGGCGGGCAGCAGACCGTCCCGGGACATGGAGAACCACACCCGGGTCACGCCCAGCATGAACGTGAACATCACCGTGAGGATGCCGATGATCGCGCCCACCGCGATCACGTCCGCGAGCCCGTTCAGCCCGACCGACTTGAACGCGCTGGAGAACCCGCTCTCCGGGTCGATGTGCTTGTAGTTCTGCATGCCCGTCAGCACCAGACAGGCCGCCACGTACAGCACCATCGAGATCACCAGCGAGTAGATGATCGCCTTCGGCATGTGCCGCTGGGCGTCCTTGGACTCCTCGGCGGCCGTCGACATGGCGTCGTAGCCGAACACCGCGAAGAACACGGTCGCCGCGCCGGTGAAGGCGCCGCTGATGCCGAACGGGAAGAACGGGTGGTAGTTCGACGAGTCGATGTGGAACACGCCCACGCCGATCACCAGCAGCACCACCAGCACCTTCAGCGCCACCACCAGGGTCTCGAACCGGGCCGCGCTGCGGATCCCCAGGTTGAGCAGCCAGGAGATCAGCAGGCACAGCACGGCCGCGAACAGATCGATCCGGTGTCCGTCGCCGGTGCCGGGCGCGCCCAGCATCCAGTGCGGCAGGTTCGCGCCCATCTCCTCGACCAGGAAGCTGAAGTAGCCCGAGATGCCGATCGCCACCACCGCCACGATCGCGGTGTACTCCAGCAGCAGGTCCCAGCCGATGAACCAGCCCGCGAACTCGCCGAGCACCGCGTAGCCGTAGGTGTACGCCGACCCCGCCTTCGGGATGAGCCCGGCGAACTCGGCGTACGACAGCGCCGCACAGGCGCTCGCCGCACCGGCGATCAGGAAGGACACCAGCACCGCCGGGCCGGCCGTGCCGTGGGCCACCGTACCGGCCAGCGTGAAGATGCCGGCGCCGATGATGCCGCCGACCCCGATCGCGGTGAGCTGCCACAGTCCGAGCGAGCGGTCCAGCCGGGGGCCCTCGCCGACCTCGGTCTCCTCGATGTGTTCGATCGGTTTGCGCCGGAGAATCCCCTCACCCGCGCGGAGCCTGGCCATGCGCCTCACCTCTTCGCCGACGGCAACGGCTGACGGCGGATCATGATGGCTCAGGGGCGCCGCGCAGGGAAGACGCCACGCACGGCCCGGCCCGGGGCGCGAGCGCGTACGTTTTCGCACCTGTCACAACCATCGGTTGTGACAGGTGCCCTCCCGGTTGTTTGATCCAACCCGGCCGGCTGGCTTTCATGTCCGGGGTCAACGGGAGGTTGTGCATGAGGCTGGGCCGGCGGTTCGGGTGGCTGTGGGCCGCGTACGCGGTGAGCGCGCTCGGCACCTTTCTCGCCTTCGACGCGTTCTCGGTGATCGCGGTCCTCGCGCTGCACGCCGGGCCGGCCCAGGTGGCGCTGCTCGCCGCGACCGGGCCCGCGGCGGGCGCCGTACTGGCGGTGCCCCTCGGGCCGTGGACGGAGTTCCGGCGCAAGCGGCCGGTGATGCTGACCATGGACCTCGTCCGGTGCGCCGCGCTGCTCAGCATCCCCGCCGCGTACGCGCTCGGCGGCCTCGGCCTCGGCCAGCTGCTCGTCGTGTCCGTCGCCGTGGCCGCCGCCGACATCACCTTCAACGCGGCCTCCGGCGCCTTCCTCAAGACGCTCGTACCGGCCGACCTGCTGCTCAGCGCGAACGCCCGGCTCGAGTCCACGAACTGGACCGCCCTGGTCCTCGGGCCGCCCCTCGGCGGCGCCGCGATCGGCCTGTTCGGTCCCGTCACGACGGTCGTGGCGAACGCGGTCAGCTTCCTGCTGTCGGCCCTGGGCATCCGGGCCGTCGGCAGCGGCGAGCCGCGCCCCGAGCGCACCGGCACCGAACGCCTGCGGGCGGCCGACCTGCTCGACGGCTGGCGGCACATCCTCACCAGCCCGGTCCTGCGGCCGCTGTTCTTCAACAACCTCGCGGCGAACGCCCTGATCATGGTCGCCATGCCGCCGCTGGCCGTCCTCATGCTCGGCCCGCTCGGCTTCGCCCCCTGGCAGTACGGCCTCGCCTTCGCCGTGCCCTGCCTCGGCGGCCTCCTCGGCTCCCGGCTGGCCCGCCCCCTGGTCGCCCGCCACGGCGGGCGGCGGGTGCTGCGCGCAGCGGGTACCCTGCGCGCCCTGTGGCCCGTGGGGCTGGCCTTCGTCCGGCCCGGGCTGCCCGGACTGCTGCTGGTGATGGTCCTGGAGTTCGGGGTGATCACCTGCTCGGGCGTCTACAGCCCGGTGTACGCCACCCGCCGCCTGGAGTACACCCCGAACGACCGGGTCGCGCGCACCCTGTCCGCCTGGTCGATCAGCGGCAAGGCCACCACGGCCGCGCTGACCGCCCTGTGGGGCGTACTGGCGAGCCTCACCGGCCCGCGTACCGCCATCGCCCTGGCCGGCCTCCTGCTCCTGGCGACACCGCTTCTGCTTCTGCGGGAGTCGCGCGAGGCTACGGCACGACCGTCACCGGCCAGCGCCCCGCCTTCACCAGCCGGATCGCCACCGAACCGATGAGCCGGTGGCCGGCCCGCTCCGAGGCGCCCACGACCACCGCGTCCGCCTTCAGCTCGTCCGCCGCCTTCACCAGCCCGCTGTAGGGGTCGCCGCGGAAGGTGTGGAACTCCCAGCGCACCTCGAATATCCCCTTGACCCGCTCGGCCGCCTCCCGGATGTAGGCGACCAGGTCCTCGGCGATCTCGTCGGTCGTCTCCGCCACCGGCGCCCCGAGCGCCGCGCCGGCCGCCAGCACCGGCTGCACGTACACCACGGCCAGCAGCGCGCGCTGCCGCCGGGCGAGCCCGCCCGCGTACGCTGCCGCGCGCAGCGAGGAGTCGGAGCCGTCCACGCCGACCACGATGACCTTCGGGCCGTCCGTGCCGCGCTCGAACTGGTGCGAGGGCGAGTGCTGCTCGTGCTGATCCGTCACGGCGCGAGGCTACCGGAATCGCCGGTTCCCGCGCCGATGCGGGGCCGCGTGGCCCGGGTGCCGGTGCTCCGGCGAGCCGCCTCGACGGGCGAGCCGCGCGCCCGCTTCCTAGAGTCGGAACCATGACCGCCAGCGCGGAGCCCGCCGCACGGAGGGACCCCACGGCTCCGATACGACCGACCGCCGGCGCGCGCCTCGGCTGGGTCCCCGAGGCCTTCGCGACGCTCTTCGCCGCGCTCGGCCTGCTCTGCGCCCTGCTCGCGCTCATCGAACCGCTGCGGCGGCTGCTCCGCCCGGTCGCCCACGCCCTCGACCTGCTGCTGGTGCCCGTCAGCGCCAACCTGGCCTACGCCGTCTTCCTGTTCCTGCTGGCCGGCGCCACCGCCGCCCGCAAGAAGGTCGCCTGGTGGCTGGTCGTCGTCTATCTCGGCCTGCTCGTCCTCACCGACGCGCTCGGCGTGGGCCTGGGCCTGTACGCCGAGTCCCTGCCCTCACTCGTGCTGTGCACCCTGCTGCTGATCCTGCTCGTCGTGGCCCGCGGGGAGTTCTACGCCGCCTCCCGGCGCGGTGCCGTGTGGCGGGCGCTCGCCGTGCTGCTGGGCGGGCTCGTCGTGGCGATCCTGCTGGGCTGGGGTCTGCTGCTGCTGTTCCCCGGTACGCTGCCGGCGAGCCAGCACCTGGCCTGGGCCGCCGACCGGGTGTGCGGCGGGCTGGTCTCGGGCAGCTCCTTCTCCGGCCGCCCGCCCCGCAAGGTGACCTTCGTGCTCGGCCTGTTCGGCGCCCTCGCCCTGCTCAACGCTGCCGCGACACTGTTCCGTTCGCAGCGCCTGGAAGCCGCCCTGCACGACGACGAGGAGGCCCGCATCCGCGCGCTCCTCGCGGCCTACGGCGAACGGGACTCCCTCGGCTACTTCGCCACCCGCCGCGACAAGGCCGTCGTCTTCTCGCCCAGCGGCAAGGCAGCCGTCACCTACCGCGTCGAGGCCGGCGTCTGCCTGGCCAGCGGCGACCCGGTCGGTGATCCCGAGGCCTGGCCGCACGCCATCGCCGCCTGGCTGGACGTGGCCCGCCGCTACGCCTGGGCGCCCGCCGTGATGGGCGCCTCCGAGGACGGCGCCCGGGCCTACGCCCGCGCCGGACTCGGCGCCCTCCAGCTCGGCGACGAGGCGATCGTGCACGTGGCCTCGTTCGACCTGAACGGCCGCGAGATGCGGGTGACCCGGCAGGCCGTGCACCGCGTCCGCCGCACCGGCGCCACCTGCCGCATCCGCCGCCACGCGACCCTCACCGAACGGGAGATGGAGGAGATCGTCGACAAGGCCGACGCCTGGCGCGACACCGAGACCGAGCGCGGCTTCTCCATGGCCCTGGACCGGCTCGGCGACCCGGCCGACGGCGACTGCCTGCTCGTGGAGGCCCTCGGCGAGGACGGCCGTCTCCTCGCCCTGCTCTCCTTCGTGCCCTGGGGACGCGAGGGGATCTCCCTCGACCTGATGCGCCGCGACCGCGCCGCGCCCAACGGGGTCATGGAGTTCATGGCCGCCGAACTGTGCGCCGCCGCCCCCAAGCTGGGCGTCCGCAGGATCTCGCTGAACTTCGCCGTCTTCCGGTCCGTCTTCGAGGAGGGCGCCCGCATCGGTGCCGGCCCCGTCCTGCGCCTGTGGCGCCGCCTGCTGCTGTTCTTCTCCCGCTGGTGGCAACTGGAGGCCCTGTACCGTTCCAACGCCAAGTACCACCCGGAGTGGTACCCGAGGTTCATCTGCTACTGCGACACCGCCTCCCTCGCCCGCATCGGCCTGGCCTCCGGCATCGCCGAAGGCTTCGTCTCCGTACCGTCGTTGCGCAAACTCTGGGGAAAGGGGCACCCGGGTACGGGGCAGCGGCCCGCCACCACGCACGGGCTGCCGCCCCTGACGGCGCTCGGCCTCGACGGAGGGGACCAGGCCGCGCCCGTCGCCCCGGACGCGGGCCTGCCCGACCAGGTCCGCGTCCGGCACCGCAAGCTCGACCGGCTGCGCGCCACCGGCACCGACCCCTACCCGGTCGGCGTCCCCGCCCCCACCCACGCCCTCGCCGACGTGCCCCCCGACGAGGACGTCACCGTCGCCGGACGGCTCATGCTGGTCCGCGACTTCGGCGGCATCGTCTTCGCCGTGCTGCGCGACTGGTCCGGCGACCACCAGATCGCCCTCACCCGCGGCGCCGCGGGCAGCGCCCTCGACCGTTTCACCGCCGCCACCGACATCGGCGACCACATCACCGCCACCGGCCACAGCGGCCTCAGCGACAAGGGCGAACCCACCGTCTTCGTGACCTCCTGGCAGCTCACCGGCAAATGCCTGCACCCGCTGCCCGACAAACGCCGTGGTCTGACCGACCCCGAGGCCAAGGTCCGCCGTCGCTACCTCGACCTCGCCACCAGCCCCGCCGCACGCGCCGTGATCCGGACCCGCTCCGCCGCCGTACAGGCCCTGCGCCAGGGCCTGCTGGACCGCGGCTACGTGGAGGTCGAGACGCCGATGCTCCAGCAGATCCACGGCGGCGCCAACGCCCGCCCCTTCACCACCCACATCAACGCCTACGACCTCGACCTGTATCTGCGCATCGCCCCCGAGCTGTATCTCAAACGGCTGTGCGTCGGCGGTCTGGAGAAGGTTTTCGAACTCGGCCGCACCTTCCGCAACGAGGGCGTCTCCCACAAGCACAACCCCGAGTTCACGATGCTGGAGGCCTACCAGGCCCACGCCGACTACGACGTCATGCTCGATCTCACCCGCGAGCTGATCCAGGGCGCGGCGACCGCCGCCTTCGGCGCCCCGGTGGCCCGCAAGAACGGGCAGGAGTACGACATCTCCGGGCGCTGGCCGGTCAAGACGGTCCACGGCGCGATCTCCGAGGTGCTGGGGGAGGAGATCGGCCCCGGCAGCGAACTGCTGCGGCTGCACCGGCTGTGCGACCGGGCCGGGGTGCCGTACACCGCCGACGACGGGCCCGGCGACGTCGTCCTGGAGATGTACGAGCGGCTGGTCGAGGAACGCACCCAACTGCCCACGTTCTACAAGGACTTCCCGACCGACGTCTCCCCGCTGACCCGGCAGCACCGCACCGACCCACGGCTCGCCGAGCGCTGGGACCTCGTCGCCTTCGGCACCGAACTGGGCACCGCCTACTCCGAGTTGACCGACCCGGTCGAACAGCGCAGGCGGCTCACCGAGCAGTCGCTGCTGGCCGCGGGCGGCGACCCGGAGGCCATGGAGCTGGACGAGGACTTCCTGCAGGCCCTGGAGTACGCGATGCCCCCGACCGGCGGCCTCGGCATCGGCGTCGACCGGCTCGTGATGTTCCTCACCGGCCTGACGATCCGGGAGACCCTGCCGTTCCCGCTGGTGCGCCGCCGCTGAGGTCCGGGTCACCGGCAGCCGTCCGGTCCCCGCGCCGGGGCAGGGCCAGCAGCGCGATCGTCCCGGCGGTCAGACACAGCGCCGTACCGAGGGCGAAGCAGTCGCGGAACGCGCCCGCCAGGAAGGCCTGGTACTGGTTCACGCGGTCGAGGTGGATCGCCCCCATCCGCTGCTGGGCGACCGTGACGATCCCCACGAACAGCGACGCGCCGAGCCCCGCGCCCAGCTGCCGGGAGGAGTTCAGCCCCCGGGGCAGCGCACCGCTCGCGGACCGCGCGAAGCCCACGGGCAGCGCGAGCACACCACAGCCGAAGGCGATCAGCAGCAGCGGCAGCAGCACGTCGGCGAACCGGTAGTCCGCGCCCGGAAGGCCGAGCAGTACGAACCCGACGGCCGACACGGCGCAGGCCCCGGCCACCGTGACGCCCAGCCCCACGCGGGCCGCCAGGCGGGGCAGGACCAGGCAGCCCAGCACCACCCCCGCGACGGCGGGCAGCAGGGCCCAGCCGAC
This sequence comes from Streptomyces sp. NPDC048191, assembly GCF_040652655.1. Lineage (NCBI taxonomy): Bacteria > Bacillati > Actinomycetota > Actinomycetes > Kitasatosporales > Streptomycetaceae > Streptomyces > Streptomyces sp. NPDC048191. The sequence continues at coordinate 14,781 of NZ_JBEZMO010000016.1, forward strand.
CCGCATCGGGGACAGGCCGCCGAGCAGCTGCAGGGCGAACGTCAGGACGAACACGGCACCGGACAGGCCCGCCGCCAGCAGTGCCACCACCGTGTAGGCGCCGAACGCGGCCCGCTCCCGGTGCAACCGGGCCAGTGCCGCCGGTACGCCCTCACCGCGGCCGAACCAGCCCAGCACGGACGGCACCAGCGCACCGGCCACGGCGATGACGATCACCGTGGTCGCGGACACGCTCCGGTCCCCGAGCCAGTCGGCGAACCAGGCCAGGAAGCCCAGCGGAACCACCGCCAGCGCGGCGTTGCCCAGCCGGCGCCCGGCACCCGGCTCGGGCGCGGACTCGGCCAGCGCGAGCGGAACCAGCAGCAGGAGCAGGACCCCGGCGCCGGCCTGCGCCCAGAAGATCGTCTTCTCCGTGTCCGCGGCGTCCAGCAGCAGCGTGCAGGGCAGCAGCGCCGCCGGAGTGGCACAGGCGACGACCGCGAAGTGCACGTTCAGCGCCCGGTCCCGGTCGGGGCCCGCCGGATGCGTCGCGTCGATCAGTGCCAGCGCGCCGGCCGTCATCGCCGCGGCCGCGATCCCCTGCACCGCCCGAGAGCCCATCAGCACCCACGCGGTCGAGGACAGCGCCGGTGCCGCCGTGGCGATGCTCGACAGCGCGAGCCCGCCCATCAGTACCCGCCGCTGCCCGAACGCCGCGCCGAGTGCCCCGGCGAACACCGGCAGCGCGGCGAAGCACACGCTGTACGCGGACAGCAGCCAGGTCAGCCCGGAGACGGACAGGCCCCAGTCGCGTGCGATCAACGGCAGCGCCACCGCGAAGGCCGTCGTGTCGAAGACGACCAGGAACTGGGCGACTGCCAGCAGCACCACCGCGAGCCCGCTGCGCGGCACGCCGTTCGTGTTCGTTCCCCCGTGTGCGGCCAACTCGGCTCGACCCCCGTGTCCTTCATGGCTCCGGTTGCGGACTGATTGCTTATCAGAACCGTGTCCGGCCGGCCACCGCCCGCCGCCCACTGGGCCGTTCGGGTGTATTTGCGCCGCCGCACCGGTGTCGTTGTGGTGTGCCGGAGGCCGGTGGGGCGACTGATGAGTCATGCAGAAGGATCAGTTGCTCACACGCCGCCGGATGCTCCTCGCCGGGGCCGCCGCGCTGGGGGCCGCCGGTACCGCCGGCGCCCTCCTGGCGGGCGGTACCGAGGAGTTCACCGGGACGGCCGCCGCCCCCGGCCCGCAGGCCCGTCAGGTGCTCAAATCCTCCGCCTTCCGGCTCCAGCCGCTCACCGGTGAGGGACCGCCGCGCGCCGCGCCGCACGAGCTGAAGGTCCGCACGGAGCCCATCCTCCGGATCTCCGGGCGCGGCCGGCACATGATGCTGACCTTCGACGACGGGCCCAACCCGGAGTACACCCCGCACATCCTGGACACGCTCGCCAAGTACGGCGTGCGGGCGATGTTCTTCCTGTGCGGCGAGTGCGTCGTCGAGAACAAGGAGCTGGTGGCCCGGATGGCGGAGGAAGGCCATGTCGTCGGGAACCACACCTGGACGCATCCCCTGCTGACCACCCTCAACCGGAGGCAGATCCGCCACGAGATGAAGAGCACCAGCGACGTCATCCAGGAGGCCTACGGCGAACGCCCGCAGTGGTTCCGGGCACCGTACGGCGCATGGAACCGCGCCGCGTTCCAGCTGGGCGCCGAGATGGGCATGGAGCCCTTGGCCTGGACGGTCGACACCACCGACTGGATGGAGCCCGGCACCAGGACCATCGTCGACCGGGTGGAGAGCGGCGCCGCCCCCGGGGTCGTGGTGCTGTCCCACGACGCCGGGGGCGACCGTTCGCAGACGGTCCACGCGATCCGTGAATGGCTGCCCCATCTCATCGACTCCGGATATCACATGACCGTTCCGGACCGACGCGTGTAACCGTATCCCCAGGAATATCCGGGTTCTTCGCCCGCCCGGCCGCTCTGATTCAGTTCACAGCGACCAGGCGGGCGAAGACGACGACGTTTCCGTCGTAGCCGTTCTGCTTCGAGAAACCGCCGCCACAGGTGATGACCCGCAGTTCCGGTGTTCCCTTCGAGCTGTACACCCGGTCGCCCGGAAAACTGCTCTTCGAGAAGACCTCGACCCCATAGGTCTCGAACACCGCGGTCCTTCCGTCCTTGCGCAGGACCTCGATGCGGTTTCCCTTCTTCAGGGACCCGAGCCCGTAGAAGACGGCGGGTCCGCGCTGGTTGTCGACGTGCCCGACGACGACGGCGGTGCCCTTCTCGCCGGGGGAGACGGCACCCGTGAACCAGCCCGCCAGGTTGGGGTTCTCCGGCGGTGGCGCGGCGATCCAGCCGTCCGTGTCCAGCCCGACGGGCATGACCGGCGCGTTCACCCGGATCACCGGGATGCGGACCCGGGCGACGGCGGAGAAGGCCAGCGGCGCCGGAGCCGCGGCGAAGGTGTTCGTGCCGGCACGGGTGTCGGGTGCCGCGACCGAAGCGGGCTGCGGCGGACCGACGTCGAACTCCCCGGAACCATTGCGAATGAGCGCCAGGCCGGTCAGCAGAACAAGCGCTATCACGCCCCACGGGGCACGCCTCCTCCGCCGCTCCTCCTCTTCGGCAAGCTCGGACAGCTCGGACGCAGACATTCGTCATCCCCTCTCGAAGCGGCCGTCGCCGTGTCCGTCGCGTATGGGAAAACGCTAAGTCCCGCGCGGGAGGCGGGCGACGGGGTGAGCGGCGAACGGGTGGCCGGAGGGCTTTCCGGTGCGCCATCCGAGTTGCCGTTCACAGGATTTTTCTGACGGACCGTGACCTGCAACAATATCCGATTATCTGCTTTTTATTGGGCGTGTTGGCTCACCAGGACGGACGATTCTCGACATGCGGGCGTGTTCCGCGCGCCCGAGGGTCGTCCCGGGAGGCGTTTTCTCGCCGATTCACCGGGGACGGGCCCCGGGGCGCCTTCCGCGGAGGATCACATGCGCAATCAACGCGCCCTGGCGGCCGCATGCACAGCGGTCGCCGTGCTCGGGCTCGCCACGCCCGTGGCCGTCGCGGACGACATGGGCAACAGCGGCGTCCCGTTCACCAACGTCGCGGGCGTGGGCCCGCACGACGGCGTCAGAGGCGACGTCAACTCCCACGGACACTTCAACGACGACGGCAACCACAGCCGCGACCCGGGCCGGGGCGACGACATGGGCCGGGGCGACGACAACTGGAACGGCGGCCGGGCTGACGACAACTCGGACAGCGCCCGCGGTGACGACAACTGGAGCGGTGGCCGGGGCGACGACTCCGGCCGGGGCGACGACTCCGGCCAGGGCGACGACTCGGTCGGTCGCGGTGACGACGGCGGGAGCGGCGACGGCGTCGACGGCAGTGGCGACGGTGGCCCGCGGAACATCGTCGCCACCCCGACGGTGCTCCCGGCCGGGGGCCGGCTCGCCGTCACCGTGGGCGGTTGCCGCGGCGGCACGATGTCCTCCCGCGCCTTTCCCACCACGCGGCTCGACTCGTTCCGCGAGGACTCGTCGCGCGGCAGCATCCACGTCGACCGCGACGCCCGCCCCGGCCGGTACGACGTCAGGATCCACTGCGACGGCAGAACACTGATCCGCCCGGCCGCGTTCACCGTGCTCGGCGGTGTCCGGGGCGGTGTCGGCGGCAGCAGATCCTCCGGTGCCACCCCGGCCGACATGGCCATCGGCGCCGGACTCGTCACCCTGGCGGTCGTCGGGGGCGGTGCGTTCTGGCTGCGTCGCCGGAACGAGAAGAGGCCCTGACGCCCCGTCGCCCGGATCGTTCCCCTCGCAGCGTGGACGTCGGACGCGGCCCTCGCCCCGGACCCTCGCGGGAACCTGGGCGAGGGCCGGGTGAGAGATGCTCGCGCGGTCGGCCGACTATGCGTGGAGGCCCGGGAACATGTTCACAAACGGTTCCGCGGTCACCGCGATGCCCCGGCTGAAGGGGGCGTCGAAGTCCCAGATGAGGAACAGCATGAACGCGATGGTCGCGGAGAACAGCCCGGCCAGGATCAGTTCCCGCCGGGTGCGGCGGATCTGCAGCGCGAACACCATGCCGATGGTGATCAGCGCCCCGGTGAGCAGCCCCCACCACACCACCGGTGGCATGGTGGGCCCGGTGGAGTCGGCGCGGGCGTTGCGCGCCTGGTCGGCGGCGGTCATCTGGTCCAGGAGCGGCTGGTAGGCCTGCGCCTCGAAGTCGTTCTTCGGCCGGTAGTCGGTGACGTCCTGGCGGACCTTCTGCAGCAGTTGGGCGCCGCGGTCGCTGACGTGCTCGTCCTGGGACATCGTCTTCCACTCGTGGTCGACGACGTAGGAGACATAGGCGTTGACGTCGCCCCGGATGCGGTCACGGACGTCCGCCGGATAGACCCGCACCCGCTCCGAGATCTCGTGCAGGGCCTGCGCCTCGGACTGCACGTGGTCCTGGGCGGAGTTGCGTGCCTCCCACACGCCCGCGATGGCCAGACCCAGGACGATGGCGTACACGACACCGATCCACATCGTCATGTACTCGATGACGTCCGGGGTCTCGCTGGGGTCCTCGTTCTCGGGTGCCCGCTTGTGCCGTAGGACGGTGATGACCACCACCACGGCACCGGCCCCGAGCATCGCGAGGATGAGAACAAGCCAATCCGGCAACGGATACCTCCAGAAAGTGAGCTGGCCGGCGTGTCAGCGCGGGCGCAGGGCCGCGACGGCGACGATCGCCGGAACGGTGATGAGCAGGACATAGGTGACCGGCGTGGTGTGGTCGGGGGCGGCGTGTGCGGTGGGATGCGGGTGGTAGGCGGGATAGCTCACCGGGGTCACCGAGGGCCGCGGAGCGGGTGCCCTCCTCGGCTTCGGCGTGGGGTCGGGGGTGGGCGTCGGCGCGGGCGGCGGTGCCGGGGGAGGCGGGGTGGGCCGGGCCGGCGGCTTCGGTCTCGGGGTGGGTTTCGGCGTCGGACGGGGCTTCGGCGTCGGCTTCGCAGGGGGTGGTTCCGGAGGCGGGGCCGGAGGTGGGGTCGGAGTCGGCGTCGGTGTCGGTGTGGGCGGGCACGGGGGCGGGGTGGGCGGCGGGCAGGGCGGCAGGGCGGGCCACTGGCCGCCGCCCGCGTAGGCCACCGCCACCGTGCCGTCCGGGCCCGTCGAGGCGTAGGCACAGGCGTCGGCCGAGGCGGTGCCGGCCGGACAACCCACCAGGGTCCAGGTCAGCGTCACCAGCGCCAACGCCCGTGCGACGGGCGCGCATCGGGTCACTTCGGGTCCATGCACGCGAAGATCATGGGGTGCGGAACCCGGTCGTACGCCGTAGTGAGCCGGTATTGCTCCGAAAGATGGACATAGCGCGATCAATGGTTTGACGCACTGAAGAGCGCGGTTGGCGCGAAACGTACGCCCATACGGTCACCGTGCCGCCGCCCGCGAGCGCACGCGTCACAGCATCCGGAAAGAAATTCCCGAAGAACTTCCCGCCCCGTTGAACGCTCCGCCCCTCTCCGTGCGTACCCATGGCCGTGCGGCGGCGCGGCAGAGCGCTGCAACATCCAGGCAGATATGGGGAGTTGGACATGAAGACCTCCTGGCGGACCGCCTCACTGGTGGCCACAGCCGCTTCGGTGCTGGCGCTGACGACGGCGTGCGGTCAGGACAACAGCACCCCCGCGGCCTCGGCGGCCCAGAACGTCGGCGCCACCGCGCCCGCGGGCAGCCCGACCACCGGCGCCGGAACGGTTGCTGGAAACGGTTACGGCGCCGACGGCAACCAGAGCTCCAGCTCCCCCACCCCCGCCGCCCCCGCGGGCAAGCTGACCGTGGCCGCCAACCCCGACCTCGGCAACGTGGTGACCGACGGGTCCGGCCTCACCCTCTACCGGTTCGACAAGGACACCGCCAATCCGCCCAAGTCGAACTGTGACGGCAACTGCGCCACCACCTGGCCGCCGGTGCCCGCCGGCGACGCCACCGCCGGCGCCGGCATCGACAAGTCGCTGCTCGGCGAGGTGACCCGCGCCGACGGCACCAAGCAGCTCACCATCGGTGGCTGGCCGGCCTACCGCTACGCCAAGGACGTCAACGCCGGGGACGTCAACGGCCAGGGCGTGGGCGGCAACTGGTTCGCGCTGGCCCCGAACGGCAAGAAGGCCTCCCTGGCGAGCCTGCCCGGTCTGTCCGTCCGCAAGGACCCCAAGCTGGGCGACATCGTCGTCGACAAGAACGGCATGACCGTCTACCGCTTCCTGAAGGACAAGGCCTGGCCGAAGTCCGTCTCGAACTGCACCGGGGCCTGCCTGGTGAAGTGGCCGGCCGTCGGCATCGTCAAGCCGGACGACACCAAGGGCGTCAAGAAGAAGGGCCTGATGGGCTTCACCCGTCCCGACGGTGTGAAGCAGATGACCGTCAACTGCTGGCCGATCTACACCTTCTCCGGGGACAAGGCCCCCGGCGACACCAACGGTCAGGGCGTGGGCGGCACCTGGTACGCCGTCTCGCCCGACGGCAAGCCGGTCGGCGCGCCGGGCAACTAGATCACCTCCCCAGGGTCGATCGCCCCGCCCGACCCGGAGCGCCACCGAAGGTCCGCCCCCTCCGCACCGCACGGAGGGGGCGGACCGTTGTGCGTGGTGGGGCGGCGCATCCGGGAAGGAGGCGGCCAAGGCGGCACAGGCGTCGCACAGCGGGGTCTTACGGGCACTTGCCGCAGGCAGTGGCGGGGAACGGACGGTCAATTTCCGTTTTGGGTCGCTCCTTTGGCGGGCGATCAGTAGCCTCAGCTCGAACACCGGATCGCCTGCCCCTGTCGCCTACCGTTGGAGAGATACATGGAGCGTCCCGCCTGGGCCCCACGAAGCATCGACATCTCGGTGCCGAGCGTCTCGCGGATCTACGACTACTACCTGGGCGGCTCGCACAACTTCGAGGTCGACCGGGAAGCGGCCCGCAGGGCGATGGAGTTCATGCCGGGCCTGCCGAAGATCATGCAGGCCAACCGGGCGTTCATGCGCCGTGCCGTACGGTACGCGGCCGGGGAGGGCATCACCCAGTTCCTCGACATCGGCTCCGGCATCCCGACCTTCGGCAACGTCCACGAGGTGGCCCAGGCGGCCGTACCCGGCGCCCGCGTGGTCTACGTCGACCACGACCCCGTCGCCGTCGCGCACAGCCAGGCGGTCCTGGCGGGCAACGACGGGGCGGACGTGGTCGCCGCGGACCTGCGCAAGCCGCAGGAGATCCTCTCCAGTCCCCAACTCGACCGGCTGATCGACCTGAACCGGCCGGTCGCGCTCCTTCTCGTTGCCATACTGCACTTCGTGGAAGACGCGGACGACCCCTACGGTGCGGTGGCCGAGCTGCGCGAGGCGCTCGCGCCCGGCAGCCTGCTGATCCTCACTCATGCCTCGTACGAGGGAATCCCGCTGCCTGCCGGGCGGGCCGAGGGCGCGGTGGACGTATACAAGGACATTCGCAACCCGCTGATCATGCGTTCGCGCGACGCGATCGCGCGGTTCTTCGAGGGGTACGACATGGTGGAACCCGGACTGGTGCCGATGCCGCACTGGCGGCCGGAGTCGGCGCCGGAGGACGAGGATCCGTTCGCCTTCTCCGGATTCGCCGGCGTGGGGCGTACGGCGTGAGCGCGGAGCCGGACGGGCCGGAGGACAGACTGCGCCGGTTCACGACGATCTGGAGCCGGGCGGTCTACCCGGTGACCTCCACGTCGCTGACCCGCCCGGAGTTCGAGGAGGAACTGCTTCCGCTCGCACGCCGGTTGAGCGAGCTGCTGCGCGCCCGGGGCTTCGACGCGGACGGCGCGAAGGCGGTCGGCGCCGCCCTCGTCGGCGCGCACTGCACCGACCCCGAGGCGCTCTCCCGGACCCTGGACTGCGTCGACGCCTATCTGGTGCTGTACTGCGCCGAGAACGGCCCCCAGGACGAACCGCGTATCCGTGCCTCGCGGTTGCAGCACGCGATGGCCGCCGGGTACGCCGAGGCGCTGCGCGAGCGCACGCTCGCCGAGCAGGAGTCCATCGCCCAGGCCGCGTTGCAGGCGCAGGGCGTGGTCGCGCAGGCGTTGCACGCCAGCGAGGCGCGCTTCCGCGCGCTCTTCGAGGGCGCGGCCATAGGCATCGGCATCGCCGACCTCGACGGGAACGTCCTGCAGGTCAACGGGGCGCTGCTGCGCATGTTCGGCCTCTCCGAGCACACCCTGCGCGGCCGCCGGGTGCAGGACTGGGTGCATCCCGAGGACGCGCCGCAGACCTGGAAGCTGTACGACGAACTCGTCCGCGGCGAGCGCGAGCACTACCACCTCGAAAAGGCCTTCAACCGGCCCGACGGCACGGTTCTGTGGACCAACCTGACGGTCTCCCTGCTGCGCGACGCCGACGGCGCCCCGCAGTACCAGCTCGCCCTCATGGAGGACACCACCGAGCGGCGGCTGCTCAATCTCCGGCTGCGCTACGAGGCGACGCACGACGCGCTCACCGGCCTGCCCAACCGCTCGCTGTTCTTCGAGCGCCTGGAGAAGGCCCTGAACGCGGGCGAGGGCCAGCGTTTCGGGCTGTGCTACCTCGACCTGGACGGCTTCAAGACCATCAATGACAGCCTCGGGCACGCGGCCGGCGACCGGCTGCTGGTGGAGGTCGCCGACCGGCTGCAGTCCTGCGCGACCGCACCCGGCGAGATGGTCGCCCGGCTCGGCGGCGACGAGTTCGTGGCCCTGACCACCGGCCCGGGCACCGAGCGCGAGGTCGACGAACTGGCCGAGCGCATCATGAACGCCCTGATCACCCCGATCAGCATCGACGGGCGGGACCTGATGGTGCGGGGGAGCCTCGGCATCGTCGAGGGGCCGGCGGGTGAGCGCACCGCGGCGGAGGTCCTGCGCAGCGCGGACATCACCATGTACCGGGCCAAGTCCGCGGGCGGCAACCGCTCCGAGCTCGCCGACCCCGAGGCCGACGCCCGCGCCATCACCCGCCACGGCCTGACGACGGCCCTTCCCACGGCCCTGGAGCGCGGCGAGTTCTTCATCGAGTACCAGCCCCTCGTCCATCTCGGCGACGGCAGTGTGCGCGGAGCGGAGGCCCTCGTGCGCTGGCTGCACCCGCAGCACGGCGTCCTCGGCCCCGACCGGTTCATCCCGCTCGCCGAGCACACCGGGCTGATCGTCCCGCTCGGCCGCTGGGTCCTGGAGGAGTCCATCCGGCAGGCCCGCGCCTGGCGAGAACGCCACGGCGAGGAGACGGCCGTCGGCCCCCTGCGCATCAACGTCAACCTGTCGCCGTGCCAGCTCAGTCATCCGGGGCTGGTGCAGGACACGGTGGACATCCTGGAGCGGGCCGGTGTCGCCCCGGACGCGCTGTGCCTGGAGGTCACCGAGTCCGCGCTCATCGGCGCCGACGACGATCTGCTCAAACCCCTGCACCGGCTGGCCGAGATGGGCGTCGACATCGCGCTGGACGATTTCGGAACCGGTTACTCCAACCTCGCCAACCTGCGCCGCCTGCCGGTGCGGATCCTCAAACTGGACCGCTCCTTCACCCGGGGTATGCAGCAGTTCCCCGCCGACCCCGTCGACCTGAAGATCGTCGAGGGGATCGTCACCCTGGCCCACAGCCTGGACCTCGCGGTCACCGTCGAGGGCGTGGAAACCGGTGCCCAGGCCGAGCAGTTGCGGATACTGGGCTGCGACACCGCCCAGGGCTGGTACTACGCCCGGCCGGGCCCGCCGGAACGGTTGCACGACCTGGCGCTGGTGGACGCGACGGGTTGACGGGGCGCGACCGTCCTCGGCTGCGGCTGCGTCGTGGCTGGTCGCGCCCCGCGGCGGTAGCCGCACATCGGGCAGAGCCCCGCGCGCCTAAGGGGCGCTCATCGGTGACGCCTCCGCCGGCACCGGGTCCACGTGGTCGCCCGCGTGTGCCTCGGCCTGTCGTACGAGTCGGTGTCCGCCGGCCAGGACGGGGACGGCCAGGACGAACGTGGCGGCACCCACGTAGAACGGCACGCTCAGATCGGTCGCGTCGGCCAGCTTGCCGGCGACATAGGGCGCGAGACCGCCGCCGATGAACCGCAGGAAGCCGTAGGCGGAGGAGGCGACGGGGCGTTCCACGGGCGAGACGAGCATCACCGCCTGGGTGGTGAGGGTGTTGTTGATGCCGATGAAGGCGCCGCTCACGACGACCGCCACGATGACCACGGCCGGCGTCCTCACCCCGGCGGCGATGACGGCCATCACGACGCCGAGTCCGAGCAGGTTGACGTAGAGCACGGGCGCCGTGCCGAAGCGGGCCTGGAGGCGCGGGGCGACGAACACGCTGAAGACCGCCACCAGCAGACCCCAGCCGGTGAAGACGAGTCCGAGCCGGTGGGCGTTCAGCTCCATCGGGTACGGGGCGTAGCCGAGCATGGTGAAGAAACCCCAGTTGTACAGCAGGGCCATGACCCCCATGGTCAGCAGCCCGCGATGGCGCAGGGCCCTGAGCGGGGCGACGGGCGAGGTGGGCCGGGCGGGCCTGGGCAGCGACGGCACGAAGGCCAGGGTCGCCGCCAGGGCTATCGCCATCAGTACCGCGACGCCGAAGAAGGGACCGCGCCAGCTGATGGCGCCCAACTCGCCGCCGAGCAGCGGTCCGACGGCGATACCGAGGCCGAGTGCCGTCTCGTACAGGATGATCGCGCCGCCGAAGCCGCCGCTTGCGGAGGCGACGATCACGGCGAGGGAGGTCGCGATGAACAGCGCGTTGCCGAGCCCCCAGCCCGCGCGGAAGCCGACGATGCCGTTGATGGAGCCGGAGGTGCCGGCCAGGGCGGCGAAGACGACGATGAGGGCGAGGCCGGTCACCAGGGTGCGCTTGGCGCCGAGGCGGCTGGAGACCCAGCCGACGATCAGCATGGCCACGGCGGTCACGATCAGGTAGCTGCTGAACAGCAGGGAGACCTGGCTGGGCGTGGCGTCGAGGCTCTGGGCGAGGGCGGGCAGGATCGGGTCGACCAGGCCGATGCCCATGAACGAGATCACGCAGGCGAACGCGACGGCCCAGACGGCCCTCGGCTGTTTGAAGGGACTCGCGGCCCCTCCGTGCGAAGCACTCATGTGCGGTTCTCTCCCGGTGGGTTGAGGGAGCTGCGGGGTGGCGGGTGTCAGTCGTGGGCCGCGCGGTCCTCGATCGCCCGGGCCAGGGCGGGCAGGGCGAGCCGCACCGCGTGCCGTTCCGGTTCGGTCAGCTCGTCGACGAGTTCGCCCAGCGCCTCCGCCCGTTCGGCGCGGCGGCGGCGGAAGACCTCCATGCCGGTGCCGGTCACCTCGACCAGGACGCCCCGGCCGTCACGGCTGTCGGCGGTGCGCCGGACCAGGCCCGCCCGCTGGAGCCGGGTGACGAGCTGCGTCATGTTGGGCTGGGAGACGCCCTCGGCCCGGGCCAGATCGGTCAGCCGGTGCGGGCCCTCGCGGCCCAGCCGGGCGAGTGCCGAGGAGGCGGCGGTGCTCAGCCCGCCGGCCGTGGCGCTGCGGCGCACGTACCGGACCAGCTGCTCGACCGCGATGATCAGGTCCTCCGCCGACGCATCGGGCCCGGCCGTTTCCATAACCCGCTTATGCATAACCGCATTATGCAGATAGATGCACACTGAAACAAGATGTGCCGTGAAACCCGTGCACGTCGCCCCGGTCGGGCGTCACCGCTCCAGCAGCATGCGCTGCAACTCCCGTGCCGCGCGCGGCGGAGCCACGTCGCTGCGATGGGCCAGCGCGATCGTGCGGTACAGACCCGGCCTGGCCAGCGGGGTCACCCGCAGCCCCCGTCCGGACCTGGTCGCGACCATGCGCGGTACCACGGCCAGGCCGAGCCCCGCCCGTACGAAACCGAGGACCGCGTCCATCTCGCCGCCCTCCACCGCGAAGTCCGGCTCGAAGCCCTCGGCGCGGCAGGCCGCCACGGTCAGCTCCCGCAGGTCGTAACCGTGCCGGAACATCACCAGCCGCTCGCCCTCCAGATCGGCGATGCGCACCACCCGCCCGCCCCTCCCCGGTGCCGGCGCCTCCGGGGAGGACACCACGACCAGGTCCTCCCGCAGCAGCTCCACGGTGGTGAGCGCGGGTGCCGGGGCCGGCAGCGGCAGCACGATCAGGGCGAGATCGAGTGCGCCCCGGGCCAGTTCCCGCACCAGGTCGTGCGAACCGCCCTCCTCGATCAGCAGCTGGATGCCCGGATAGCGGTCGTGGAAGGCGCGCAGCACGTCCGGCAGCAGGCCCGTGCACAGACTCGGCGTCGCCCCCAGCCGCACCCGGCCGCGCCGCAGCTGCACGAGCTCCTGCACCTCGTACCGGGCCGTGTCCGCGTCGGCCAGGATCCGCCGGGCCAGCGGCAGCAGCGCCTCGCCGGCGTCGGTGAGGGTGATGTTGCCGCGGGCGCGCAGGAAGAGATCCGCGCCCAGTTCCCGCTCCAGCGCCTTGATCTGCTGCGACAGCGACGGCTGGGCGACGTGCACCAGCTCGGCGGCGCGGGTGAAGTGCCGGGTCTCGGCGACCGCGACGAAGTACTGGAGCTGCTGGAACTGCATCCAGCAAGGATAGCTTGCGCCTATGGAATCAAGCTGCACCATGTCTTGGACTGATCGGCCACCTGGCCCCTAGCGTGCTGTGCCATGGCTCTGGCAACGCGGACGGACCGACGGCCGTCCATGGCGCGCACGATGTGGGACTCCTCCGTCGGCAAGAAGACGGTGATGGCCGTCAGCGGACTGATCATGCTGCTGTACCTGGTGGCGCACATGATCGGCAATCTGAAGATCTACTTCGGAGCGGGCGAGTTCAACCACTACGCCCACTGGCTGCGCACCATCGGCGAACCCTTCATGCACTACGAGTGGACGCTCTGGCTCATCCGGATCGTCCTCGTCGTCGCCGTGGTCGCCCACGCCACGTCCGCGTACCAGCTCAGCCGCCGCGACATCAGGGCGCGGCCCAGCAAGTACGTGCACTCGAGGCCCCGGGCGAGCTACGCCACCCGCACCATGCGCTGGGGCGGCATCATCCTCGGCCTGTTCATCGTCTGGCACATCCTGGACCTGACCACCGGCACCGTGCACTCCGGCGGTTTCCAGGAGGGCCACCCGTACCAGAACGTGGTCGACACCTTCTCCACCTGGTACGGCGACGTCATCTACATCGTCGCGATGCTCGCGCTCGGCCTGCACATCCGGCACGGCTTCTGGAGCGCCGCGCAGACCCTCGGCGTCGGCAGCCGCGCCCGCGACCGCGCCCTGAAGACCGTCGCCAACGTCCTCGCGCTGCTGCTCACGGCCGGTTTCATCGCCGTACCCGTGGGCGTCATGACCGGAGTGGTGAGCTGACATGACCGAATACGTGAACTACGCGACGGGCGAGCCGGTCGCCGACGGCAGGGCCCCGTCCGGCCCGATCAACGAGCGCTGGGACAAGCGCCGTTTCGAGGCCAAGCTGGTCAACCCCGCCAACCGGCGCAAGCACACGGTCATCGTCGTCGGTACCGGTCTCGCGGGCGGCTCCGCGGGCGCGACCCTGGCCGAACAGGGCTACCGCGTCGTCCAGTTCTGCTACCAGGACTCCCCGCGCCGTGCCCACTCCATCGCCGCGCAGGGAGGCATCAACGCGGCGAAGAACTACCGCAACGACGGCGACTCGATCCACCGGCTGTTCTACGACACCGTCAAGGGCGGCGACTTCCGGGCGCGCGAGTCCAACGTGCACCGGCTCGCGCAGATCTCGGTCGAGATCATCGACCAGTGCGTGGCGCAGGGCGTGCCGTTCGCCCGCGAGTACGGCGGGCTGCTCGACACCCGCTCCTTCGGCGGTGTCCAGGTCTCCCGCACCTTCTACGCCCGCGGCCAGACGGGCCAGCAGCTGCTGCTCGGCGCCTACCAGGCGCTGTCCCGGCAGATCGCCGCCGGCAACGTGGAGATGCATCCGCGCACGGAGATGCTGGACCTGATCGTCGTCGACGGGCGGGCCCGCGGCATCGTGGCCCGCGACCTGGTCACCGGCAAGATCGACACGTACTTCGCCGACGCCGTCGTCCTCGCCAGCGGCGGTTACGGAAACGTCTTCTACCTGTCGACCAACGCCATGAACTCCAACGCCACCGCCGTCTGGCGGGCGCACCGGCGTGGCGCCTACTTCGCCAACCCCTGCTTCACACAGATCCACCCGACCTGCATCCCGCGCACCGGCGACCACCAGTCCAAGCTCACTCTCATGAGCGAGTCGCTGCGCAACGACGGCCGGATCTGGGTGCCCAAGGCCAAGGGCGACACCCGCCCGCCGAACCAGATCCCCGAGGACGAGCGCGACTACTACCTGGAGCGCATCTACCCCTCCTTCGGCAACCTGGTCCCGCGTGACATCGCGTCCCGCGCCGCGAAGAACGTCTGCGACGAGGGCAGGGGAGTGGGCCCCGGCGGCCAGGGCGTCTACCTCGACTTCGCCGACGCCATCCAGCGGATGGGCCGGGGGGCGGTCGAGGCCAAGTACGGCAACCTCTTCGACATGTACCAGCGGATCACCGACGAGGATCCGTACGAGGTACCCATGCGGATCTACCCGGCCGTGCACTACACGATGGGCGGTCTGTGGGTCGACTACGACCTGCAGACCACCGTCCCCGGCCTGTTCGCGATCGGCGAGGCCAACTTCTCCGACCACGGCGCCAACCGGCTCGGCGCGTCGGCGCTGATGCAGGGCCTGGCCGACGGCTACTTCGTGCTGCCGGCCACCATCAACGACTACCTGGCCCGCAACCCGCACCAGGACCCGGTCACCGTCGCGCACCCCGTCGTCCAGGAGGTGCTGGCCGAGACCGACGACCGGCTCGCCCGGCTGCTCGCCGTGGACGGCGACCGCACCCCGGACTCCTTCCACCGTGAACTCGGCGAACTGATGTGGGAGTTCTGCGGCATGGCCCGCACCGACTCCGGCCTGCGCAAGGCCCTGGAGCGCATCCCGCAGATCCGCGAGGAGTTCTGGCGGCGCATCAAGGTGCCCGGCACCGGCGAGGAGTTCAACCAGTCGCTGGAGAAGGCCAACCGGATGGTCGACTACCTGGAGCTCGCCGAGCTGATGTGCCTCGACGCGCTGCACCGCAGCGAGTCCTGCGGCGGTCACTTCCGCGAGGAGTCCCAGACCCCGGACGGCGAGGCCGCCCGCAGGGACGACGAGTTCGGCTACGCGGCGGCCTGGGAGTTCACCGGTACGAGCACCGCACCCGTCCTGCACAAGGAAGACCTGGTCTTCGAGTACGTCCACCCCACCCAGCGGAGCTACGCATGAAGCTCACCCTGCGCGTCTGGCGGCAGAAGAACGCCGACGCCGAAGGCGCCATGTCCACTTACGAGGTGGACGGCATCTCGTCCGACATGTCCTTCCTGGAGATGCTGGACGTCCTCAACGAGCAGCTCATCCTGTCCGGGGAGGAGCCGGTCGCCTTCGACCACGACTGCCGCGAGGGCATCTGCGGCGCGTGTTCGCTCGTCATCAACGGCGACGCGCACGGGCCCGAGCGCACCACCACCTGTCAGCTGCACATGCGGTCCTTCAAGGACGGCGACACGATCGACATCGAGCCGTGGCGGGCCGCCGCGTTCCCGGTGATCAAGGACCTGGTCGTGGACCGCTCCGCGTTCGACCGGATCATCCAGGCCGGCGGCTACATCACCGCGCCGACCGGATCCGCGCCGGAGGCCCACGCGACGGCCGTGCCCAAGGCCGACGCCGACTTCGCGTTCGAGCACGCGGAGTGCATCGGCTGCGGGGCGTGCGTGGCCGCGTGCCCCAACGGCGCGGCGATGCTGTTCACCTCCGCCAAGGTCAACCATCTCAACGTCCTGCCCCAGGGCGCGCCCGAGCGGGAGACCCGGGTGCTGGACATGGTGGCCCAGATGGACGCCGAGGGCTTCGGCGGGTGCACGCTGACCGGAGAGTGCGCGACCGCCTGCCCGAAGGGGATCCCGCTGGTGTCGATCACGCAGATGAACAAGGAGTGGCTGAGGGCCAACCGGAAGGTGGGGAAGAGGTAGTACCCCGGGGAGGGAAGCGTTCGTCGCACAGGCGAACGGGCGGGGCCGGGAGTGGTGCTCACCGGCCCCGTCTGGTTTTCCGGTGATCGCCGGGACCCCGGCGTTCAGCATTCCCACATCCTGTCTCCTGGCACAGGTCACGCGCACGCCAACCGGCATCGGAAGAACAGGAACGGCGGGCCGACACGCACCAGCCCGCCGCCGTCGCCGAACCGGCCCGTGACCAGGAGAGAGCCATGACCGGCGTTTCCACCCTCGACCGCCCCCCACAGCCCGCGGCACCCACCCGCTACACCGTCACCCTCGCCCGGGACGAGGACGACGTGCGGGCCGCCCAGCAGCTGCGGCACGACGTCTTCGCCGGTGAGATGGGGGCCCTGCTGGCCACGCCGCACCCCGGACTGGACGTGGACTCCTTCGACGCCCACTGCGACCACCTGCTCGTGCGCGACACCGTCACCGGACAGGTCGTCGGCACCTACCGGCTGCTGCCGCCGGAGCGGGCCGCGGTGGCCGGCCGGCTCTACTCCGAGGGCGAGTTCGAGCTGTCCGCGCTCGACCCGATCCGGCCCGGACTGGTCGAGGTCGGCCGCTCCTGCGTCCACCCCGACCACCGCGACGGCGCCGTCATCGGGCTGATCTGGGCCGGCATAGCCCGTTACATGGTCGACCGCGGGCACGAGTGGCTCGCGGGCTGCTGCTCGGTGCCGCTCGCCGACGGCGGGATGCTCGCCACGGCCACCTGGGAGCGGGTGCGTGCAAGGCACCTGGCACCCGAGGAGTTCCGGGTACGGCCGCTGCTGCCGTGGGCCCCGGACACCGGGGCCCCGGCCGGGCACAGCGAGCTGCCCGCCCTGCTGCGCGGCTATCTGCGCCTCGGCGCCTGGGTGTGCGGCGAGCCCGCGCACGACCCGGACTTCGGGGTCGCCGACCTGTACGTGCTGCTGTCGATGCGCCGGGTGAACCCGCGCTATCTGCGGCACTTCCTCTCCCTCGTGCCGGCCTGATGAGCGTCTGGCTGCCCAGCGCGCCCTGCACCCCGGGCGCGTGTGTGGAGCAGGCCCGGGCCGCCGCGGCCGTACCCCGTGCCGTGCTGCGGCTGACCGCGGTCGTCGTCCTGATGCTGGCCGGTGTCGCGCTGTCCCCACTCGGCGGGAGGATCCCCGCCGAGTGGGTCAGGCGGTGGAGCCGGGCGATCGTGCGGGCCATCGGGGTCCGGGTCCGGATCAGCGGCACCGCCGCTCCGGCCGGCGGGCTGCTGCTGGTCGCCAACCACGTCTCGTGGCTGGACATCCCGCTGCTGGCCGCCGTGCGCCCCGCCCGGATGCTCGCCAAGACGGAGATCCGGCAGTGGCCGGTGGCGGGGGCGCTGGCCGCCCGTGGCGGGGTCCTGTTCATCGAGCGCGACCGGATCCGCGCCCTGCCGGCGACGGTCGCCCGGATCGCCGAGGCCCTGCGTGAGGGTGCGGCCGTGGCCGCGTTCCCCGAGGGCAGCACCTGGTGCGGGCGGGCCCAGGGCCACTTCCGCCGGGCCGTCTTCCAGGCCGCGCTCGACGCGGGCGTGCCCGTGCAGCCGGTCAGCCTGCGCTACCGGCAGGCCGGCGGCGGGCCGAGCACGGCGGCGGCGTTCGTCGGCGAGGACACCCTGCTCGCCTCCCTGTGGCGGGTGGCCCGTACCCGGGGCCTGATCGCGGAGGTGGAGACACGGCCGCTGATCCCCCCGGGCGCCCACCCCGACCGCCGGGGTCTCGCCGCCGCGGCGCAGCCGATCGCTTGCGAGCCCGCCTGGACCCACGCGGCCGTGGTCACCGGAGGTCCACAGCGCCCCCCAACGGCCGCGGGGCACCGTCCGACCCGCGGATACCGTCAGGGGGACGCGACCAGCCACGACGTCGCCATGGACGACCGACGGCACGGCGCGGCACTCACTCCTCAGGGCATGACCCGCGCCAGATAAGGGGCCGTCGCACTGCCCGCCGCCCGCGCGACCTGCTCCGGTGGACCCGAAGCGACGATACGGCCGCCCCGGTCACCCCCGCCGGGGCCCAGGTCGATGACCCAGTCGGCGCCCGCGACCACCGTCATGTCGTGCTCGACCACCACGACCGTGTTCCCGGCGTCGACCAGCCCGTGCAGCCGGTCCATCAGCACCTCCACATCGGCCGGGTGCAGTCCGGTGGTGGGCTCGTCCAGCAGATAGAGGGTGTGGCCGCGCCGGCCGCGCTGCAGTTCGCCGGCCAGCTTGATCCGCTGGGCCTCTCCGCCGGACAGCTCGGTCGCGGGCTGCCCGAGCCGCAGATAGCCGAGGCCCACGTCGAGCAGGGTGCGCAGGCTCCGGGCGGCGGCCGGTACGTCCGCGAAGAACTCCGCGGCGCCCTCCACCGTCAGATCCAGCACCTCGGCGATGTTCCGTCCCCGGTACGTCACCTGGAGCGTCTCGGGGTTGTACCGGGCACCGCCGCAGTCCGGGCAGGGCGCGTACGTGCTCGGCAGGAACAGCAGCTCGACGCTGACGAACCCCTCGCCCTGGCAGGTCTCGCAGCGCCCGCCGGCCACGTTGAAGGAGAACCGCCCGACGCCGTACCCGCGCTCCCGCGCCTCCCCGGTGCCGGCGAACACCTTGCGCACGACGTCGAACAGGCCGGTGTAGGTCGCCAGGTTGGAGCGTGGGGTGCGCCCGATCGGCCGCTGGTCGACCCGGATCAGCCGGTCCACGCCCGCCGGTCCCTCCGTCAACTCGCCGACGAACGTGGACTTCCCGGAGCCGGAGACGCCGGTGACGGCGGTGAACGCGCCGAGCGGGAACTCGGCCGTCACCGCGCGCAGGTTGTGCCGGCTCACCGGCCCCACCTGCAACCAGCCGCGCGGCTCACGGACTTCACGTGCCGGCCCGGGTGACTCGTCGAAGAGGAACGCGGCCGTCGCCGACTCCTCGACCGACGCCAGCTCGGCCGGCGGCCCGCTGTACAGCACGCGCCCGCCGTGCTCGCCCGCGCCGGGGCCCACGTCCACCAGCCAGTCGGCGCCGCGCACCACCTCCAGGTGATGCTCCACCACGAACACCGAGTTGCCCGCGGTCTTCAGCCGGTCCAGCACGGTCAGCAGAGCCTCGGTGTCCGCGGGGTGCAGCCCGGCGGACGGCTCGTCCAGGACGTACACCACGCCGAACAGCCCGGACCGCAACTGCGTCGCGAGCCGCAGCCGTTGCAGCTCGCCCGCCGACAGGGTGGGCGTGGACCGGTCCAGGCTCAGATAGCCGAGGCCCAGCTCGACCACCGGCGCGATCCGGGACTTCAGATCCTCGGTGAGGACCCGTGCGGTCGCGTCGCGGCCGTCGAGCAGCGCGGCGAGGTCGGTCAGCGGCAGCGCGGCCAGTTCGGCGATGGTCCGCCCGCCGAAGGTCACCGCGAGGGCCTCGGGCCGCAGCCGGCTGCCCCCGCACACCGGACAGGGCGCGGCGGTCAGGAAACGTTCCGCCTTCGCCCGCAGCGACGCGGACCTGGTGTCCGAGAAGGTCTTCAGCACATACCGCCGGGCGCTCATGTACGTGCCCTGGTACGGCCGTTGGATGCGGTCCGCGTCCCGCACGGGGTGGACCGTGACGACCGGCTGCTCGTCCGTGAACAGGATCCACTCCCGCTGACCGGCGGGCAGTTCGCGCCAGGGCCGGTCCACGTCGTGGCCGAGCGCGGCGAGGATGTCGCGCAGGTTCTTGCCCTGCCAGGCGCCGGGCCAGGCGGCGATGGCGCCCTCGCGGATGGACAGCGAGGGATCCGGCACCAGCAACTCCTCGGTGGTGCGGTGGACCTGGCCGAGCCCGTGGCACTCCGGGCAGGCGCCGGCCGCCGTGTTCGGCGAGAACGCGTCCGACTCGAGGCGCTCGGCCCCCGGCGGGTACCGGCCGGCGCGGGAGAACAGCATGCGCAGCGAGTTGGAGAGATTGGTGACCGTGCCCACCGAGGAGCGGGAGGTGGGGGCCGCCCGGCGCTGCTGCAGCGAGACCGCGGGCGGCAGCCCGGTGATCTCGCCGACCCTGGGCGCCCCGACCTGGTGGATCAGCCTGCGCGCATACGGCGCGACCGACTCGAAGTACCGCCGCTGCGCCTCGGCGTAGATCGTGCCGAACGCCAGGGACGACTTCCCGGAGCCGGACACGCCGGTGAACACGGCCAGCACGTCGCGCGGGATGTCCACGTCGACGCCCTTGAGGTTGTGCTCACGGGCGCCGCGGACACGGACGTACGGATCATGTGGGCTGTGCATAGAAGGGGGACTCTATCCGCCCCCGTGCGTCACGACCGCGGAGGGTTGTCCCGGTTCGGCCGGGTGCCGAACTCGTCCCTCGCCCGGTCCTGCGCGGCGTCGACCTGCGACTGGTACTTGTCGCCGGTGCGCTGGTCGATGTAGTCGCCGCCCTTGTCGATGCCCTTGTCGGCCATGCCCTCATGACCCTTGAGCATGCCCTTGATCTTGTCCATGAAGGACATGGCAGCCCTCCTCGTCGCTTGAGGCTTCCCCTCCCAGGGTCACCGGCCCCGGCGGCGTTCGCATCTCGAGCCCGGTCAGCCGCGCGGTGCGAAGAGCGAGGCGAGCCTGCGGTAGGAGTCCACCAGGGCGGCACGGTCGTACCCACTCGTGGTGACCAGCACCTCGTCGGCGCCCGTCTCCTTCAGCACCGTCTCCAGCTCGGCTGCGACCTGCTCCCCGGTGCCGGCGATGTGACCGGCGAGCCCCGCCTCGTAGAAACCGCGCTCCTTCGCGGTCATCGGGCGGGCCTCGATCTCCTCGGCCGGGGCGAGCGGCGGGAAGGTGCCGTGGGTGCGCGAGAACGCCATCGACCAGGCCTCCGGCAGAAGCAGCCGCCGGGCCTCCGCCTCGGTGCCGGCGACCGCGACCGCGCCGGAGATCACGACGTACGGTCCGAGGGCCCAGGGGGAGGGACGGAACAGGGAACGGTACTCGTCGATGCCGCGCAGCATCTTCTCGCGGCCGCGCAGATCGCCGATCACCATCGGCAGTCCGGCGCGCGCCGCGATCCGTGCGCCCTCGCCCATGGCCAGCACGAACGGCGGCACCCGCAGCCCCTCCGCCGGGCGCGCCCGCACCCCGGCCGGCGAGCCGCCCTCGAACCAGCCCAGCAACTCGCCGAGCTGGGCCGCGAAGTCCTCGGCGACCTCCTTGTCCCGGCCGAGGGCCTTGCGCACCCCGTCGGTGAAGCCGACGGAACGCCCGAGTCCCATGTCGATCCGGCCGGGGAAGAGGGACTCCAGGACGCCGAACTGCTCGGCGACGACGAGGGGTTGATGGTTGGGCAGCATCACCCCGCCGGTGCCGACCCGGATCGTGCGGGTGGCCGAGGCGACCGCGGCTGCGAGCACGGTCGGCGCGGAACCGGCGACCCCGGGCACCCCGTGGTGCTCGGACACCCAGAAACGGTGGTAGCCGAGCGCCTCCGCCTCCCGCGCCAGCGCCACGGTGTCCCGCAGCGCCTCGGCGGGTGGACGCCCCTCGCGGGTGCGGGAACGGTCGAGGACGGAGAAGCGGGTCCGGGCGATCACTGTGCTGCTCACGCAGTGTTCAACGTCCTGCCGGGCCCGGGATTCCCGAGGCGGTCCCGCCGGCCCCGCTAGGCTGGACCCCCGTGACCGACAGCAACAGCCGTCCGCTCGCCGTTTTCGACCTGGACAACACCCTGGCCGACACCGCTCACCGGCAGCACTTCCTGGAGACGCGGCCGAAGGACTGGGCCGCCTTCTTCGCCGCCGCGCCCGCGGACCCGCCCCTCCCCGAGGGCATCGCGCTGGCCGTGGAGAGCGCCCGGGAGTGCGAGGTGGTCTACCTCACCGGACGCCCCGAGCGGTGCCGGCGCGACACGTCGGACTGGCTCGCGGCCCACGGGCTGCCCGAGGGGCGGGTGCACATGCGGGGCAACGCCGACCGGAGGCCCGCCCGGTTCGCCAAGCTGGAGATCCTGCGCCGGCTCGCGCGGGACCGCGAGATCCGTGTCCTCGTGGACGACGACGAACTGGTCTGCGACGACGCGGAGCGCGCCGGGTTCACCGTCGTACGGGCCCGCTGGGCCGCGAAGTCCGCCGCGCTCGAAGAGGCTCAGGAGCGGGAGGGCCGCACCTGAGCCGGGAGGGGACCGGTCCGCATCAGGTCTGGTCCTCGATGCGGAAGCCCAACTTCAGGCCCACCTGGTAGTGCTCGATCCGGCCGTTCTCTATCTGGCCCCGGACCTGGGTCACCTCGAACCAGTCCAGGTTGCGCAGTGTCTGGTCGGCGCGGGCGATGCCGTTGCGGATGGCTTGGTCTATGCCCTCGTGCGACGTGCCGACGATCTCGGTGACCCGGTAGGTGTGATTCGACATCGGGGTGCTCCTCTCGTGTCACGCCGTATTCCACCGTGCCCCATCCCCGCGCCGCCCGCACGGTGTCCCGCACACGTACCGCGGGTAGCCCTTGCGCCCCCTTGACCCCTCGCATTGGTCCATACCAAAATCCAGCACACCCGTACGAGCGCCACCGCTCGTCCCCCCACGCCGGGCCCCCACCCCTGTCCGCATCCTCCTGCCAGACAGAACAGGACCCCTCGTGAGACGTCGTCTGCTCGCCGTCGTGTGCATCACCGGTTGCCTCGTGAGCGCCTGCGGGATGCTCCCGGGCCGGCACGAACGCAAGACCGTCACCGTGTGGCTGATGAAGGACAGCGCCTCCGAGGAGTTCCTCCGGCGCTTCACGGCCGACTTCGAGCGCGGCCACAAGGACCTGCGCCTCGACATCCGCATCCAGTCGTGGAACGGCATCGTCGACAAGGTCGACAAGGCGCTCAAGGACGACTCCGGCGGCGGACCCGACGTCATCGAGGTCGGCAACACCCAGGTGCCGCTGTACGCGGACGGCGGCAAACTCGCCGACCTCACGCTGGAGTCGATGCGCGACTGGGGCAAGGACAAGTGGCTGCCCGGCCTCGCCCAGCCGGGCAACGACGGCAACGCGCAGTACGGCATTCCCTGGTACGCGGCCAACCGGGTCGTGATCTACCGCAAGGACCTGTTCCAGGCGGCCGGCATCACCCGTCCGCCGACGACCCGCGAGGAGTGGCTCGCCGACACCGGAAAGCTCAACTCCGGCGGCAACCAGGGGATCTACCTCGCCGGGCAGGACTGGTACACGCTCTCCGGGTTCATCTGGGACGAGGGCGGCGACCTCGCCCGGCAGAAGGACTACAAGTGGCAGGGCACCCTCGACAGCCCGGCCGCGCTGCGGGGCATGGACTTCTACCGGCGGCTGCAGGCGCTGGGCCGCGGTCCCACGGACGCGGACGAGGAACACCCGCCGCAGGCCGGGGTGTTCGCCGGCGGCAGGGTGGCGCAGATCGTCGCCGTACCGGGACTCGCGCAGTCGATCGTGCGGCAGAACCCGGAACTGAAGGACGAGCTGGGCTTCTTCCCGGTGCCCGGGAAGACCGCCGCGCGGCCCGGCACCGTGTTCACCGGCGGCTCCGACCTCGTCGTCGCCGGACACACCAAGGACCAGTTCGCCGCGACCGCCGTGGTCGGGGCGCTCGTCGGCGCCAAGTGGGACACCGAACTCGCCCGCACCATGAACTACGTGCCCAACAAGACGACGCTGGCGGGCGCGGTGGCGGGCGAGGAGGGGGTCGCCGCCATGGCCGCGGGCGCGGCACACGGCAGGGCGACCCCCAGCACCCCTCAGTGGGCCGACGTCGAGGCCGACAACCCCATCAAGGAGTACATGACCCGGGTGCTGACCGGGGCGGACCCGGCGACGGAGGCCCGCCGGGCCTCCGCGAAGATCACCGGGGAACTCGCTCCGGACGTCTGAGTCACCGCACCACGCTCAGCGACAGCGCGAAACGGCCCTCCGCGTCCGTCCACCAGTGCGTCAACTCCAGTCCTGCGGCCGCCAGTTCCGCGGCGACGCCGTCCCTGCGGAACTTCGCGGACACCTCGGTGCGCAGCTCCTCGCCCGCCTCGAAGTCCACGGCGAGGTCCAGCGCGGGCACCTTCACGGTCTGCGCGACACGGGAGCGCAGCCGCATCTCGATCCACTCGTGCCCGGCGTCCCACAGCGCCACGTGGTCGAAGGCGTCCGGATCGAAGTCGGCGCCCAGTTCCCGGTTCACGACGGCCAGCACGTTCTTGTTGAACGCGGCCGTCACCCCGGCGGCGTCGTCGTACGCCCGGACCAGCACCCGCTCGTCCTTGACCAGGTCCGTGCCGAGCAGCAGCCCGTCGCCCGGAGCGAGCAGGGAGCGCACGGAGGCCAGGAACTCGGCGCGTTCGGCGGGCAGCAGATTGCCGATCGTGCCCCCCAGGAAGGCCACCAGCCGGGGCCCGGGAGTGGCGGGCAGGGCCAGCGGGGCGGTGAAGTCGGCGATCAGCGCGTGGACGTCGAGGTCCGGGAGTTCCTCGACGAGCGCCTTCCCGGCCTGGGTGAGGGCGCTCTCGCTGACGTCGACCGCCACGTAGGCGGAGGGCGCGAGCGCGTCCAGGAGGAAGCGGGTCTTCTCCGAGGAGCCCGAGCCGAGTTCGATCAGCGTGCGGGCACCGCTGGCGGCGGCGATCTCGCCGGAACGGGTGGCGAGGATCTCCCGCTCGGCCCGGGTGGGGTAGTACTCGGGCAGTGTGGTGATCTGCTCGAACAGTTCGCTGCCGCGGGCGTCGTAGAACCACTTGGGCGGCAGCCACTTGGGGTTGACGGTGAGGCCGCTCCGGACGTCGGCGCGCAGCGCGGCCTCCGTCGCGTCCTCGGGGAGTGTGCGGGTGACGAGAAGGGGGTTCACGTACAGGGCTCCTTCGAAGGTGCGGACGCCGGGTCCTCGAGCGGTGCGAGCAGCACGCCGGCGCGGCTCGCGGTGAGCACGGTGCGGTCGGGGACCTCTTGCCAGCGCGGGTCGTCGTCGTAGGGTTCGGAGGCGACGACCGTGCTCCGGCCGGGCTCCGTGCGGTACCAGAGGGTGTCGCCCCAGGCGGTGGCGGCGATCGTCGTGCCGTCCGTCAGCAGCAGGTTGAGCCGGGAGGCCGGGGCCGCCTCGGCCACCCGGCGAACCGTTTCACCGAGGGCCTGGTCCGGCTCGTCACCGCAGCGCAGCCGGTGCAGGACCAGCGCCCAGACGAACGCCGAGTCGGTACGGGCCTGCAGCGACAGCAGGTCGACCGGGGGCAGTGCGGACACCAGCGGTGCGGCCGAGTCGGGCCAGCCCGCGACGGCGCCGTTGTGACTGAACAGCCACCGCCCCGAGGCGAAGGGTGCCGCGGCGGCCTCGGCGTCGGCCCCCGCGAGCGTCGCGTCCCGTACGGCGGCCAGGACGGCGCCGGAGCGCACCACGCGGGCCATGTCGGCGAAGGACAGGTCCGCCCAGATCGGCCCGGCCCGGCGGTAGCGAGCCGGTACGGGGTCGACCGGGGCGTACCAACCGACGCCGAACCCATCGGCGTTGACGGTCCCGTAGCGCTGCCGCCTAGGCGCCCACGACTGGCGCAGCAGGCTGTGCTCGGGCTCCACGAGAAGCCGGCCGAGCGACTCCTCGGGCCCCACGTAGGCCAGGTGACGGCACATCAGACGGCCTCCGAACGGGCGGTGCGGAACCCGGAGAAGATCTGCCGCCGGATCGGATAGTCCCAGTTGCGGAACGTACCCCGGCAGGCCACCGGGTCCACGGCGAACGAACCGCCGCGCAGCACCTTGTGGTCGGAGCCGAAGAACACCTCCGAGTACTCCTTGTACGGGAAGGCCCTGAAGCCCGGGTACGGCAGGAAGTCGCTCGACGTCCACTCCCACACGTCACCGATCAACTGCCGTACGCCCAGCGGTGACTCACCGGCCGGGTAACTGCCGGCGGGTGCGGGCCTGAGGTGCCGCTGGCCCAGGTTGGCGTGCTCCGGCGCCGGGTCCGCGTCGCCCCACGGGTAGCGCCTTGACCGGCCGGTGGCCGGGTCGTGCCGGGCGGCCTTCTCCCACTCCGTCTCGGTGGGCAGCCGGCGCCCGGCCCAGCGGGCGTAGGCGTCGGCCTCGTACCAGCACACGTGCAGCACCGGCTCCTGCGGCGGGACCGCCTCGGTGACCCCGAAGCGGCGCCGCAGCCAGCGGTCGCCGTCCCGGCGCCAGAACAGCGGCGCGCCGATCGAGTGCTGCTTGATGTGCGCCCAGCCCTCCGCGGTCCACCAGCGCTCGGTGTCGTAACCGCCGTCGTCGATGAACGCCTGGTACGCCCCGTTCGTCACCGGGGTGGTGTCGATCCAGAACGGCGCCACCTCCCGGACGTGCGCCGGGCGTTCGTTGTCCAGCGCCCACGGCTCGGCCGACGTGCCCATCGTGAACGGGCCGCCCGGCACCAGGACCTCGGCCGGGCCGGTGAACAGCGCGACCGGTTCCGGGTCGGGGGCGGTCAGCGCCTGCGGACCCCTGCGGAGCTGATGGGTGATCAGCATCGTCTCGTCGTGCTGCTGTTCGTGCTGGGCGATCATCCCGAAGGCGAATCCGGCCTCGGTCAGCCGGGTGCCGTGGAAGTCCGCGCCCGCCAGCAGGTCCGTGACCCGGCCGCGCACCTCGGCCGCGTACCGGCGGGCCTCGGCGGGCGCCAGCAGCGGCAGCGCGGGCCGCTCGGCCCGCGGGTGCTCGAAGGCGTCGTACAGGCTGTCGATCTCGGGCCGCATGGCGTCCCGGCCGCCGACCGCCCGCAGCAGCCACAACTCCTCCTGGTTGCCGATGTGCGCGAGGTCCCACACCAGCGGGGACATCAGCGGCGAGTGCTGGGCGGTGAGGTCCGGCTCCTCCACGCAGCTGGTGAGCAGCGTGGTGCGGTCACGGGCGGTGGTCAGCGAGGCCAGCACACGCTCGCGCAGCGCCTCGGTGTCCACCTCGGTCGTCGCGGTGTCGGTCTCGGGGGCGGTCATGTGCGGATGTCCTTCCTGCCGTGTGCGGTGCGGCCGGGCCGGGACGAGGGCAGTTCACTGCCGCGCAGGTGGTCCAGCAGGTCGTCGGCGGGGCAGCGGCCGCGCGCGACATGGCGGTCCCGGTACGCGGCCACCGCCTCGATCACCCCGGTGGTGGCGCCGAGTCGGGGCAGTGCCTCCAGCGCCGCCGCGAAGCACACGGCGGCGGCCTCGCACAGCTCCGGGTCGGCGAGCCCCCGCCGGGCCGCGTCGGTCCACAGCGGGTTGTGCGGGGCGGGCAGGCCCAGGGTCCGCTCCGCAAGCGGTTTCACGGTCCGGTACGCCGTCTCGGCGGCCTCCGGATCGTCGAACAGCGCCGCCGTCACCGCGAGCGGCACGATCCAGCCGTCGTCGCCGGGCTGCGCGTCGATCATCCGCAGCTCCAGGTGGCCGCGCGGCCGGACCGGCGGGAACAGGGTGGTCAGGTGATAGTCCAGGTCCGTCCGGGTGGGCGGTCTGGGTGACCGGGACCGGGTCCACTCCCGGAAGGTGAGCCCCTCGGGCACCTCCCACGGCCCGCTGTCCCGGCGCACGCACATCACCGGGGAGTCCAGCACATGTCTGGCCCAGGCGGTCCGTGGCTCGGCGTCGAGCGGGGGAGCGCCCGCGCGGCCGGCGCCGATCTCCAGCCACAGCAGCTGCCGGGTGGACCGCCAGCCCGTGGGCTCGCGGCCGATCAGCGGGGAGTTGGCGAACGCGGCGACCAGGACCGGCCCCAGCTGATGGGCGAGCCACCAGCGGCGTGCGTGTCCGAGCGGGCCGGGCTCCTCGTGGCCGGCGTCCACACAGACTTGCACGGAGGCGGAGGCGCACATCATGTGGCGGCCCGCCGGGCCGGTGCGGTCCAGGCAGGCCTCCATCGCGTCGTAGCGCGGCTCGTGCAGGAACCTGCGGGGTGTGTGCCACGGGTCGTGGCCGATGCCGACGAGACCGAGGCCCTGCTCGGCGAGGACACCACGGACGGTGTCCAGGTCGGCGGAGACGGTGTCGATGCACTCCATCAGGGAGGCGGCGGGCGGCGAGCTCAGCTCCAGCTGGCCGCCGGGTTCGACGGTGAGCGGTGAACGCAGGGGCAGGGCCCGCAGAACCGCGTAGACCGCTTCGAGTCGTTCGGGTGTCACGGGGAGCTGCGGGGTCCGCAGCTCATGGATGAGCCACTCCAGCTCGACACCGAGCGAGCGGGGCGGCCCGGTCTTGAAGCAGATGCCCCTGACCAGGGCCTCCACCTCGGCTTCGGTGACGGCGGTGCGGCGGTTCGTACAGTCGCCGTCGTCACTCTGTGAGTCGGACATGTCGGGATCCTCCTGAGATTCCACCATGCCACCGGCCCGGTTCGGACATGGGGGCCGGGCAGGCACTCGTTCCACCCAAGACCCTTGAGTCGATTCGCACAAGGGTGCCCCTCCGGACGTTCTGGTTCCGTCATCTCCGTTTCCGTATCCGTTTCCGGACCGTTCCGGGGGGCGGGAAACTCCGTTGCACCGCATCACCAGCATCACTCAGGATGCGTGCATGAGCACGACGGGGGAGACCGCGCGGGCCGCGGGTACGGCGCCCACGGGGGTGGCGCCGTGAGCGCGCGCCTGCGCGGGATCGCCGCGGAGACGGAACGGATCGTGGCCGCGGGCCGGTACCGGACGGCGGACGGTCGGCAGGTGTCCCTCGCGGCCGGGATCGAGGCCGCGCGGGCCGGTACGCGGATGTTCGGCCCGGAACCGGTCTCTGTACGGCAGACGGGTGAAACCGGTCCCCCCGAGATCGCCTCGGCGCCCGCGACGGACACCGTTTTCGAGGTCACCGGCGAGAGCAGTCTGGAGGCCGCCCGCCGACTGGCCGGCGTGCCGGTCGCGGTCCTGAACTTCGCCTCCGCGCGCAATCCCGGCGGCGGCTATCTCAACGGCGCCCAGGCCCAGGAGGAGGCGCTGTGCCGCGCCTCCGCGCTGTACACCTGTCTGCTGACGGCCCGCGCCTTCTACGACCACCACCGCGCCCACCGCGATCCGTTCTACACGGACCGGGTGATCCACTCACCGGCCGTCCCGGTCTTCCGCGACGACCGGGGGCGCCTGCTGGCCGAACCGTACCTCGCGGGCTTCCTGACCGCGGCCGCCCCCAACGCGGGGGTGGTACGGCGTACGGAACCCGAGCGCGCCCCCGAACTGCCCGGTGCCCTCGCGGTACGGGCCGAGCGGGTGCTGCAGACGGCGGCCGCCCACGACTACCGGCGGCTGGTGCTCGGGGCCTGGGGCTGCGGAGTGTTCCAGAACGACCCGGCGCAGGTCGCGGGCGCGTTCCGGGCGTTGCTCGGCCCTGGCGGGCGGTTCGCCGGGGTGTTCGAGCACGTGGTGTTCGGGGTCCTGGACCGGACACCGGGAACGGTGGTGCGGAAAGCGTTCACACAAGCGTTCCCGGAATCGGGGGACCGCACGGCCGGTGCGCCGTACGCCGGTCAGGTCCAGCCGTAGCGCTCGTGCAGCCGCTGCCGGACCAGGTTGAACCGCATCCGGTCCAGCGCGCACGCCTCACGGCGCATGCCCTCCTCGTGCAGCCGCAGGACGCGGTCCACGTCCACCCACGACTCCCGGCCCGACCGGTCCCACGGCCCGCTGCCTATCGCGACCCACTCGCGGTCGGCGTCGTGCCGCTTGCTGGACAGTTGCACGGCGAGGAAGGTGCCGGCCGCCTCGCGGGCGACGACCAGCACCGGACGGTCCTTGCCCCGGCCGTCGTTCTCCTCGAACGGCACCCAGGTCCACACGATCTCGCCGGGATCCGGGTCCCCGTCGTGCGCCGGGGAGTACTCGGTGCGCACCCGGCCGACCTCACGCGGGTCGGCCTCGGTGGTCGCGTGGGGGCCGTGACGGCCGGGAACGTCCTCATCGGTAAACGTGGTCACGGGGGCACCCTAATGGGCGACACCGGGAGCGCAATGGGCGCCTGCCGTCCGGCCGTTGTCCGGGCGGTGTCCGTCACCAGCCCCGACCGCCGGCCGAACAGCGACAGGTCCGCCCTCCGACCTGGGCCGCCCCCACACCCCCCGCCCGCCAGGGGTGCCGGCGGATGCCCGTTGTGAGGTGTCGGCCGGCGAGCTCGGTCAGGTCCCGGGGCGGGTGCCGATGCGCATGCCCGGACGGCGCTGGTGGACGGTCACGTAGGCCAGTCCCGTCTCACCGGCGGTGATGCTGCGCGGTGCGCCGTGCGGCAGCCAGACCAGGGCGCCCTCGGCGAGCTGCTGCGGTTCGTCCGCCGGACCCGCGCCGAGCAGGCCGTCCCCGGCCGTGACCAGGAGCATCACGTCCAGCTGTGTCTCGGTGTGGGCCACGATCCGGTCGCCCGGGGCGAGCCGTACCACGTTGGCGTCGAGCTGCCGGCCGCTCTCGGCCAGCTTCCAGAGCACCCCACTCGGGGCCGGCGGGGCCTCGGCCAGCGTCCGGGTGTCGCACAGCACGCGGGCTTCCGGCGCGCTGCGGTCGGCCGGCCCGGTGCCCCTCGCGGACGGCGACGTCATCTGGTGTTCCCCTCGGCTCTTCCGTTTCCCGGCCGACAAGTACCCACGGCCGGCCCGCCTGCTCACTCTACAATTAATACATGTAGGGTTCGTGAAAAATAAGCACAGGTGGGAGAGGGGGTCGGAGATGACCGCGGGAGAGAGCCCGCGCCGCCGAGAGGTGCTGGACGTACTGCGCGCCGCACCCTCGCCGCTCGGTGTCGCGGAGACGGCCGAGCGCATGGGCGTCCATCCCAACACGGTGCGGTTCCACCTCGACGCCCTGACGGCCGAGGGCCTCGTCGAGCACCGGGCCGAACCGTCCCCGGGGCCCGGCCGGCCGCGCATCGTCTACTCCGCGCGTCCCGGCATGGACCGCGGCGGAAGGCGTGACTACCGGCTCCTGGCCCGAGTCCTGCTCAGCCGGTGGGCGTCCACCGACCCGGCGACGGCACGCGAGGAAGCGATGGAGGCGGGCCGGGCGTGGGGTGGTGTCCTGATGGAACCCCCGCCCCTCGCCGGCGAACCGACGGCCGGCCGCTCGGTGGCCGCACTCCTCACCCTCCTCGCCGAACTGGGCTTCGCGCCGCGGGCGGAGGGGGCGGAGGAGCCCGACGGCCCACCCCGGCGGATCAGGCTGCGGCACTGCCCCTTCCTGGAACTCGCCGAAGAGCACGCGGAGATCGTGTGTCCCCTCCATCTGGGCCTGATGCAGGGCGCGTTGGCCCGGCTGAACGCCCCGGTGACGGCGACCGGCCTGGAACCCTTCGCCGAACCCGACTCCTGTGTGGCCCACTTGGCCGGGACCGGCGCCGCCTGACCCGCACCCGGTCCGCTCCCGCGGGCCGGTCATGACATCCGTGGGCCGTCCGCCCCGCGCCGACCGCCGCCCCTCGCCTCAGCTCGACACCCCTCGCACCCCAGCCGCCGGACCCGGCGGAGAAAGGCTCCACGCACATGAACGCCACGTCCGCCGCCACCGCGAGCGCGATCACCTTCGTCTGGCTCGGCATGGTGCTGGCGATCTCCTTCCTGGAGGCCCCGCTGAAGTTCCGTGCCCCGGGCGTGACGATCCCCATCGGCCTGGGCATAGGCCGGCTGGTCTTCCGCGCGCTGAACGCCGTGGAGGCGGCGTGTGCCGTCGTCGTCATCGCCGCGATCGCCGCGGGCGGTTCCCCGGCCGGTCTCACGGCGCTGACCGCGGTCGTCGCGGTGCTGCTCCTCGTCCAGCTGGCCGTCGTCCGGCCCTACCTCAACCGACGGTCCGACCGGATCCTCGAAGGCGCGGAACTGCCGCGTTCCCGCAGCCACTTCTGGTACGTGGCGCTGGAGATGCTCAAGGTCGTCGCCCTGATCGCCCTGGGAATCGGCCTCCTCACGGTGTGACGGCGCGTAAGGTCGTCGGCCGGGGAGCCGCGAGGGCGGCCTAGGCAGGGGGGAGACAGCGGTGGTGCGTACGCCTGGCCGGATCTGGGAGGAGGCCGACCTGCCCGCGCGCCGGCTCGCCGGGCTGGCCCTCAACCCGTCCGCCGCACCGGACGTCCTGCTCCGGCTGCTCGCCGAGGCCCCGCTCGCCGCACGGATGGTGCTCTGCCGCGACCGTGATCTGCCCGGCGTAGTCGTGGACGCCGTGATCGGGCACCCCGACCGGCGCACCCGGGGCTTCTTCGCCGTCAACCCCCATGTCGATCCGGCCCAGCGAGCCCGGCTCGTGGACGATCCGGACTGGTTCGTCCGCGCCCACCTCGCCGAGGGGCCGTGCGTGACCGAGCCGGACCGGCCGAGGCCGCTGCCCGACGCCACCGCGGTCCGCATGCTCACCACGTACGAGCGGGAACACCTCTGGTCGCTGTTCCGGCAGTTGTCCCCCGAGCTGGTCCGGTCCCTGGCCACCCACCCGGACGCCGAGGCGCGCAGATACGGGGTCCTCCGCTGGCGTTCGATGTCCGACGACGAACGGGCCGCGCTGCTGGCGGACCCGGACGAAGGGGTCCGCGAGGCGGCACGGGCGTGTACGCGCGACGACGACCCGGCATGGGTGGAGAGCGCGCTGCCGGCCCGCCCCTGCCACGAACGCAGCCGCCTGCTGCTCCAGTGCGCGCTCAGCCGCGCCGTCGTGGACGGCGTCCTGACCGCACCGGCCGACGAGGACGAAAGGTGGGTGATCGCCCGCAATCCCACACTGCCGCCCGACGTGGTGGTCGCCCTGGCCACCGACCCCGACCCGAAGGTGCGGAAGGAGATCGCGGGGCGCACCGATCTCCCCGCCGCCGAACGGCACGCACTCGTCGCCGACCCGCACCCGGAGGTCCGCCGGGCGGTCGCCCGCCACCCGGACCTCGACGCGGACGACCGCCGTACGCTCGCCGCGGACCCCGAGCCGCGGGTACGGCTGGCCGTGTCCGTCCACCCCGGCTTCACCGAGGCGGAACGGGCCCGCATCGACTACACGGTCCCGGCGGGGGGCCGGTTCTGCGCCCACGGCGCGGCCGGAACACCCCGCGACCCGGCCGCCGTCCGCCGGGACGCCCTCTCCGGACATCCGCTGCTGCGCAGGGAGGCCGCCAGGGAACGCACCCTCCTGCCGGACCTCGTGGCACGCCTGGCCGAGGACGACGACCTCGGCGTACGCGTGCTGCTGGCCCAGAACCACCCGGACGCGCCCGCGGCACTGCTGCTGCGCAGTTTCCTGGAGTACACCGGCCCCGAGCGCGCCCGCCTGACCACCCGGCCGAACTTTCCGCGCGCCGGGCTGGCCGGGTACGCCGACCATGCCGACCCGCGGGTGCGCGCCCTGGCCGCCCGGGACCCGCAGACGTCGCCCGCCACCGTGGAGCGGCTCACCGGGGACGCCGACCCGGAGGTGAGATCGGCGTCGGCCCGGCACCCGAACCTTCCGCAGGACCGGCTCGTGGAGCTCCTCGCGGACGAGGAGCTCGCCCATGCGGCCGCCGCGAACCCCGCGTTGGGCACGGCCATGACGGCCCGCCTGCTGGAGACGCGGGGCCACGACTTCCGGTGAGCCACGGCCGGGCGGGGCGGACGCCCGATGCGCCCGGTCCGTGCTCCTCGGTCCTCCTCGACGAGCACCGGCCGTCAGGCGGCCTTCGGAGCCGGCGCGGGCTCGGGCGGCCACCGCTCGTGCCAGCGCAGCTCCGCCTCCAACTGGGCGGCCACGGACACCAGCAGGAGCTCGCTGCCCGCGGGCCCGAGGAGCTGCGCGCCCACCGGCAGGCCGTCACCGACGAAACCGGCGGGCACGTTCACACCCGGCCAGCCCAGCACGTTCCACGGCCAGGCGTACGGGCAGGCGGCGATCATCGCGCGGTCCGTGGCCAGTCCGCGCAGCCCGTGCAGGGCGCCGATCCGGGGCGGGGGAGCGGCCGTCGTCGGCGCGAGGATCACGTCGTGACGGCCGAAGAACCGGCCGATCCGCCGGTGCAGCACCGCCTCCGCGCGCCGGGCCGCCCGCAGCGGGACCCCACCGAGCAGCCGGCCGAGCCTCGCCGCGTCACGGGTGCGCGGGTCCAGCAGCGCCGGATCGGGGGCCTCACTGACCCACTCGGCGATCCCGGCGGTGGCGCGCGGCACGAAGGTCAGCCCGATCTGCCCGTAGGGCGGGTCGGCCTCCTCCACGTCGTGGCCCAACGCGGCGAGTTTCTCGGCGAGTTCGAGGACACGGGCCCGGACCTCCGGGTGCAGCCGGGCGGGTACGGCGGTGAACGGCGGCTTCAGGGACAGGGCGATCCGCAGCCGGCCCGGGTCGCGGCCGACCGCGTCCGCCACCGTCAGCGCGGGCGGCCGGTGCGGGTCCCGGTCGTGGTTGCCGCTCGCCGCGTCGAGCAGCAGGGCGGCGTCGGCGACCGTCCGGGCGAGGGTGCCGTTGACCGTGATGCCCTGGAAGGACTCGCCGCGCGGCCAGGTCGAGATACGGCCGCGCTGCGGCTTGATGCCGATCAGACGGGTCCACGCGGCCGGGATGCGCACGGAGCCGGCGCCGTCGGAGCCGAGCGCGGCGGGGACGAGTCCGGCGGCGACGGCGGCCGCCGAGCCGCCGGACGAACCGCCGGGCGTGTGCCCGGTGTGCCACGGATTGCGGGTGTCCCCGAACGCGGGTCCCTCGGTGAACGGCCACTGCCCGAGCTCGCAGGTGTTCGTCTTGCCGACGATCACGGCGCCGGCCGCGCGCAGCCGCCGTACCGCCTCCCCGTCCTCGGCGGCCGGCGGGAACGCGCCCGCACAGCCGAAGGCGGTCGGTTCCCCGGCCACGTCCATGTCGTCCTTCACCGCCACCGGCACGCCGAGCAGCGGGCGCCGTGTCCCGGCCGCCAACTCCCGGTCGGCTGCGTCCGCTTCGGCGAGCGCGGCCTCGGCCCGCACGATCCGGAAGGCGTTCAGCGTGCCCTGCGTGGCCTCGATCCGGGCCAGCGTCCGCTCCACCAGCTCACGGGCGGTCACCTCTCCGTCGGCGAGCGCACGCCGGGTCTCCACGAGGCCGGCGGCACGGTCGGGCGTCATCGGCGAGTACCTCCGGGAGGCTCCGGGAACGGTGTCTACCGAACGGTAACGTCAGAACCGGCCGGCCGGAGGAGTTTCGCCCGGATGCCCCGGGCGGCGGACGGCCGTGCCCGGGCTCACGGCTCGACCGTGACGCCGGTGTGCAGCGCGGCGAGCGTGCCCAGCGCGGTGTGCGGGGACGAGTCGCCGCTGCCGCCGAGTTCGGCCGGCCCGCAGAACACGTGCGGGGTGGTCTCACCGATGTCCGCCATATCGGCGGGCCCGGTTCCCGCGTCCGGACCGGTCGCGTACGTCCCGTCCAGCGAGGCGATGGCGTCGGCGACGCCCCGGAGCGCGGCATGCCGTCGGTCCGGCCGGGACACGTCGCCTCGGGCAGCGCGACCACCGTCTTCCCGCCGCCGCTGGGCGGTCCGGCGACCGCCGTCTCGGGGGGCGGCTCACACCGGGCCGGTGCGCGGAAAAGGGGCCGGAACGGATCCGGCCCCTTCGTGGTGCTGTGCTGCTCAGGCGGCCACGGCCTCGCCCACGTTGCCGTGCAGCCGGGCGACGACCTCGGTCAGCTGGGCGGCGACCTCGGCGTCGTCGACCGGGTGGGTCTCGGCGAAGCGGGTCACCGAGCCGGGGATGGACAGCTTGATGTCCTCGATCACCTTGCCGCCGGCGATGCCCACGGCCTTGCGCGCCTCGTCCTGCGCCCACACGCCGCCATACTGGCCGAAGGCGGTGCCGATCACGGCGACGGGCTTGCCGCCGAAGGCGCCGGCCCCGTACGGGCGGGACAGCCAGTCGATGGCGTTCTTCAGAACGGCCGGGATGGTGCCGTTGTACTCGGGAGAGAAGAGCAGGAAGGCGTCGGCGGCCTGGGCGGCCTCGCGGAGCTTCGCGGCGGCGGCCGGGACGTTGCCCTCGACGTCGATGTCCTCGTTGTAGAACGGAATCTCGGCCAGGCCCTCGAAGAGCACGACCTCCGCGCCCTCGGGGGCGAGCTTGACGGCCGCTTCGGCGAGCTGACGGTTGTGCGAACCGGCGCGGAGGCTGCCGACGAGCGCGAGAATGCGAACAGACATGGAAACTCCAAGGGGCTGAAACATCGCCGTTACGATCCGGACCAAGGTCCGCTTAGATGTCTACCATGGTAAGCGGACCACGGTCCAGTTTTGTTCCCCATGCTTTACGCTGTCTTCATGTCCAGCGCCCTCCCGCCCTTCCCGCCGCCTCACGAGCCCTTCGACACGTCCCGGTTGCTGGAAGTCGGCCCTGCTCCCGAGGAGCCGTGCCTGCGTGCCGACGCGGCGCGCAACCGGGCCCGTCTGCTGGAGGCGGCCGCCCGGCTGATCGCGGAGCACGGGGTGGCCGGGGTCACGATGGAGGCGGTCGCGGCCGCGGCCCAGGTGGGCAAGGGGACGGTCTTCCGCCGCTTCGGCGACCGTACGGGGCTGCTGATGGCCCTGCTGGACCACTCCGACCGCACGCTGCAGGCCGACTTCCTGGGCGGGCCCCCGCCGCTCGGGCCCGGGGCCCCGCCCCTGGACCGGCTGCGGGCGTTCGGCGTGGCGGTGCTGTACCGCTACGCCGAGCAGCTCGACCTCCTGCTGGCCGCCCAGACGGAACCCACCCGCAGACTCTCCCACCCAGCGGTCAACGCGCTGCGTACGCACGTCACGATGCTGTTGCGGCAGATCGTGCCGGACGCCGACTGCGAACTGCTGTCCCAGACCCTGCTCGCCTCCCTCGACCCGGCCGTGATCCACCACCAGACCCGGCAGTGCGGGATGCCCATGCAGCGGCTGGAGGCCGGCTGGATCGACCTGGTCGCCCGGGTGACCGGAACCGAGCCGCCCCGCTGAGCGCAGGTCAGCCGGTGGGCTGAAGGCCGTGGGCCGCGAACATGTCGAGCACCCCTTGCGGCGCGTCCGTGCGGAAGAGCACCACGGCGTTGTGCGCCGACTCCGCGGCGGACACCTCGGCGCGCCGGAACATCCGGTCCTCGTAGGCGGCCAGCGCCGCGTCGGTGTCGCCCGGGTGGGCGGCCAGTGCGAGGGCCAGTTCGGCGCCGTCGAGCAGGGCCAGATTGGCGCCCTCGCCCGCGAACGGCGACATCAGGTGCGCCGCGTCCCCGAGCAGCGTGACGCCGGGCACCCGGGCCCAGCGGTGACCGACCGGCAGCGCGTGGATCCGCCGGGGCACCAGCGGCCCGTCCGCGTCGGCGACCAGGGCCCGCAGGCTCTCGTCCCAGCCGTCGAACTCCTTCAGCACGGCCGCCTTCGCCGCCTCGGTGTCGCCGAAGTCGATGCCGTCCAGCCAGTCCTCCGGCGCCTCGACGGCCGCGTACACATGCAGACTGCCGTCGGTCTCGCGGTGCGCGAGGAAGCCCCGGCCCGCGCCGAGCGCGAAGAGCATGCCGCCGCCGACGACCGCCGCGCTCGCCGGATGCCGCACATCCGCCTCCAGCAGATCGGCCTCGACGAAGGACATGCCCGTGTACGAGGGCTCGGCGGGGGACAGCAGCGGGCGGATCCGGGACCAGGCGCCGTCGGCGCCGACCAGCAGATCCGTGGTGAACGAGCTGCCGTCGGCCAGGTCGACCTCGTGCCGCCCGTCGCCCAGCGGGCGGGCGCCGGTGACCCTGGCACCCCAGCGGACCGTGCCCTCGGGCAGCGAGCCGAGCAGCAGCGCGCGCAGGTCCCCGCGGTCGATCTCGGGCCGGCCGCGGGAGTCGTCGTCGTCCTCGGCGAGCCGGACGGTGGCGTGCCGGTCCAGGACGCGCTGAGCCTGGCCGCCGTGGTGGACGCGCTGGAGGAACTCCTCGTGCAGACCGGCGGCCCGCAGCGCCTCCTGGCCGGAGTCGTCGTGGATGTCGAGCATGCCGCCCTGGGTCCTGGCGGCCGCCGAGGGGTCCAGGTCGAAGACGGTGGTCCGTATGCCGTGCACGTGCAGAACACGGGCGAGCGCGAGCCCGCCGAGGCCCGCGCCCACGACGGCGATCGGGTGGTGGGCGGAGCTGGTGGTCATGGGTGCCTCCTGGCGGTCAGTCGGGAACGGCGGTGCGCTCGATGCCGTTGATCAGGGTCCGGACGGCCCACGACAGGCGGGCCTCGGGGGCGCCGGAGAGCAGCGCCTCGGCGTTCGCGGCGATGTGCGGATGGGTGTCGGACGGCGCCTCGCGCAGGGCGCGGACGAGTGCCTGCCAGTCGCCCGGGGAGTCCTCCCCGGCGTGTTCGGCGGCGGTCGCGGTGGCGTGCTGCAGCAGCAGGTCGACACCCCATGCCGCCTGTGCGCGCGGCACGCCGCCCGAGCGGAGCAGGTCCAGCAGGGTCTCGACGAGGCCCAGATAGTTCGGGCCGCTCGGCCGCGCGGTCAGGGCCGAACGGGCGAGGCTCGGATGCTCCAGGAGCATCCCGGTGTAGGCGGTGAGCACCTTCTCCAGCCGCTCCCGCCAGTCGCCCCCGGCCGGGGGCGGGGGGACCGTGCCGAGCAGCTCGTCCAGGACGGCCGCGTGGAGCTCGGCGGTGTTGCGGACGTAGACGTACAACGAGGCCGGGCCGGTGTCGAGCTCCTGCGCCAGCCGGCGCATGGTCACCTTGGGCAGCCCCTCCGCGCGCAGGATCGCGACGGCGGCGGAGACGATGCCCTGCCGGGTCAGGGCGGGTTTGGCGGGGCGCTCGCGGCGGGAACGGGAAGCAGCGGTCATGTCTGCACCGTAACGAACATGTTCGTTACGAACAAGGTCGTGACGAACAAGGTCGTGACGAACGTGTTCGGCGAGTGTCTCGCGCCCCCGCTTTTCGTCGAACCGTGAACCACGTCGCCCCGCCTCTCCCCGGCCTCCGCGCCTCTGCCAAGATGCGGTCTGTCATGGTGCAGATACCGAACACCCCCACGAGTGCCGATGTGGCCCGCCTGGCGGGCGTCTCGCGCGCGACCGTGTCCTACGTCCTCAACAACACCAGCGCGGTACGGATCAGCGAGCCGACGCGCCGCCGCGTGCACGAGGCTGCGCGGGAACTGGGGTACGTCCCCCACGCCGCCGCCCGCAGCCTGCGCGCCGGACACAGCCGCATGGTCCTCATGCCCGCCCCGGCGATCCCCGTGGGCCCGCTGTACAGCAGGTTCCTCAACGAGTTGC
This sequence comes from Streptomyces sp. NPDC048191, assembly GCF_040652655.1. Lineage (NCBI taxonomy): Bacteria > Bacillati > Actinomycetota > Actinomycetes > Kitasatosporales > Streptomycetaceae > Streptomyces > Streptomyces sp. NPDC048191. Next base: position 53,934 of record NZ_JBEZMO010000016.1, read on the forward strand.
AGTGGGCGCTCGGCCGGCTCGACTACACCGTCGTGCAGTACGGCACCGTCGGCCTCCAGGGCGACGAAGCCGCGCGTGCCTGGGCGGAGTTGCGGCCGGTGGCCGTCCTGGTGCCGGGCACCGGACTCGGACCGCAGGGTGTGGGGCTGCTCAAGCGCTCCGGCGCCCGGGCCGTGCTCACCCTCGGTCCCGAACGCGTGGACGGTGCGCACGCCCTGCTGATGGACCACGACGCCGTCGGTCAGTGCGCCGGCGCCCACCTGTACGCGCGGGGCCGGCGCCGGATCGGTGTGGTGGTGCCCGACGAGCCCGGCCTGGAGGTCTACTCCCGGCCCCGCCTCGCCGGCGTGCGCCAGGCTCTGCACGGCACGGACGCCGTCGTCACGGAGCTGGCGCTCGCGTACACGGAGGAGTCCGCCGCCCAACTCGCCGCGGGCTGGCGGGAGTCGGGGCTGGACGCGGTGTTCGCCTACAACGACGAGTACGCGATGCTGCTGATGCGCGCACTGCAGGACGAGGGCGTACGCATCCCTGAGGACGTGGCCGTGATCGGCGCCGACGACCTGATGCTCGGCCGGCTGCTGCGGCCCCGCCTCAGCACCGTGCACATCGACCTGCCCTCGGGCCGTGACCTCGCCGAACTGGTCGACCGCGCGGTCCGCGACCCCGGCCGCGAACCGGAGGTCCACAAGGTCCTGGGCGCCTCCGTGATCCAGCGCGAGTCCAGCTGACGAGGTCTGCGAGTCGGCGGGAGCCGATCCGAACCGGCCCGCTTCCGGTTCGCTGGGCTCGCGATGTAGTTTCGCGCTCAACGAATTGGTGCGTCCGGGAGGCTGAACCTGCGCCCGACGCCGGGTGCGCCCCGAGCGCGCAGCCGCGGCGCGTCGGCAAGCCTGCTCAGACCCCAGCCGTACCGCCCGGCGATCGATCGGAGAGCCGTATGCCGCTGCTCGACCCGAAGACCTGGCAGGACCGCAGCCTGGCCGGTCCCGCCCACACCGTCACCGAGCCCGCCACCGGCGACGCCCTCGGCGCCGTCACCCTCGCCGCCCCCGGGGACATCGGTGACGCCGCGCGTACCGCCCGCGCGGCCCAGGCCGCCTGGGCCCGCGCACCGCACTTCCAACGGGCCCAGGTGCTGCGCCGGGCGGGAGACCTGTTCACCGAGCACGCCGACGAACTGCGCGACTGGCTGGTGCGCGAGTCCGGATCCATCCCGGGCAAGGCGGACTTCGAACTCCATGTGGCCGCCCAGGAGTGCTACGAGGCCGCCGCCCTCGCCTCCCGGCCCACCGGGCAGGTGCTGCCCAGCGAGGCGCCCCGGCTGTCGTACACCCGCCGGGTCCCGGTCGGCGTGGTGGGGGTGATCGCCCCGTTCAACGCGCCGCTGATCCTGTCCATCCGCTCCGTCGCGCCCGCCCTGGCGCTGGGAAACGCGGTGGTCCTGAAGCCGGATCCGCGCACCGCCGTCTGCGGCGGGCTCGCCCTCGCCGCCGTCTTCGCGGCGGCCGGCCTGCCCGAGGACCTGCTGCACGTCCTGCCCGGCGGCGCGGAGGCGGGCCGCGCGCTGGTCGAGGACCCGCTCGTGCCCGTCATCTCGTTCACCGGTTCCACCGCGGCGGGCCGCGCCGTCGGCGAGGCGGCCGGCCGCCACCTCAAGCGCGCCCACCTCGAACTCGGCGGCAACTCGGCCCTGATCGTGCTGGAGGACGCCGACCTCGACGCCGTGATCTCCACGGCGGCCTGGGGCTCCTTCTTCCACCAGGGCCAGATCTGCATGACCACCGGCCGCCATCTCGTGCACGCCTCGCTCCACGACGCGTACGTCGAACGGCTCGCCGCCAAGGCCGATTCCCTCGCCGTCGGTGACCCGCACCGCGAGCAGGTCCACCTCGGCCCGGTCATCGACGCGGGACAGCTCGCCAAGATCGACGGCCTGGTGCGCACGAGCACCGCCCGCGGCGCGAAACTCGCCGCGGGCGGCACCCATGAACACCTCTTCTACCGGCCGACCGTGCTCGCCGACGCGGGCGACCACACCCCGGCCTACACCGAGGAGGTCTTCGGGCCGGTCGCGCCCGTCCGCTCCTTCACCACCACCGACGAGGCGGCGGCGCTCGCCGCGGACAGCCCGTACGGCCTCTCCCTGGGCATCGTCACCCGGGACACCGCACGGGCCCTCGACCTCGCCGAGCGGATCCCGACCGGCATCGTCCACGTCAACGACCAGACGGTGAACGACGAGGCGGTGGCCCCGTTCGGCGGTGTCGCCGCGTCCGGCACCGGCGCCCGCTTCGGCGGCGAGGCCAATCTGGACGCCTTCACCGAACTGCGCTGGACGACCGTACGCGGCGACGTGGCGCCGTACCCGTTCTAGGACTCCTGGGCCTGGCCCTCCTGGGCCGCGATGCTCTTGCGGACCTCGTCCATGTCCAGTTCCCGGGCCTGCCCGATGATGTCGGTCAGCGCGGCCTCGGGCAGGGCGCCCGGCTGGGCGTAGACGGCGACCTTGTCGCGGACGATCATGAGGGTCGGGATCGACTGGATGCCGAAGGCCGCGGCCAGCTCCGGCTGGGCCTCGGTGTCCACCTTGCCGAAGACGAGGTCCGGGTTGTCCGTGGCGGCCTTCTCGTACACGGGTGCGAACTGGCGGCACGGCCCGCACCAGGCAGCCCAGAAGTCGATCAGAACGAAGTCGTTGTCGGTGACCGTCTGGTCGAAGTTGTCCTTGGTGAGCTCCACGGTGCTGCTCATGGCCTGAGTCCCTCTTCCTGGTGTGGGGTGTGCCGACGGCGGAAACACGACCGCCGGGCCGCCTATTCCACACGTGCACGTCTGTGTTTCGCGCACGTACCCATGTGGCCGACGCGCACACCACCCACCAGACTGACACCATGACGGAAACGGAATCCATCGCGTACGACGTCGTGGTGCTCGGGGCCGGTCCCGTGGGGGAGAACGTCGCCGACCGCACCCGTGCGGCCGGTCTCACCACCGCGATCGTGGAGAGCGAACTGGTCGGCGGAGAGTGCTCCTACTGGGCGTGCATGCCCAGCAAGGCCCTGCTCCGGCCGGTCATCGCCCAGGCGGACGCCCGCCGCCTGCCCGGCCTCGCCCAGTCGGTCCACGGCCCGCTCGACACCCCGGCCGTGCTGGCCCGCCGGGACGAGTACACCTCCCACTGGAAGGACGACGGCCAGGTCGCCTGGGTGGACGGCATCGGCGCCGACCTCTACCGCGGCCACGGGCGGCTCGTCGGCCCCCGCACGGTCACCGTGACCGCCCCCGACGGCACGGTCACGACCCTGACCGCGCGGCACGCCGTCGCCGTCTCCACCGGCACCCGCGCCCAGCTGCCCGACCTGCCCGGCCTCGCCGGGGTGAAGCCCTGGACCAGCCGCGAGGCGACCAGTGCCGAGGCCGCCCCGGAGCGGCTGATCGTCGTCGGCGGGGGAGTGGTGGCCACCGAGATGGCCACCGCCTGGCAGGCGCTCGGCTCCCGGGTCACCCTCCTGGTCCGCGGCAAGGGCCTGCTGAACCGGATGGAGCCGTTCGCCGGGGAACTGGTCGCCGACGCGCTCACCGAGGCGGGCGTCGACATCCGGACCGGCACCTCCGTGGACTCCGTCACCCGGGAGAACGGCAAAGTCGTCGCCGTCACTTCCGCCGGCGACCGGATCGAGGCCGACGAGATCCTCTTCGCCACCGGCCGCGTACCGCACACCGACGACATCGGCCTCGACACCGTCGGCCTGGAACCAGGCTCCTGGCTGGACGTCGACGACACCCTCCGCGTCACCGGCACCGAATGGCTGTACGCCGTCGGCGACGTCAACCACCGCGCCCTCCTCACCCACCAGGGCAAGTACCAGGCCCGCGTCGCCGGCGCCGCCATCGCCGCCCGTGCGGCCGGCGACCCCGTCGCGGACGAGTCCTGGGGCGCGCACGTGGCCACCGCCGACCATCACGCCGTACCCCAGGTCGTCTTCACCGACCCCGAGGCCGCCGCGGTCGGCCTCTCCCTCGCCGAGGCGGAACAGGCCGGCCACCGCGTCCGCGCCGTCGACGTCGAGTTCTCCTCCGTGGCGGGCGCGGGCCTGTACGGCGACGGCTACAAGGGCCGCGCCCGCATGGTCGTCGACCTGGAGGACGAGATCCTGCGCGGGGTCACCTTCGTCGGCCCCGGCGTCGGCGAACTCATCCACTCGGCCACCGTCGCCGTGGCCGGCCGTGTCCCGGTCAGCCGTCTGTGGCACGCGGTCCCGTCGTACCCGACGCTGAGCGAGGTGTGGCTGCGGCTGCTGGAGGCGTACCGGGACAACTGAGCGAGGAACCCCGCGGCACGCGTTCCGCGGGGCCGGAACAGGTCGCCGTAGAACGCCACCGCGAGCTCGTCCGGCGTCGTCACCGGACCGCCGGCGAGCCGTATGCCGCCGAGGAGTTCGGGGACGACGTCCCGGGCGAGCGAGTCCTCGCTCGGATACCGCTCGCCGGCGCCGTGCACGAAGACGACCTCGCTCACGAACCCTCCCCGGCGACGGCGCAAGGTCACGCGGTGTCAGGAACTAGGGCAGGGTGAAGCCGAGGGCCTCGGCCGCCGCCTCGGGTGCCGGGCTGTTCCACAGCGCGGCCACCGCCTCGTTCGTCGACAGGGAGCGGAGCTCGGCACGGTCCAGGTAGAGCGTGCCGTCGAGGTGGTCCGTCTCGTGCTGGACGATCCGGGCGGGCCATCCGGCGAAGACCTCGTCCACCGGGTGGCCGTGCTCGTCCTCGGCCCGCAGCCGCACCTCGGCGTGCCGGGCCACCACCGCCTGCCACCCCGGCACGCTCAGACAGCCCTCGAAGAACGCGGCACGCGCCGTGCCCACGGGCTCGTACACCGGGTTGACCAGGACACGGAACGGCTGCGGGACACGGCCCCGGGCCACCGCGACCTCATCGGGCACCGGCGCCGGATCCTCGATGACCGCGATCCGCAGCTCCACGCCGACCTGCGGGGCGGCCAGGCCCACGCCGGGCGCGGCGTGCATGGTGACGCGTAGGGCCTCGATGAAACGGGCGAGCAGGGCGGGGCCGAGCTGACCCTCGTACGGCTCGGTGCCGCGCCGCAGCACCGGCCGTCCGGCGGCGACGATGGGCAAGGGGCCGCCGGCGGCGAGGAGTTCCTCGACCCGCTCGGCAAGCGGTGCGTGTTCACGGGGAGGTGCCATCGCGTCAGCATGCCACGTCACCCCGGCACACCCTGTGGTACAGCTCACCAACACCCCGGGGGACCCAGCCCCTTCGCGGTCCGACCACTGGACCACCGGCGTTTCAGCGCCGAGTACCCGGCAGCACGCGGGCCACGGCACGGCGTCCCGCCGGCCGCCTTCCTCGCCGTCGCCATCGTCCTCGCCGTCGCCGTCGCCGTCGTCCTCGGCGATGCCGCGCACCGGCGAGGTCGCGCACCGGCGCGGTCGTCGCGCCCACGCGACGGCCACCGGGCACCGTGGCGGCCCGCGGGCGCACCATGGCTGTGACGGGGTGAAGTAGCGTGGTCCGACACGCCGACGCCGAAGGGAGAGCGGGACATGGCGCGGGAAGGCGGCAGGGTCCGGCGGCGCGGCCAGGGCGAGCTGGAGGAACAGGTCCTCGGCGTGCTGCGCGAGGCGGACGCACCGGTCACCGCGGCCTGGGTGCAGCAGCGCCTCGGCGGCGACCTCGCCCACACCACCGTCGTCACCATCCTGACCCGGCTGCTCGCCAAGGACGTGGTCGCCCGGGAACGCCAGGGCCGTTCCTTCCTGTGGACGCCGACCGCCGACGTGGCCCGGCTCGCCGCCCTGCGCATGCGTCGCCTGCTGGACGGCGAACGGGACCGCGAGGCGGTCCTGGCCAGCTTCGTCACCGCCCTGCCGCCCGGCGACGAGCGGCTGCTGCGCGCTCTGCTGGACGCTGCCGGCACCGGTCAGCCGGACTCCACGGACACGACGGGCCGCCGTACGGAAGACTGACCGCCCATGGGGGTCTTCGTCTTCCTGCCACTGGTGCTCCCGCTGTCCGCCTGGCCGGTCGCCCGGCTCGCCGAGACGCGACTGCACCCGCGCACCGCGACCCGGCTGCTGACGGCGGTCGCGGTGGTCATGGCCGTGTGCAGCACGCTCTGCCTGGCCCTGCTCATGGTGGTCGGCACCGCCCAGCTGCCCGGCAACCCCCTCCCGGACGGCTGGTCCGACCCACAGGTACGGGCCGCCGTCCCCCACGACGAGGTCGCCGGCCGGGCCGCCATCGCCGCGCTCGCCCTGGTCGCCGCCGGCGGTGCCCGCACCCTGCTGCGGCACCGCCGGGTCACCCGCCGCGCCCGCCGGGCCCTCGCCGCGCTGCCGGGCAGGGCGGTCGCGGTATTGCCCGACAGCACGCCGTACGCCTACGCCCTGCCCGGCGGCCGGGGCCGGATCGTCGTCACCACCGCGCTGCTGGCCGGACTCGCGCCCGCCGAGCGGCGCGCCCTGTTCGCCCACGAACGCGCCCACCTGGCCGCCGGCCACCACCGCCATCTGCTCGCCGCGCACCTCGCCGCCCGCGCCAACCCGTTCCTGCGGCCCCTGCGCGGGGCCGTCGTGTACACGGCCGAGCGCTGGGCGGACGAGGAGGCGGCCCGGGCGGTCGGCGACCGGCGCACGGTCGCCCGGGCCATCGGCCGGGCGGCGCTGCTCTCCGCCGGCACCCCCGCGCCCACGCTCGCCGCGCTCGCGGCGACCGGCCCCGTGCCGCGCCGGGTGGCCGCGCTGCTGGCCCCACCACCCGTGGCGCGCACCTGGCCGTCGGCCTTCACCTCGGTCGGCCTCGCCGCCTGGGGTGCCGCCGCCGGGGCGCTGGTGTCGGCGATGTCGTCGGCGAACTCCGCCGTCACCCTGTTCCTGCTGCTGCGCGCGACGGCGTCGCTGTGACCCCGGGGGAGAAAATGGCGTTCTCGGTACGGGCCCTGGCCCCGGACACCTGGCCCGACTTCGCCCGGCTGGTGGCGGAGCACGACGGGGTGTGGGGCGGCTGCTGGTGCATGGCCTTCCACGAGGAGGGCGTCGGCCGCACGAAGACGCCCGAGCAGAACCGGGCGGAGAAGGAGGCACGGGTCCGCGCGGGCAGCGCGCACGCCGCCCTGGTGTACGACGGTCCCGACTGCGTCGGCTGGTGCCAGTTCGGCCCGCCGGTCGAACTGCCCCGGATCAAGCACCGCCGTGCCTATGAGGCGGCCGCCCCGGCCCCGCCCGACTGGCGGATCACCTGCTTCTTCGTGCACCGCGCCCGCCGCCGTACGGGCGTGGCCTCCGCCGCCCTCGACGGCGCCCTGCGCGAGATCGCCCGGCTCGGCGGCGGCACGGTGGAGAGCTACCCGCAGGACACCGAGGGCGCCCGGGTGTCCGCGTCCTTCCTGCACAACGCCACGGTCACCCTGTTCGAGGGCCGGGGTTTCACCCGCACCCGCCGGCTGGGCAAGAACCACTGGGTGGTCAGGCGGACGGTACGGCCGTCCGCCTGACACCTGCCGAGGGCCCGGAACCCCGCCGGGAACCGGGCCCTCATCCCGCGGCTCACTCCTGCGGGAAGTCGCCCCCGAGCGCCGAGGCGATCCGCAGGTGCCGCTCCGCCTCCTCGTGCCGGGCCTGCCGCTGGAGCGTACGGCCCAGCATCAGCCGGGCGTAGTGCTCCACCGGGTCACGCTCGACGATGACCCTCAACTCGGCTTCGGCGCGGCGCAGTTGGGCCGAGTGGTAGTAGGCACGGGCCAGCAGCAGCCGGGGCCCGGTCTGCTCCGGTGCCTCCTCGACCAGCCCGGTCAGCACCCGCGCCGCGCCCGCGTAGTCCTTGGCGTCGAAGAACTGCTGCGCGCGCTCCCAGCGCTCGGCCTGTGTGCCGTGGTCGTAGTACGTGGTCTCCACTTGCGTCTCCACTCGTGACCTCCTTCGACGGCCACAACGGAACGCGTTTGTTTAATATTCCACTAACCTTGCCGGGTCTCCAGGGCCGCCAGCTCCGCGTTGGCCCGCTCGGTGATCAGGGTCAGCACCCGGCCGGTCACGGCGCGGTCCTCCTCGGAGATGCCCGCGTAGATCCGGGCCGTCACCGGCGCCGTCTCGGCCGCGGCCCTGCCGTACAACTCCCGGCCATTGTCGGTGATTTCCAGGCGGGACGCGTCCGTCGCGGTGAGCAGCCCGGCGGTGATCAGCTCCTCGACCGTCGCGTGCGCGTCCGCCGCGTCGACCTTCAGCGCGCCGGTCGCCCCGTCGACGAGCGCCGTGCGCTCGACCGGCCCGTCCGCGACGGCGGCCAGCCGCAGGATCACGTTCTGCTGGAAGGTGGTGCCGTGGGAGGCCAGGACGCGCTCCAGGACGGCACGCGCGGCGTAGTGGGCGAGGGCGATGGTGCGAGGGTCGACAAGGGGGGCGGTGGTGGTCATGACTGCTCCGTCTCGTGATCGGTGGCGCCGAACGGGTCAAGCGGTGCGTCGAGCAGGGTCCGCAGGTCCTGGCTGAACTCGCGGGCGCGCGGGCTGCCGGGGCCACCGAGGGGTGCCGTCAGTTGCCCCAGCAGGCCCTGTACGACCTCGATCGCCTTCTGGGTCACCTCGCGTCCCGGCGCGGTCAGTTCGAGCCGTACGGCGCGCGGGTCGTCGGGGTCGCGGGTGCGCTCGAGCAGGCCGGCCGACTCCAGGCCGCGGGCCAGCTTGGAGACGTAGAGCGCCTCGAGGCCGGTGTGATCGGCGAGGCGCCGCTGGCTGGGTCGCAGGCCGGAGCGGTGCATGCCGTGCAGCGACGCCACCACCACGTACTGCGCGTGGGTCAGCCCCAGCGGGGCCACGGCGCGGTCCACCGCGACCCGCCACTTCATGGACAGCCGCCACACCAGGAATCCGGGGGTGGCTCCTTCGGGAACCTTGCTCATGCTGAATACAGTACATGGCTACTATGTACATAGCTACTATGTACGTGGCTACTTTTTTGGGGCCAACGCCCCAGCACTCCACCCTCGTTGCTGTCGAGGCCATGTGGGTGGACGGGCCGTGCCGTCCGGGCGACCGCCATGCGGGTGACCCGCACTCTCCCTGTCCTCGGGCGGAACAGGGAAAGTCGGGCCAACGGGCCGCGCCTCGCGTGCCGTTAAATCAGCGAGGCAAGTGGCAAATCATCATCTATCCGGACAAACTGAATCCGCCGGTTCGTGATCAGGAACATCCACGTTCTTCAGGAGAGCGCATGGTGGAGCAGTCCTCCGACGTCGTGTCGGAGCCGGACGAACCTGCCGTCGCCCTGAGCGACTCCGGTCCCGGCAGGGCGGAGACCGAGCGGGAGCTCGCGCAGACGCTGGCCGGCCTCCTGGACGCCGAGTGCGTGCCGGTCGACAGCCACTTCTTCCACGACCTCGGCGCCAACTCCCTGGTCATGGCCCAGTTCTGCGCGCGGTTACGGAAGAGGGCGGATCTGCCGTCCCCGTCCATGAGGGACATCTACCGGCATCCCACCATCCAAAGCCTGGCTGCGGCTCTCGGGGAGGCCGCTCCCGCTCCGGCCGGCCCGGTGGCCGCTTCGCCGGCGCCGGTGCCGTCGCCCGCTCCGGGACCGCGCCGGAAGCGGCGGGACCATCTTCTCTGCGGCACGTTCCAATTGCTGTTCTTCCTCGGGTACTCGCTCGTCTCCGGATTCGTCACCGCCGCGGGCTACGAGTGGATCGCCGCCGGTTCGGGCCTGGTCCACGTCTATCTGCGGTCGCTGCTGTTCGGCGGCGTCGGGTTCGTCGCGCTGTGTGCGTTCCCGGTCATCGCGAAATGGGCGCTCATCGGCCGTTGGCGACCGGGTGAGTTCCCCGTCTGGGGCCCCGCCTACCTGCGCTTCTGGCTCGTCAAGGCACTGCTCCACGCGAACCCGATGGTCTTCCTCACCGGGACCCCGCTGTACGTGCTGTACCTGCGGGCCCTCGGCGCCCGGATCGGCAAGGGAGTCACGATCCTCTCCCACTCGGTCCCGGTCTGCACCGACCTGCTGACGATCGGTGCGGGCACGGTGATCCGCAAGGACTCCTTCTTCCTCGGCTACCGGGCCCACGCGGGACACATCCAGACCGGCCGGATCACCCTCGGCAGAGACGCCTTCGTCGGCGAGAAGACCGTCCTGGACATCGACACGTCGATGGGGCACGGTGCCCAGCTCGGCCACGCGTCCGCCCTGCACCGCGGCCAGGCGGTCCCGGACGGTGAGCACTGGCACGGCTCTCCGGCGGAGCCCACGCGGACCGACTACGTCAGGGTCGCCCCGGCCGTATGCGGCACCGCGCGCCGGGCCTGGTTCGGCCTCGGCACCCTGGTGCAGCTGTTCCTCGTGTACGTCCCGCTGGTCGTCGGCGGAATGTACATGCTGTTCACCGAGGTACCGGCGATCGGCAAGCGACTCGACCCGCAGACGGCCGCACTGTCCCGGTCGGAACTGCTCTCCGACGCGCTGGTGCTCTCCCTCGTGCTGTTCTTCGGGTGCGCCGCCCTGGGCCTGGTGGCCCTGTGCACCCTCCCGCGACTGGTGGGCCTGCTGGTCAAGCCCGACAAGGTCTATCCGCTCTACGGATTCCACTACGCGCTGCACCGGGCCACGGCTCGCATGACGAACGTCAGGTTCTTCGCCTGGCTCCTCGGTGACAGCTCCTTCATCGTGCACTACCTCCGCGGACTCGGGTACGACCTGTCACGGGTCGAGCAGACCGGGTCGAACTTCGGCACCGAAGTGCAGCACGAGACACCCCTGCTGGTCTCCGTCGGCAGCGGAACGATGGTCGCGGACGGACTCTCGATCATCAACGCCGACTTCTCCGGCACGTCGTTCCGGCTGTCCCGGGTGTCGATCGGACCGCACAGCTTCCTGGGCAACAACATCGCCTATCCGGCGGGCGGCAGGACGGGGGAGAACTGCCTGCTCGCGACGAAGGTGATGGTCCCTCTCGACGGCGAGGTCCGCGAAGGCGTCGGGCTCCTCGGCTCACCGTGCTTCGAGATCCCCCGGTCCGTGGACCGCGACGCACGGTTCGACCACCTCAGGACGGGCGACACGTTCCGTCGCCTGCTCGCCGCGAAGAACCGCTACAACCTCCGCTCCATGGCGCTCATGCTGCTCGTGCGATGGCTGCACACCTTCGCGCTCACCCTCCTCGCCCTCGCCTCCGTGGACCTGTACGGCGTGGTCGGACACGTGGTGATCGCCGGATACCTGGCCTTCACACTCGCCTTCTCCACCGCCTACTTCATCCTGCTGGAGCGTTGTCTCACGAGGTTCCGTGCGTTGCGCCCCCGGTTGTGCTCGATCTACGACCCGTACTTCTGGTGGCACGAGCGGCTGTGGAAGGTCCCGGACCACTTCCTCAACGTCTTCAACGGAACCCCGTTCAAGAGCCTGGTCTGGCGGCTGCTGGGCGTGCGCATCGGCAGCCGGGTGTTCGACGACGGCTGCTACCTGACCGAGCGGACGCTCGCCACCATCGGCGACGAGTGCACCCTCAACGCCGGCAGCAAGATCCAGTGCCACTCACAGGAGGACGGCACCTTCAAGTCCGACGGCACCACGCTCGGCGCCGGCTGCACCCTGGGCGTCGGCGCCCATGTGCACTACGGCGTGACCATGGGCGACGGCTCGGTGCTGGCGCCCGATTCCTTCCTCATGAAGGGCGAGGAAGTCCCCCGGAACGCCCGGTGGGGCGGCAATCCCGCCGTCGACATGCCGGAGAGCGGCAGCGGGCCCCTCGGCGTCGGCCGGGCCGCGCCGACCACCAACGCCGCTGCGGCGACCGTGAGCTGAGGAAGGCCATTCGATGGGAACGCGCGTGGAAGCGGACCGGGAGTTCTGGAGCCGGGTACTGACCGCCGGCGGTGTCACCACGGTGCCGCGGTGGGTCCGGGAGCCGGTCCCGGGAGCGGCCGAGCACGAGACACCGGTACCGGACGACGTGACGGAGGCGGTGCACGCACTGGCCCGGCACCGTGGAGTGCCGGTGAGCGCGCTGATGCTGGCCGCGCACATGAAGGTGCTGGCCGTGCTGTCCGGCGAGCCGGAGGTCGTAACCGGTTACACCACGGGTGTGCGCGGCGAACCGCTGCCGTGCCGGCCGGCCGTGCCCCCCGGCTCCTGGCAGGACCTGCTGACCGCCGCCCAGCACGCCGAGGCGGAGGTGCTGGCGCACCGGGAGTTCCCGGTGGAGCAGCTGCGGCGGGAGCTGGGAATGACGGAGCCGCCGTACGAGGTCGTGTTCGGTCCCCTCGGGGCCGACGAGGCCCACGCCGACGACGGTGTCCTGCACGTGCGCTGGTCCGAGCGCGGCGGACGGCTGCTGCTGCGCCTGCGGTACCGCACGGACGTACTGGACGCCGGCGCCGCGGCGCGCATCGGCGGCTACCACCTGACGGCGCTGCGGCTGATGACGGCGGACCCCGACGCCGGCCACACCCGACGCGGTCTGCTGTCGGCCGAGGAGGAACGGCAGCAGCTGGAAGGCATGGCAGGGCCGCGCCGGCCGCTGCCGGACGCCCGGGCACACGAGCTGTTCGAGCAGCGGGTCCGGGCGCATCCGCAGGCCGTCGCGGCCGTACACGGCGAGCAGCGGTGGACGTACGACGAGCTCGACCGGCGTGCGAACAGGCTGGCGCGAGCGCTGCTGGCCAGGGGGCTGGGCCGGGAGGACGTGGTCGCCGTCGTCACCGAGCGCACCCTCGACTGGTTGGCGGCGGTGCTGGCGGTCTTCAAGGCCGGCGGCGTCTACCTGCCGATCGAGCCGCACTTCCCGGCCGGCCGCATCACGGCCACGCTGTCGCGCGCGGGGTGCCGGCTGGTCCTGGCCGAAGCCGGCAGCACCCACACCCTCGACCAGGCGCTGGCCACCCTGCCGGGCGTCGAGAAACTGCCGGTCGACACGGCGTACGCCGAACCGCACGCCGACGACGACCTCGGGGTACGGGTCGACCCCGGCCAACTCGCCTACATCTACTTCACCTCCGGCTCCACCGGCGAGCCGAAGGGGGCGATGTGCGAGCACGCGGGCATGCTCAACCACCTCCGCGCCAAGATCGACGACCTGGCGATCGGCGAGGGGTGCGTGGTGGCGCAGACGGCCCCGCAGTGCTTCGACATCTCGCTGTGGCAGCTCATGGCGCCCCTGCTGGTCGGCGGGCGGACCCTGCTGGTCGAGCAGGACGTGATCACGGACGTGGAGCGGTTCGTCGACACACTGGAGCGCGGCCGGGTCGGCGTGGCACAGGTCGTGCCGTCCTATCTGGAGGTCGTGGTCTCGTACCTGGAGCAGCACCCGCGCACGCTCGCGGACCTGCGATGCGTCTCGGTGACCGGCGAGGCGCTCAAACGGGAGCTCGTCCAGCGCTGGTTCGCGGTCCAGCCGGACATCGGGCTGCTCAACGCCTACGGCCTGACGGAGACGTCGGACGACACCAACCACGAGATGCTGCGGGAGGTGCCCGAGCGGGTGCTGCTCGGGCGGCCCGTCAACAACGTTCGCGTCTACGTCGTGGACGAGCACCTGTCGCTGGTCCCGCTGGGCGCCCCGGGACTGATCGCGTTCTCCGGGGTCTGCGTCGGCCGGGGGTACGTCAACGATCCCGAGCGCACCCGGGAGGCGTACCGGACGGACCCCTACCGGCCCGGTGAACGGCTCTACCTGGGCGGCGACTGGGGGCGCTGGCACCCCGGCGGCAAACTGGAGTTCCTCGGCCGCCGGGACAGCCAGGTCAAGATCCGCGGCTTCCGGATCGAGATCGGCGAGATCGAGAACTGCCTGCTACGGGTGGACGGAGTGCGCGACGGCGCGGTGGTCGTCGCCGAGCGGTCCGGCGGCTCCAAGCAGCTGATCGCCTTCTACTCCGGCAGGCAGCAGCAGCCGGAGGCGCTGCGCGAGGCCCTCGGCGCGACGCTGCCCGCCTACATGGTCCCCTCGGCCTTCCACCGGCAGGACAGCCTTCCGCTGACCGCCAACGGCAAGATCGACCGAAAGGCCCTGACCGTACTGGCCGAACGGACGGCACCCGAACGGGAGGCGGGCGACGAGGCCGTCCCGCTCAGCCCGACCGAGCGGAGGCTGGCCGCGGCCTGGGCCGTGCTGCTGGACGTGCCCGAGCACCGGATCGGCCGCACGGACCACTTCTTCGACTCCGGTGGCACCTCCCTGACCGCGGTCAGGCTCACCCTCGCGCTCGACCGCGTGGTGTCCCTGAAGGACATCACCCGGCACCCGGTCCTCGCCGACCTGGCCGCCCTCATCGACGGCACGGCCCGGCAGCGCCCGGAGCTGCTGCTGCCCCTGTCGGACTGCGGCGGCGCCGCGGAGCACACGCTGGTGTGCTTCCCCTACGCGGGCGGCAACGCGGTCAACTACCAGCCGATGGCGAGCGCGCTGGCGGGCGGCTCGGTGGCGGTCCTCGCCGTGGACCTCCCCGGTCACAACCTGGCCGCGCACCCGGAGCCGTTCGCGTCGATCGAGGAGGTGGCCGAGCAGGTCGCCGCCGAGATCACGGCGCGCGGCCTCACCCGGGTCATGCTGTGGGGCCATTCCTCCGGTGCCGCGCACGCCCTGGAGACGGCCGGCAGGCTCAAGGAGCGCGGCGTGCGCGTGACGCGGGTGTTCCTCGGGGCACAACTGCTCGGCACGGCAGCCGACCGGCAGCGGGCCATCGGCGAACTCGACAGCACGAGCGACGCCGACACCGCGGCGCGGCTGACCGCGGACGGTGGCTACACGGAACTGGCGGAGCTGAACGAGCAACACGCCGAACACATCGGTGCGGCCTACCGGCACGACTGCCTCTGCGCCCACCGCTACTTCCGCGAAGCCCTCGAAACACCGCCGCCGGAAAGGCTGTCCGCGCCGGTCACCGTGGTCGTCGCCGCCGACGACCCGCACACCGCCGGCCACGCCGACCTGCACCGTGACTGGCTGCTCCTGGCCGAACACGTCGGACTCCACGAACTCACCGACGGCGGCCACTACTTCCTTCGTACCCGTCCGGCCGAGGCGGCCCAGGCCGTCCTCAGCGCCGCCGTACCCCTCGCCTCCTCCTGAGACCCGTCGCACCCCAGGCGGTCGACCGAAAGGAACCCCAGATGCCGTTCTCCTCGCTGGCGTCAGCGCTGGATGTGGAGTTGCGACCGGACAAACCGGCCCTGCTGCACGTCGATCCCCTCGACGACGCCCCGACCTGGGCGGCCGAGTACCGTGCGGCGCTGCGCGCGCAGGTCACCGAGCACGGGGCGCTGGTCGTGCGCGGCCTCGGGCTGCGCGACATCGATCAGGTCGAGGCCGTCTTCGCGCGGCTGGCCGGCGACCTGATGACGGAGCGGGAGGCCTTCGCCCCCCGCGAGGCCCACCGCCCCGGCCTGTACGCGTCCACGACCTGGCCCGCCAACCAGCCGATGTGCATGCACCACGAGCTCAGTTACCCGCTCCAGGTGCCCGGCCTGATGCTGTTCGCCTGCCTCACCGCTCCCGAACAGGGCGGGGCCACGGCGGTGGCCGACGCCGAACAGATCCTCACGGCCCTGCCCACCGGACTCACCGAACGGTTCGAGCGTGAGGGCTGGGTACTCACCCGCACCTACAACGACGAGATCGGGGCGAGCCTGGCGGAGTCGTTCGGCACCGACGACCGCGCCGAGATCGAGCGCTACTGCCGGGCCAACGCCATCGACTGCACCTGGCGGCCCGACGGGACACTGCGCACCGAACAGCGCCGCAACGCCGTCGTACGACACCCCCTCACGGGCCGGCGCTGCTGGTTCAACCAGATCGCCTTCCTCAACGAGTGGACGCTGGCCCCGGAGGTGCGCGAGTACCTCGTCGAGGTGTACGGCGCGGACGGACTGCCGTTCAACACCCGCTACGGCGACGGCGGTCCGATCGGCGAGGACGTCGTCCAGCTGATCAACTCCACCTACGAGGCGCACACCCGACGCGAACCCTGGCAGGCCGGTGACCTGCTGCTCGTGGACAACATCCGTACCGCGCACAGCAGAGAGGCCTTCACCGGAGAACGGCAGGTACTGGTCGGCATGGCCGAGCCCCTCCGGCCGGCCGAGGACTGCCCGGCCCCGGAGGCGAGCGAGCGATGACCGACGTACTGCCGACCGCCGGCTTGGCGGCCGTGCCCGAACGGCCTCGCGTACCGACGTTCGCGGTGATCAGCGGTGAACAGGTGCAGCGCGCGCTGAGCGGGCGCGAGCAGCACCTGGTGCCACTGGTCGAGGCCGCCTACCGGCTGCACGACGCCGGAGACACGGTCAACCCGCCGTCGTACTTCCTGCGCTTCCCCGACCGCCCCACGGCGCGGATCATCGCCCTGCCCGCATCACTCGGCGGACCGGCCCCCGTGGACGGTCTGAAGTGGATCTCCAGCTTCCCGCAGAACGTGGGCGCCGGGCTGCCGAGGGCCTCCGCGGTGCTCATCCTCAACGACCACGACACCGGCTACCCGTTCGCCTGCCTGGAGAGCTCGATCATCAGCGCCACCCGGACCGCGGCGTCCGCGGCGCTGGCGGCCGACCGGCTCAGCCGCGGCCGTCAACGCCCCACCCGCGTCGGGTACTTCGGCACAGGGCTGATCGCCCGTTACATCCACACCTTCCTGACCGGCACGGGCTGGGCCTTCGAGGCCGTCGGCGTGCACGACGTGTCCGCCGACAGCGCCCGGGGTTTCTGCGGCTACCTGCGGCAGGCCGACGCCACCGCCGCGGTCACCGTCCACGACAGCGCCGAGGACCTCGTCCGCTCCAGCGACCTCGTGGTGTTCGCCACCGTCGCCGGCCGGCCTCACGTCACCGACCCGGCCTGGTTCGGCCACAACCCCCTCGTCCTGCACGTGTCGCTGCGCGACCTCGCCCCCGAGGTCCTGCTCGGCGCGGCCAACTTCGTCGACGACGTCGAGCACTGCCTGAAGGCCGACACCTCGCCCCATCTGGTCGAACAGCTCACGGGCAACCGCGACTTCCTGAACGGAACGCTCAGCGACGTCATCGCCGGGCGTGCCGCACCGCCGGCCGACCGGCCGGTGGTGTTCTCGCCGTTCGGGCTCGGCGTCCTGGACCTCGCCGTCGGCAAGTACGTCTACGACGAGGTGTCCCGGGCGGGGAACCTCCGCCTCATCGATGACTTCTTCCACGAACTTCGCCGCTACGGCTGAGGCCGTCGTCCTCGGCCCGGCACCAGGAGGTCCGCCGTGCCTGTCATCTCCGCTCCGTACGAGTTCAACCAGGGCGATCTCTTCGTCGATCTGGACTCGATCTGCGGATACCCGCTGTACCTGAAGTGCGAGGCCTTCAATTTCGCCGGCTCTATCAAGCTGAAGGCCGCGAGGGAGATGGTGGAGACCGCCGAACGGGACGGAGTCCTGAAACCGGATTCCGTCGTCGTCGAGTCGTCCTCCGGAAACCTGGGCGTCGCGCTCAGCATGATCGCCGCGAGCAAGGGATACCGGTTCCTGTGTGTGACGGACTCCCGGTGCAACCTGTCGACCAGACTGCTGATGGAGGCGCTCGGCAACGAGGTGCACATCGTCGCCGACCAGGACTCCAACGGAGGCTTCCTGGGCACACGGATCGAGTACGTCCGTGCGCTGTGTGCCTCCGACGACCGGTACGTCTGGCTCAGCCAGTACACCAACGAGGGCAACTGGTGGGCGCACTACCGCACGACGGCCCCCGAGATCGCCCGCCAGTTCCCCGAACTGGACGTCCTCTTCGTCGGCGCGGGCACCACCGGGACGCTGATGGGCTGCGCACGCTACTTCCGGCGGTGGCACCGGCCGGTGCGGATCGTCGCCGTGGACAGCGTCGGCTCGGTGGCGTTCGGCGGCGAACCGGGCCGCCGGATGATCCCGGGCCTCGGTATGAGCATGCGCCCGCCGCTGCTCGACGAATCCCTCGTGGACGAGGTGATCCAGGTGGCGGAGACGGACACCATCCGTATGTGCCGGCGCCTGGCCGGACGCGGTTTCCTGTTCGGCGGCTCCACCGGAACGGTGGTCAGCGCGGCGACGGACTGGCTGGCACGACATGACACCCGCACCGTCACCGCGGTGGCCATCGCACCGGACCTCGGCGAGCGTTACCTCGACACCGTCTACCAGACCAACTGGCTGCAGGATCTGTACGGCGATCAGGTGCTCGACACCGCGGACCCCGCACCGACGGACACCCTGTCCCAGGAGGCCTGAGAGCCCGATCAGGGCCCCAGGGCACGTCCCCGCGGCCCAGTGGGCCTCGACCGTGCGGGTGCCTCCCGGCGTGCCGGACGGTGTCCTGCCGCGCCCCCGCGCAGCCGCCTTCTAGCCTCGGCGGCACGCTGGGGCTTCCCGCGCACGTCCGTGCCCGCCTGTTCGAGGACCGCATCGCCCGAGGGCCGGGAACGGACGTCGACCGGGTGGGCGAGGCGGGGCGGGCGCGCGGCGCCGGTGTGGTCGCCCGTGATCCGGCAGACCTTCTGGAGGAACGGTGATCACCCATCCGAGTTTCACGGTAGAGCCGTGGTCGCTGCGCGAGACCGAGCTGAACCTGGACGTGCTTGCGCAGAGCGAATCGGTCTTCGCCCTCTCCAACGGGCACATCGGATGGCGCGGCAACCTCGAGGAGGGAGAGCCGCACGGACTGCCCGGCGCGTACCTCAACGGCGTCCACGAACGGCATCCGCTGCCCTACGCCGAAGCGGGCTACGGCTATCCCGAGTCCGGCCAGACCGTGATCAACGTCACCGACGGCAAGATCTTCCGGCTGCTGGTCGACGACCACCCGTACGATCTGCGCTACGGTCGGCTGGTCGCGCACGAGCGGGTCCTGGACTTCCGCTCGGGAGTCCTCAGCCGCAGCGCACGGTGGACGTCACCCGGCGGTCGTACGGTACGGATCTCCTCGCGGCGGCTCGTGTCCTTCACCCAGCGCGCGGTGGCCGCGGTGGTGTACGAGGTGGAGCCGGTCGACGGACCGGCCACGGTGGCCGTGCAGTCCGAGCTCGTCGCCAACGCGCCGCTGCCACGGTTCGAGGGCGATCCGCGGGTGGCCGCGGCGATCGGGTCACCGCTGGCGGCCGAGGAGAACTTCGCGCAGGACACCCGGCTGCGGCTGGTGCACCGCACCGACCGCAGCGCGCTGCGGGTGGCGGCGGCGGCCGACCATCTCGTCGAAGGTCCGGAGAGCACCCGCTGGTCGGCGCAGTGCGAGCCGGACGTCAGCCGTCTGACGGTCACCGCGGACCTGGTGCCCGGCCAACCGCTCCGGCTGGTCAAGTTCGTGGCCTACGGCTGGTCGGGGGAGCGTTCGCTGCCGGCCGTGCACGATCAGGTGGACGCGGCGGTGGCGG
Source organism: Streptomyces sp. NPDC048191 (assembly GCF_040652655.1). NCBI lineage: Bacteria > Bacillati > Actinomycetota > Actinomycetes > Kitasatosporales > Streptomycetaceae > Streptomyces > Streptomyces sp. NPDC048191. The sequence goes on from NZ_JBEZMO010000016.1 coordinate 73,296, forward strand.
CCGCGGTCAGCACCGGCTGGGACGGTCTGGCCGCGGCACAGCGGGCGTACCTGGACCGCTTCTGGGCGGGCGCGGACGTCGAGGTCGAGGGCAGCGCGCGGATCCAGCAGGCGGTGCGGTTCGCCCTCTTCCACGTGCTCCAGGCGGCGGCCCGCGGCGAGAACCGGGCGATCGCCGCCAAGGGCCTGACCGGAACCGGGTACGACGGACACTGTTTCTGGGACACCGAGTCCTATGTGCTGCCCGTGCTCACCTACACCGCTCCCGAGGCCGTCGCATCGGCGCTGAGGGCGCGTCACCGGATGCTGCCGGCGGCCCGGGAACGCGCGCGTCAGCTGGGGCTCGCGGGAGCGGCGTTCCCCTGGCGCACGATCGACGGTGCCGAGTGTTCCGCCTACTGGCCGGCCGGGACGGCGGCCTTCCACGTCAACGCCGCCATCGCGCTGGCCGCCGACCGGTACGTCATGGTGACCGGGGACGAGGACTTCGAGCGCGTCGAGGGGCTCGACCTCCTCGTGGACACCGCCCGGCTGTGGCGCTCGCTCGGGCACCACGACGCGGAGGGCGTCTTCCACATCGACGGGGTCACGGGTCCCGACGAGTACAGCGCGATCGCCCGCGACAACCTGTACACCAACGTGATGGCCCGGCAGAACCTGGTCTCGGCCGCGGACGCCGCCGTACGCCATCCGGAACGCGCCGCGGAACTCGGTGTCGACGACGAGGAGGCCGCGGCCTGGCGGGACGCCGCGGCCCGCATGGCGGTGCCGTACAACGACGCGCTCGGCGTCCACGAGCAGTCGGCCGGTTTCACGAGCTTGCAGCGCTGGGACTTCGAGGCGACCCCGCCCGAGAACTACCCGCTCCTGCTGCACTACCCCTACTTCGACCTCTACCGCAAGCAGGTGGTGAAGCAGGCCGACCTGGTGCTGGCCATGACGGAGTGCCCGGACGCCTTCTCCGACGAGCAGAAGGCCCGCAACTTCGCCTACTACGAGGCGCTGACCGTCCGTGACTCCTCCCTGTCGGCGTGCTTCCAGGCGGTGCTCGCCGCCGAGACCGGCCATCTGCGCCTGGCCTACGCCTACCTCGGCGAGGCCGCGCTGATGGACCTGGACGACCTGGAGCACAACACCCGCGACGGGCTCCACATCGCCTCCCTCGCCGGGACCTGGATCGCGCTGGTCGCCGGGTTCGGAGGCGTGCGCCGGTGCGCAGGCGACCAGGCGAAACCGGCCCTGCTGGCGTTCGCACCGCGCCTGCCGGAGGAACTGTCCAGGGTGGCGTTCACGCTCCGGGTCCGCGGATGCGGGCTGAAGGTGGAGATCGGTCCGTCCCGTGTGCGGTACCGCCTGCTGGACGGCGACCCGGTGGTCGTGCTGCATCACGGCGAGCCGACGACCCTGACCGCCGGCACCCCGGTGGAACGCCGTCTGCCGCCCCCACCCGCGCGCCCCGAGCCGCAACAGCCCCCGGGCCGTCGCCCGGTGGGCCTGGCCGCCGAGGACGAGGAGCGGGCGGCGACACAGGAGTAGCGCACCGGACGCGGCCGGCCCGTCCGGCCGGACTCCTGCTGGTCTCGGGCGACAGCGCCATGCTCCTCCTCACCCTCGGTCGCGTGCATGCGTTCGGGACGAGTGCGGTACTCACGAGGGGATGGGTCACCGGCCGAGCGGTGGTGCGCACACATTTTTGGGACACGCTTTGCACGACGCACGCAACTGTGGTGCACACCTCGGCTGTCTGACAGGGAGTCGGGCCCTCAGGGCCGAAGAGCGAGAGAGCGGGGCAGGGCGTGGGACGGCGCAAGGGCGGCATAGGGATCGCACTCGTCATGGGCGCGGTGCTGGTGGGCGCGAGTGCCTGCGGCGCGGGCGGCAGTGACAAAGCGGGCGGGGACGACGCCAAGGCGTCGGGCAAGCCGGGCGCGAGCGCCTCTCCGTCACCGACGAAGCCCGCCGGCCCGCCGATGCTGCTGGATACGATCACCCCGCAGACGGGCGCCACGGTCGGCGTGGCCATGCCGATCTCGGTGGTCTTCACGAACCCCGTGGCGGCGAAGGCACGGGCCGCGGTGGAGAAGCACATGAAGGTCAGCGCCTCGCAGCCGGTGGCCGGCGCCTGGCACTGGTTCGGCGACAGGCGCGCCGACTGGCGCCCGAAGACGTACTGGCCCGCCGGCACGAAGGTGAAGGTCGACGCCGACATGACGGGCGTCAGCAACGGCAACGGCCGTTACGGCGTGCACGACTACACGCACTCCTTCACGGTCGGCGACGACGTGCGCGCGGATGTCTCGGTGACCGGCCACACCATGAAGGTCACCCGGAACGGCAAGCCGGTGCGCACCCTGTCGATCAACGCGGGCAGCGCCCAGTACCCCACGTGGAACGGCACGATGGCCGTCATCGACAAGCAGGAGAAGGTCCACATGACCTCCTGCAGCGTCGGCATCAGCTGCGACAAGGGCAGCCCCAACTACTACGACCTGACGCTGCCCTGGGACGTCCACCTGACCCAGTCCGGCACGTATGTCCACTACTCGACCGGCGACCCCTATCCGGGCAGCGGCAGCGCCCGCGGCTCGCACGGCTGCGTCCACCTGTCCATGTCGGACGCCAAGTGGTTCTACGGCCAGGTCAAGCAGGGCGACCCCGTCACCATCACCGGCTCGCCCCGTGCCAAGGCCCCGGCCGACAACGGCTACGCCGACTTCAACCTGGGATGGGACCAGTGGCTCGCGGGCAGCGCGTCGGGGGAGGGCACGACCGCGACGCTGTGACGTGGCTCTTGCGGCATCCGCGCGAGAGGGGCTGAGCCTTCGTCTCTGCCGGTGGCGAATCTGCGGCCGGCAGAGAAACCGCGTCCGGGGATCTCCCGGGGTCAAGAGTGGAGTCGACGGCATCCCTGCCTCGACAAGGAGACCAGATGACTCCACTCACCATGCTCCGGCCCCGCGCGGAGGAGGGCGACACACCGCCCAGCCGCTTCGACGACCATCTCGCGGCACAGCTCCTCGCCCAGCGGATCGTCCTCCTCGGCACCCAGGTCGACGACGTGTCGGCCAACCGGGTCTGCGCGCAGTTGCTGCTGCTGTCGGCGGAGGACCCGCGCACCGACATCAGCCTGTACGTCAACAGCCCCGGCGGGTCGGTCACGGCGGGCCTCGCCATCTACGACACCATGCGGCTCATCCCGAACGACGTCTCGACGCTGGCGATGGGATTCGCCGCCAGCATGGGACAGTTCCTCCTCACCGTGGGGGCGCCCGGCAAGCGGCTCGCGCTGCCGAACGCGCGCATCATGATGCACCAGCCCTCGGCGGGCATCGGTGGGACCACCGCGGACATCGAGATCCAGGCGGAGAACCTCCAGTTCACCAAGAAGGCCATCGAGCGGATCACCGCCGAGCACACCGGGCAGAGCGAGGAGACGATCGCGCGGGACGGCGACCGGGACCGCTGGTTCACGGCCGAGCAGGCCAGGGAGTACGGGATCGTGGACCGGGTGGTGGAGTCGCTCGCCGACATCCGCCCGGCCGCGTCGCGCCGACGGATGGGGCTGTGACATGGGGTCGTACACGGTTCCCTACGTCATCGAGCGGACCGCGCAGGGTGAGCGGTCCTACGACGTCTTCAGCCGGCTGCTGAACGAGCGGATCATCTTCCTCGGCACCGAGATCGACGACGGGGTCGCCAACGTGGTCATCGCGCAACTCCTCCATCTGGAGTCGGCGAACCCGGAGCACGAGATCTCGATCTATCTCAACTCGCCCGGCGGATCGTTCACTTCGCTGATGGCGATCTACGACACGATGACCTTCGTGCAGGCGCCGATCTCGACGTTCTGCGTCGGCCAGGCGGCGTCGACGGCGGCGGTGCTGCTGGCCGGCGGCGATCCCGGCCGGCGGTTCGTGCTCCAGCACGCACGGGTGCTGCTCGGCCAGCCGGCCAGCGGCGGCCGGCAGGGGACGGTTTCCGATCTCAGCCTCGCGGCCAAGGAAATGGTCCGCATCCGTTCACAGGTGGAGGAGGTCCTGTCCCGGCACACGCAGCACGACGTGGCGACGCTGCGCGCGGACATGGACCGGGACAAGGTGCTCACCGCCGAGGAGGCCGTCGCCTACGGGCTCGCCGACGAGGTGCTGAGCCGACGGCTCGCGTTCGTCTGACCGGGGGCGGCCGTGGCCGAAGGCCGGCCGGTACGGCGGTGCCGCGCTCCGCCGTACCGGCCGGCGGTTCGGTCAGGCGGCGAGGCACAGGCCGTCGTACCGTGCCGTGGGCGACGTGGGGCCGTACCGGGCCAACTCGTCCTGGGCGAGCGAGAGCAGGTCGGTGAGGCCGAGCCCGAGGGCCTGGGCGGCGGCCGCGAGCACCTCGGAGGAGGCCTCCTTGCGCCCGCGCTCCACCTCCGACAGGTACGGCATCGAGATCCGGGCCGCCTCCGAGACGTCCTTCAACGTGCGCTCCTGGGCGAGCCGCTCACGCCGCAGCACATCGCCGACGAGGTCGCGCCACAGAGGTTCCCTGGGCGCGGGTGCCCGTGGGGCTCCTGTCGGTCGCTGCGGGGCGCGGCTCGCCCCACCGGAAACTGGCGGCGAGTTCTGCGGGCGCAGGGGGATGACGCGGGCTTCGTCCGGCGCATGAGTGCTCACCCCTTCAGCCTAGGGATCCGCGGCGCCGGGGGAAGGGAGCGGCGTTCTGCCCTGGGTGAAGCCGGGCGGGCGGACCGGCGGTGCCGGTGTCAACACGTCGCGGTCGGTATCCCACGCGAGCGTGGCCGCCTCAAAACCTCCACCTAGATATATCTAGAAGCGGCGCGCGCGGCGGGGACGGGTCGCTAGCGTGGTCGGATGGACACGGAGAGCTTGCCGCACGCTGCTACCGGAAACCTGCGCAGTCAGCTCGTCGCGCACGAGGAAGTCGTCCGTCGACTGGCGAAGCAACTCGGCATCGCCGGCTGCTTCGAGGCCTGCTGCGCGGTCCGCGACGCGGCGGACCTGCTGCTCGCCGCTGGCCGCATGCTGGCCGAAGAGGCGCCCTGCCGGGCCACGGCCCACACGACGGCCGCTTTGTACTCGTTCTCCTTGGCGGACGCGTAACCGGCACGAGCGCCGGCAGGCGTCGCGGTGCCATGTCGCGCAGTGGCCCCGCGGTACCCGAAAGTGTCCGCCTACGACGGCCGCGGTGACCGTGGGCGGATCGGGTCAGGAGGTCTTGGCGACGGTCAGCAGCACGGCGGCGTCTTCGAGGGCCTCCAGGCTGTGGCGGGCGGGCGGCACGAGGAGCAGGTCCCCGGTCATCCCCTCCCACACGTCATCGCCGCTGCGCAGCCGTACCCGGCCGTGCAGGACGTGCACCGTGGCCTCGCCCGGATTCTCGTGTTCGGCCAGAACAGTGCCGTCGCGCAGTGCGATGAGCGTCTGTCGCAGGACGTGTTCGTGCCCGCCGTAGACGGTCTCGGCGCTGCGGCCGTGGGAGGAAGCGGTGGCCCGCCCCAGGTGTTCGCGGACATGGGCGTCGAGGGAGAACTTCCGCATGGCGGTCGTATCCCCTTTCTGGGTCTGCAGCGGACGCCCTGGCGGCGCTGGCGAAGTCCGCTGGTGAGCGGTTCCGGTCGACGGGCGCCGACACGAGCCGGACCTGTGCCGCCTCGGTAGTACCCAGGTGCCACGGAACCACACACGAGAGGGATTCGGGTGGGACACGCGGCTGCGGCCGACCGCTGCCCGGCGACATGAGGCCGTGGCGGTGCTGCACCTGCGCCTGTCCCGCCTCCCGCGACCTCCGTCACCGCGGATGCGGCCACGGGTCGGGCCGCGTCTCGCGTGTCAGAATGGGGGCGCTCGTTCTTCCCTCCGCCCGCATCGAGGTTCCTCCGTGTCCCAGCCCGTCGGCCGCGTGCCGCAGCGACGCAACGCGCGGTCCAACCGGGAGCGCATCCTGGCGACCGCACGCCAGGAACTCGGACGCAACCCCGACATCACCCTGGAGGAGCTGGCTCGCGCCTCCGGCGTCGTCCGGCGCACTCTTTTCGGGCACTTCCCCGGGCGGGCGGCGCTCCTGGAGGCGCTGGCCGCGGAGGCCGCGGAGGCTCTCCAGGTCGCTGTGGCCGTCGGAGCGCCGGGGACGGAGCCGGCCGAGCAGGCGCTCGCGCACTTCACCCTGTCGATGTGGCCCGTGGGCGACCGCTACCGGATGCTCCTGGCGCTGGCCCGTCGGGACCTGGGTACGGAACGTGTCAACGAGATCCTCAAGCCCGCCCGTTTCAGGGTCACCGGCATCCTGGAACAGGGGCAGGGCGAGGGCGTCTTCCACTCCCATCTGCCGCCCGCCGTGCTCAGCGCCGGCCTGGAGGCGATGACGGTCGCCCTGCTGGAAGAGGTCAACACCGGGGCGTTCGAGGACGACGGCAGCCGGGTGGCCGTCGCCACGCTCATCGCGGCCGGGGTTCCGGAGAAGCGGGCGCTCGCCGTGGTCGAGGCAGCCGCGGCGGAGGACGCCACCGACGGTTGAGCCGCGCCGCGGCGGAGGATGCCACCGACGGTTGAGCCGCGCCGCGGCCGTTGAAGCAGAGGCCCGGACACGGGCGGTGATCGGCTCGTGGCGCGGGCGGCGGTCGCCGGTCTGGGTGGGGGCAGTGAGAGCGGATGGCAGTCGTCGGCCTGGCTGGGGGCAGCGAGAGCGGGCGGCGGTCGTCGGTCTGGCTGCGGACAGCGAAAAGGGACGGTGCCGGGCGTCCCCTCCCGGCACCGTCCGGGGCCGTGCGCCGCTCAGGCACGGCCCGTCCTGGGGTGGTGGGGGCCGGAACGGTCTCCGGCCCGCTGCCTCATGGGGCTCAGACGGCGCCCACGGACTCGGTCTCCCGCGCCGCTACCGCCGTGTCCTGCTGACGGTGCTTGCCGGTGTGCCTGCGGCCGGGCAGGACCGCGATGACGATCACGGCTCCGACGGCCATGATGACGCCGCCGATGAGGCTGGTGTGGGCGATGGCGTGGGCGAAGGACTCGTGCACCGCCGCGACCAGGGTCTGGGCCTGCTGGGGTCCGCCCCGCGGGTTCTTCGCGACCTGCTCGGCGACCGCGAGCCCGCCGCCGACCGAGTCCTTGGCGGTGTCCATCGCGGCGGCCGGGAGGTGGCCGCCGACCAGGTCGGTCAGCCTGTGCTTGTAGGAGGTGGCGAGGAGCGAGCCGAGGATCGCGATGCCCAGGGAGCAACCGAGTTCCAGCGACGTGTCGTTGGCACCGCCGCCGACGCCCAGCTCCGACTCGGGGAAGGAACCCATGATGGTGTCGGTGGCCGGCGACAGGCTCAGACCGATCGCGAAGCCCAGCACCACCAGGGACGGCAGGAAGTCGGTGTACGCCGAACCCGCCTCGATGCGAGTGAGCAGGATGACGCCCGCCGTCCCGAGCACCATGCCGATGCCCACGACAGCCTTCACGCCCAGCTTCGGCGTCAGCTTCGCGGTCACCGCGGCGCCGACGAACACGGCCCCGGCCAGCGGCAGCAGGCGCACGCCGGTCTCCAGGGCGTCGTAGCCGAGGACGAACTGCAGGAACTGGGTGGAGTAGTAGATCGATCCGAAGGTGCCGAAGAAGAAGAACAGCACCGCCGTCATCGAACCGGAGAACGGGCGCTCGGCGAACTTGCGCACGTTCAGCATCGGGTTCGGGTGGCGCAACTCCCAGGCCACGAAGGCCAGCAGGCCCACGCCGGCGACCACGGCCGCGGTGATCGGGCCGGTGCCCCAGCCGAAGTGCGGGCCCTCGATGGTCGCGTAGACCAGGGAGCCGATGGAGACGATCGACAGCAGACCACCGACGTAGTCGATGCGGCCCATGCCCTCAGCCTTGGACGGCGGCACGAGGAGCAGCGCGCCCACCACGCCGAGGACGGCGACGGGGACGTTCATCAGGAAGGTCGAGCCCCAGGCGTGGTGCTGCAGCAGCCAGCCGGCGGCGAGCGGGCCCGCGGCGATGGCGAGGCCGGAGGTGGCTGACCAGGCGGTGATGGCCTTGGCGCGCTCGGCCCTCGGGAAGATGGCGACGAGCAGGGAAAGGGTGGCCGGCATGACGACGGCGGCGCCCACACCCATGATCGCGCGTGCGGTGATGACCAGGTCGGTGTGATGGACCTGGCTGCCCATCACCGAGCCGCCCGCGAAGATCAGCAGGCCCAGGACCAGGGCGCCGCGGCGGCTGTACTTGTCGCCGATCGCGCCCAGCACCAGCATCAGCGCGGCATACGGGACGGTGTAGCCGTCGATGACCCACTGCAGGTCGCTGCTGGACAGGCCCAGGTCCCTCGTCATGTCGGGCGCCGCCACGATCAGTGAGGTGTTCGCCATGACGACGATCAGCAGACTCAGGCAGAGCACGAGCAGGGCCCACCAGCGCCGGGGGTAGGGCCCCGTCGTCTTCTCGGCGGGTGTGTTGGCAAAGAGCGGCATAGAAAGCTCCTCGGCGGGAGGCGAAGCGAAGGCTTCGTGGGTTCGCGGATCGGTGTGAGCGGTACGAGTGCGGCCATGGGCCTGCGAGGCACCGGGCAGTTAATTGCCCAACGATGTGCAGGCTAGTTTATTGCCCGTCGATGTGCAAGTATCGGGCCTGCCCTCCCACCGACGACACCGGAGGTCCCGACGTGACCAGCACACACGGGGTAGACACCCCAGGGCGCAGCCGCACCCTCCTCACCCGGTCCCGCATCCTCGAAGCGGCCAAGCGGGAACTCGGCCGTGACCCCGACAGCAGCCTCGGGGACATCGCCGAAGCCGCGGGGGTGGTGCGCCGTACGGTCTACGGCCACTTCAACGGCCGGGCCGCGCTCGTGGACGGTCTGGTGGAGGACGCCGCGCAGGCACTGCGGCAGGCGCTCGCGGACCCGGGGGCTCCTGGCGTGGACGCGGTCACGGCGCTGGCACGCTTCGTCCTCGCCCTATGGCCCGTCGGCGACCGGTACCGCATGCTCCTCCGCCTGGCCCCACACGACCTCGGGGCCGGGCGGGTCGCCGAGGTCCTGGCTCCCGCGCGCGAGACGGCGGCGGCGATCATCGCCCGAGGGCAGCGGCAGGGGGTCTTCCAGACCAGCGTGCCGGCCGATCCCCTGAGCCGGGCACTGGAGGGCCATCTGCTAGGGCTCCTGGAGTGCGTCAACGCCGGCACCTGGAGCGACGACGGCACGCGCACCGCGGCTGCCGCCCTGATCGCCGTGGGTGTGGACGGCGACCTCGCCGTCACCCGCGTCCGAAGCCTCGGCCGGCCGGAGCGCGTCGGCGCCTGAGCCTCGGCCCCCCATGTTCCAAGAAGTTTCCGAGCCCTACCCGGAGAGGACATCCCCATGTACGAGTCCCAGCCCGACGGCAGGTTCGTCGACGAGCCCTACTACGGCGACGCCGCCGTATATGCGAGCCCGCCCCCTCCCGGGCGGCGGCGCCGGATCGTCATCGCCGCGTCCCTGGCGGCGCTGCTGGTCGGCGCCGTCGTGGCCGACCGGATGGCCGCGGCCCACGCGGAGAGCCGTACGGCCGAGGCGTTCCAGGAGGGCATGGGCACGCCCGACCGGCCTTCGGTGCACGTCAGCGGCTTTCCCGTGCTGACGCAGCTGGCCCGGGGCAGCCTGCGGCACGTCGACATCACCGCGAACGACATACCGGCCCGGGGGGCGACGCGGCCGCTGCCGGTGACGAAGCTGACCCTCGGCCTGGACGGACTCAAGACCTCGGGGAACGCCGAGGAGGCCCAAGCCCGCAGCGTCGAGGCGACCGCCTTCCTGTCGTACGACGACCTGTCGGGCGCCCTCGGCCTGCGGATCTCGCGGGGGGACAGGCCGGGACGGGTCGACGCGACGGCCAGGCTGCCACTCGCCGGGGACGTGACCGTGAGCGCGGCGGTCTCGGCGGCCGGTGGCGACCGCATCGCCTTCTCGGACATCCGTGTCACTCAGGGTGAACTGATTCCGCCGGCCAAGGCGCTGCTGGACAAGGGGCTGTCGAAGCCCATCCCGCTCCGGAATGTCCCCCAGGGCCTGCACCTGCGTTCGGTGACCCCCACGGACAGCGGGATCGAGGCCCGCTTCACCGGCACGTCGGTCACCTTTCGTCCGAACCCGTCGTCGGCCGTGTGACGTGCCGGCCGGTCAGGCGAGGTCGGGCAGGGGCCGCCGGGCGACCTCGTGGGCGTCGTCCGGTGGTACGCCCAGCATGCGCAGGACCATTTCGGCGAGGTCCACCGCGGCCTGGTCGCCGTCGAGGTCGGGGCGGGCGAACCTCAGCTCCACCAGGGACAGCAGCGTGCCGCCCAGTGCCGACAGCGCGACCGCCGGGTCCACGGCCGTGAAGCGGCCGGAGGCCATGCCGACCTGGAGGTCACGCAGCGCCCGGGTGGACAGGCCGTTCTCCGAGTGGACGTGGCCGAGGCCGCGGCGGCGCAGGACCTGCATGAGCTCCGGGTGGGACTCCGCCATCCGGGCGCTGAGCCGGAAACCGGCCGCGAGCAGCTCGGCCGGGTCGTCGATCCCGGACAGGTGCTCGTCGAAGTTCTGCCCGAACTCCTCGAGGGCGTCCACCACGGCCGCCTCGAACAGCTCGGTCTTCGACTCGAAGTGGTTGTAGAAGGAGCCGAATCCGACGTCGGCGCGCTCGGCGATCGCCTGGATGCTGGCGCCGGCGTCCCCGGTCTCGGCGAGGATCTGCCGGGCCGCGCGAACGAGCGCCCGACGGGTCTCGGCGCGGCGCCGCTCGAACCGGTTGCTGGGCGGGGCTGACGTAGGCATGCGCAGAGTCTAGCGGCAGGGCGATGGGGCTCACAGTGCTGATGAATTCATCATTTCTTGCCGGTGATGGGTTGACGGCGGAACTGTCACAGTTGATGATTTCCTCATTACGGCAATGTTGCTCGGAGGGCACCGTGTCTGAAACCCGCGTCCCGGGGGCCGACGTCAAGACGGCCCACCAGGACCTCCACAGCGAGCAGGGCGCCCTGCGCGGCGAACACCCCGGCCGCTCCCGGAACCCGCTGATCAAGGTGGCGGACCTGGCCTGGCTCGAGTTCGAGAAGCCCGACCTCGACCGGGCCGAGGTGTTCGCCCGGGACTTCGGCTTCCAGACCGCCGCGCGCACCGAGCGGGAGCTGTGGCTGCGCGGCACCTTCGCCGGCTCGCCCTGCATGGTGATCCGGCGCGGCCGTACGTCCCGTTTCATCGGCCCGGCGTTCCGCGCGGCCGAGCGGGCCGACCTCGGCCGGCTGGCCCGCGCCACCGGCACAGCCGTGGGGGACGCGGACGTGCCCGGCGGCGGCAGGGCGGTCGACCTGCTCGACCCGTCCGGCTTCCCGGTACGTGTGGTGCACTGCGGAGAGGAACTTCCGGCGCTGCCCGAGCAGCGGCCGCTGCAGCTCAACTTCGGCACGGATCACCGCCGTACGAACGCCACGCAGCGCCCACCGCGCGAACCGTCCCGGATCCAGCGCCTCGGCCATGTCGTCCTGGAGACCCGCGTGTTCGGCCGCGCCCTGGACTGGTACCTGGACACCCTGGGCATGATCGTGTCCGACTTCCTCTTCCTGGACGGCCAGCGCGACCGGGGCCCGACGATGGCGTTCATCCGCTGCGACCGGGGTGGCACGCCGGCCGACCACCACACCCTCGCCATGCACCTGGGGCCGGGGACGGGCTATGTCCACTCCGCCTACCAGGTGACCGACCTGGACTCCATCGCCGCCGGCGGTGAGTACCTGGGCGAGCGCGGCTACAAGCGCAGCTGGGGCATCGGCCGGCATATCCAGGGCAGCCAGCTCTTCGACTACTGGCGCGACCCCGACCACTTCATGCTGGAGCACTTCGCCGACGGCGACCTGTTCTCCTGCGACGTCGAACCCGGCTGGGCCCCCATGTCCACGAGCGGGCTGGCCCAGTGGGGCCCGCCGGCCACCCGTGACTTCCTCGGCGCCGGCCCCTCCCCGCAGCGGATCCGCGACGTGATCGAGGCCCTGCGCGGCGACAACGAGATGGACCGCGCACGCCTGCTGGGTCTGCTGAAGGCCGCGAACTCCTGATCCCCCTCACAGAAGGCAAGACAATGAGCACCAACGTCCTGCGCACCGCCGACGGCTGGTGGGTCGTCCGTGGCCACCGCGCCGTCCCCGTCGACACCAAGGCCGCCACCACCGCCGAACTGATCGCCGACCGTGCCGCCGTGCGCGAGGCGGCCCTCTCGGACGACACGGGCACGCCCGTCGCCGACCTGGTCGCCCTCTCGCCGGTCACCACCCCCTGCCGGGTGGTCGCCCAGATGGTCAACTACCGCAGTCACGCCCGCGATTCGGGCTTCACGGGCGACATCCCGCCCGCCTTCTTCCGCAAGGCGTCCGGCTCGGTCAGCGGACCTGCTCAGGCCGTCGTCCGACCCTCCCATGTGCGGTTCCTCGACTACGAGATCGAGCTGGGGCTCGTCATGGGCGCGCCGCTGCCCGTCGGCACCGTCGTCGAGGAGCGGGACCTGCCGTCGTACGTCGCCGGGCTGGTCATCACCAACGACGTCAGCGCCCGTGACGTGCAGCTCACCAAGACACAGTTCTACGAGAGCAAGTCCTACCCCACCTTCACGCCGACCGGCCCGTACCTGACCCTGCTGGAGCCGGAGGACTTCGCCCATCTGCTCGGCCTGCGGCTGAAGTTGTCCGTCAACGGCGAGCTGCGCCAGGACCGCACCCTCGCCGACATGATCGTCCGCCCGGCACAGGCCCTGACCCTGCTGGCCCGCTTCCAGACCCTGGAACCCGGCGACCTGCTGCTCACCGGCACCCCCGGCGGCACGGCGCTCAAGGCGCCGCCCAAGGCGGTGGAGAAGATCGGTTCGCTGCTGCCGCCCGCCGCGAAGTGGAAGGCGTTCTTCAAGAGCCAGGCCCGCAACCCGCACTACCTCCGCACCGGTGACGTGATCACGGCGACGATCTCGTCCCCGGACGGCCGGATCGACCTCGGCGAGCAGCGCACGCCCGTCACGGACGCCGAGTAGGACCCGAGGTGAGCCGCACATGACCGTCGAGCACAACTCGGCAGACGCACCCGTAGTGATCATCGGCGCCGGGCCGGTGGGCGTGACCGCCGCCCTCCTCCTCGCCCGGCGCGGGGTCCGCAGCATCGTCCTGGAACGCCACCGGGACGTCTACCCGCTCCCGCGCGCCGTCGCCACCGACGACGAGGTGTGCAGGATCCTCCAGGCCGCGGGCGTGGAAGAGGAGTTCGCCGCCATCTCACGTCCCGCCAAGGGGCTGCGGCTGCTGGACGCGCGGCACCGGGTGATGGCCGAGTTCCGCCGCTTCGGGCACGGCCCTCACGGCTACCCGCAGACCAGCATGTTCGACCAGCCCGAGCTGGAGCGCCTGCTGCGCGACGCCCTGGCCCGGCGCCCGGAGTGCGAACTGCGTGGCGGCGCGGAGGTCACCGCCGTCGGCCCGGACACCGCGGGCCCCGTGCGCGTGACCTACCGCGACGACGACGGCGAACACCACCTGTGGGCGCAGGCGGTCCTCGGCTGCGACGGCGCCCACAGCCTCACCCGCGACGCCATCGGCGCCCTCTGGGAGGACCTGCGCTTCGAGGAACACTGGACGGTCGTCGACGTCCGGACGAACGCCGGCGTCCGCTGCTGGGAGGGGGTCGACCAGGTCTGCGACCCGGACCGGCCGGCGACCTTCATGCGCGTCGGCGAGGACCGCTACCGCTGGGAGTTCCGCCTGCGCGACGGGGACGAACCGGTCCGCGAGCTGGTGGCCCCCTGGGTGCCGCCCTCGTACGACGGGGACTTCGAGGTCGTCCGCAAGACCCGGTACACCTTCCGGGCGCGCGTCGCCGACCGGTGGCACCAAGGACGGATCTTCCTCCTCGGCGACGCCGCCCACCTCACCCCGCCCTTCATCGGACAGGGGCTGTGCGCGGGCCTGCGGGACGCCTACAACCTCACCTGGAAACTCGCCCGCGTGCTCCAACAGGGAGCGGAGGAAGGGCTGTTGGACACGTACGAGAGCGAGCGCAAGCCGCACGCGCGTCATGTGATCCGGCTCGCGGTGGTCATGGGCTGGGCCATGACCGGCGGCCAGGACGGTGCCGCCGCACTGCGCCGCAGCCTCCTGGCCGCCGCGTGCCGCGTCCCCGGCCTGACCGAACTGGCCGGCCGCGACCTCAGCCCGCCCCTGAGCGCGGGGCCCCTGGTGCGGCGCCGTACCCGCCGGGGGCTGGTGGGCACGCACTGCCCGCAGCCCTGGGTGAGCGCCGGCGGACGGCGCACCCGTCTCGACGACGTGCTCGGCGACTCCTTCACCGTCCTGACCGCCACCGATCCCTGGCCCTCGCAGAGCGCGCTCGCCCACGGGCTGGGCGTCCGGGCGGTCTGCGCGGCCGACCTGGGCGACGACGGCACGCTCGCCGCCTGGCTGCGTGCCGGCCGGGCGGACGCCGTACTGCTGCGCCCCGACCGCGTCGTCATGGACATCGTCCCCGCCGGCGGCCGCGACTTCACGGACACCGCCGCCTGGGCGTCCCTGCTGCACACCACGCGCGGCCCCCACCCTTCCCCACGGACCGTCGAGAAAAGCACGTTGAGGAGCGCCACCCGATGACCAGGTCGTACCCGGCCCCCTTCTTCACTCCCGACCCGGAGGACGTGGCCGCCAGCCGCATCGTGGACTTCGCCCGTCACGCGGGGCTGGACGGTTCCGACTACGCCGCCCTGCACCGCTGGTCGGTCACCGACCTGGAGGGTTTCTGGGGCGCGGTGTGGGAGTACTTCGACGTCGAGGCGGCCACCCCGTACGAGCGCGTCCTGGCCGAGGAGGCCATGCCGGGCGCCCGCTGGTTCCCCGGCGCCACCCTCAACTACGCCCACCACGCACTGCGCCACGTACCGGACGACGGCGCCGCGATCGTCGCCCTCGACGAGACCGGCTCCTCGTACGAGGTGACCGGGAGGCAGCTGCGCTCCCAGGTCGCCTCGGTGGCCGCGACCCTGCGCGAGCTGGGGGTGCGGCGGGGCGACCGGGTGGTCGGCTACCTGCCCAACACCCCGCACGCGATCGTCGCGTTCCTCGCCGCGGCTAGCCTGGGCGCCGTGTGGTCGGTGTGCGGCCAGGACTACGCCCCCAAGGCCGCCGCCGACCGGTTCGCGCAGCTCGAACCGACCGTCCTGATCACCGCCGACGGCTACCTCTTCAACGGCACCACGCACGACCGCCGCGAGGCCGCACTCGAACTGGCCCAGTCCCTGTCGACGTTGAAGTCCACCGTGCTCGTGGACCACGTCGGGCTGCCCCGGCCGTCGGAGAACCACCCCTGCCTGGCGATCCCGTGGGAGGACGCGTCCACCCGCAGCGAGGAACTCACCTGTGTCCCGGTGCCGTTCGACCACCCGCTGTGGGTGGTGTTCTCCTCCGGCACCACCGGCCTACCCAAGGGCATCGTGCACGGCCACGGCGGCGTCCTGCTCGAACACCTGAAGACCCTGGCCCTGCACTCCGACCTCGGCCCCGGTGACCGCCTGCTGTGGTACACCACCACCCACTGGATGATGTGGAACCTGGTCGCCTCCACCCTGCTGACCGGCGCCACGACGTGTACCTACGACGGCAGCCCGGCGCCGTTCGCCAAGCTCGACGTCCTGTGGGAGCTGGCCGCGCGTCACCGGGTGACCGTCTTCGGCACCAGCCCCCAGTACCTGCTCGGCATGGCCAAGTACGGCATCGACCCGTCCATCCACGACCTGTCGTCGATCCGCGTGGTCGGCTGCACCGGTTCCGCCCTGCCGGCCTCCGCCTACCCCTGGGTCCGCGACCACGTCGGCGGCCATGCCCTGCTCGCGTCCATCAGCGGTGGCACGGACGTGGTGTCCGGCTTCGCGGGCAGCGCGCCCAACACGCCGGTGTGGGCGGGTGAGTTGTCCGCGCCGCACCTGGGCGTGGCGCTGGCCGCGTACGACGCCGAGGGTGTCCCGGTCACGGATCAGGTCGGCGAGCTGGTCGTAACCCGGCCCATGCCGTCGATGCCCCTGTACTTCTTCAACGACCCGGACGGCACCCGCTACCGGGACGCCTACTTCTCCTCCTACCCCGGCGTCTGGCGGCACGGCGACTGGATCACGCTCAGGGGACACGGTTCGGTGATCGTCCACGGCCGCTCCGACAGCACGCTGAACCGCAACGGCGTGCGCCTGGGCAGCGCCGACATCCACGACGTCGTCGAACGCCTCCCCGAGATCGCAGAAGCCCTGGTCATCGGAGCGGAGGAACCCGACGGCGGCTACTGGATGCCGCTGTTCGTGGTCCCCGCCGCCGGGGTGAGCCTGGACGATTCCCTCCGTGAGAAGATCAAGGACGCGATCCGCACCGGCGCCTCACCCCGCCACGTCCCCGACGAGATCCTCGAAGTGCCCGGAATCCCGCACACCCGCACCGGCAAGAAGCTCGAAGTCCCGGTCAAGCGCCTCCTCCAGGGCGCCCCGGCCGAACAGGTCGTCAACCCGGCCGCGGTGGACATCCCTGACCTGATCGACCACTTCGCCCGCCTCGGGGCCGAACGCCAAGACCGGTCGGCATGACCAGCGCACACCGCACCCCCACCGTGGCCGGCGCAGGTGCAGCACCGCTGCCGCGGCCCTCGGCAGCCCCCCGCCCGGTCGCAGCCTGCTCCCACGGGGCACGGCGGAGCAGTCCGCCTTCGAGGTCGCCTGCCGTTAGCTGCATCGCGGCCCCTGTCTTCGCCGGCGGCAGCACCGTCGCGGCTCTCTCGGTGGCCGTACCGCGCCCCCGTTTCAGCCCCGCCCAACTCGCCCCGGCCGTACGGACCGCGGCACTGGCTCTCCCGGGCGCTGCGGGGCAACGGCTGACCCGGGCATCGCGGCCCGGGCCAGGGGTTCCGCACCGTCAACCGTCCGGCGCGGAAGAACGCCGTTCGAAGAACCGCATGAGAGGTACTGGCAAAGGCGGTGGACGGGGCGGTGGGTGACGAGGCAGGCGGCGAGGCCGAGGAAGCCCTCGTGGATGTCGTCGCGTCGCGGCGCTCCGCAGGCGGCGGTGGCCGTACGGCCAGGGATCGCTCGTTCGACAATCCGGCGGACGGTGGACTCAGCGCACCCGGCCCCGCGCCTTCAGCGGCACCGGCGGCAGCTCCGGCGCAGGCAACGGATCTCCGTCGTAGCCCTTTACAACCCCGAACCTCGACCCGCTCATCCAGTCCTCCCGGGCCTGCTCGATATCGTCCTGGGTGCGTCCGACGAAGTTCCACCACATGATCAGCTCCTCCGCGAACGGCTCCCCGCCCAGCAGCATGATCCCGGCGTCCGACTCGGCGCGCAGCGGGAGTTCGGAGCGGCCGCAGCCGAGGTAGAGCATCGAACCGGGGAGTACCGGGACGCCGTCCACGTGGACCTCGCCGGACATGGCCAGTACGCCGTACTCGAAATCGGGTTCCAGCGGCAGCCGTACGTCGGCACCCCGGGTGAGGGCGAGGTCCGCGCCGACGATCGGGGTGTACGTCGTACCGGGCGAGGCGGAACCGTCCAGGTCGCCGAGGATCACCGTGGCGGTCAGGCCGGGCGCGGTGACCGTGGGCAGGTCCGGGTGGTACTCGAACTCCGGCTCGGTGTGGCGGTGTTCGTCGGGCAGTGCGACCCACAGCTGGGCGCCGTGCAGGAAGCGGGCGTGCGGACGCGGGCTCTCCTCGGAGTGGCTGATCGCGCGGCCCGAGGTCATCAACCCCAGTTGCCGTGGCCGGATCGTCTGCAGGCTGCCCGTAGAGTCGCGGTGCAGCACCTCGCCCTCGTGCAGCCAGCTGACCGTCTGCAGCCCGATGTGCGGGTGCGGCGGCACCTGCATGCCCGGCTCGTCGGCGATGTCGTCCGGACCGTAGTGATCGACGAAGGCCCACGCGCCGATCATGCGACGGCCGAGGTTGGGCAGCAGCCGGCGCACCTCGGTCGACTCGCCCAGCTTCACCTGACGAGGGCTCAGCAGTTCGCGTACGGGCTCGGCGACGACGAATCCGCGGCCGCCGCAGACGCTGGGCACGGGTGCGCGGTCAAGATTGCTCATGGCGCCCAACTTAGCGGGGCGGGCCCCGCAACGGTGAGCGCGGAAACGCGGAATGTACGGCAAGCGCCTGATGCTGCTGATCCTCCCTCGGTATCGGCGGTGCGCTCGGCCTGCCGTACGACTGGCCCGTGCCGTTCCGGACATCAGGCGCTCGGCGCCGTCGCCGGCGTGCGCCCGCCTGACCCTTGTGGACGCCGAGGGCGACGTCGTCCCCACGGCGACCACCGGAGACGACGGGTGCACGCCTTCTCCGACCGGGCCTCTCAGCCCAGCTTCTCCAGCAGTTCCTGGGCGACCGGGCCCGCGGAGGCCGGGTTCTGGCCGGTGATCAGGTTGCGGTCGGTCACGACGTGGGGCGCCCACGGCTCGCCGGTGCGGATCTGCACGCCCGCCTCGGTCAGCCGGTCCTGGAGCAGCCACCGGGCCCGCTCGGCGAAACCGGCCTGGCCTTCCTCCTCGTTGGTGAAGGCGGTCGCGCGGTAGCCGGCGAAGGCGTTGACGCCGTCGGCGCGGACCGCGGCGAGCAGCGCGGCCGGCCCATGGCAGACCACGGCCAGCGGCCTGCCCGAGTCGAGGGCCGCGACGAGCAGCCGGCCCGAGTCGGCGTCCACCGCCAGGTCCTCCATCGGGCCGTGCCCGCCGGGGTAGAAGACCGCGGCGAAGTCGTCGAGGTCGACCTCCGCGAGCTTGACCGGCGTGCTCAGCTCGGCCATCTCCGCCAGGCCGCGCCTGACCTCCTCGGCCCTCTCCCGACCGCCGTTGACCTCGGGGGCCAGGCTCGCCTGGTCGACCCGCGGCACCACACCGCCCGGCGTCGCGACCACGATCTCGTGACCGGCGGCCTTGAGGGCGCGGTAGGGGACCAGGGCCTCGT
The DNA here is from genome assembly GCF_040652655.1 of Streptomyces sp. NPDC048191. Taxonomy (NCBI): domain Bacteria; kingdom Bacillati; phylum Actinomycetota; class Actinomycetes; order Kitasatosporales; family Streptomycetaceae; genus Streptomyces; species Streptomyces sp. NPDC048191. The sequence goes on from NZ_JBEZMO010000016.1 coordinate 92,249, forward strand.
CGGCCCAGAATCCGGTCGGGTGCAGGGTGCCGTCGGCGAGCGTCCAGTGGTCGGCACCGGTCAGCACGAACAGGATCTTCGACATGGGTTCCTTCTCCCGGAGCTGGGTGTTTCCACAGAGAACGTAGGCGAGCCGACCCATAGGCAACCAATGAATCACCCAATAGCTGACATTGGATTCCCTATGGGTGCCGGGGAATACCGGACGGTGAATACTCGGACGCGTGGAGACCGCTTCCCTCGACCTGAACCTGCTGCGCACCTTCCTCGCGGTGTACCGCTCCGGCTCCTTCACCGGGGCCTCCCGCCTGCTGGGCCTGTCGCAGCCGACGGTGACGACACAGATGCGCGCGCTGGAACGGCAGACCGGCCGGGAGCTGTTCGAACGGTTGCCGCGCGGTGTCGCGCCGACCCCGGTCGCCGACGAGCTGGCGGCCCGGATCGCCGCGCCCCTGGACGAGCTGGCCGCCGTCGCGGGACCGACGGTCCCGGCGGGCGCGCGCCGTGAACCCGTGCATCTGGGTGGTCCTGCCGAACTGCTCTGCACCACCGTCCTGCCGGCCCTGGCGCCCCTGGTCGCCGAGGGCGTACGGCTTCGGGTGTCCACGGGGCTGACGGATCCCCTGCTGGAGGAACTGCGCGCGGGCCGTCACGACCTGGTGATCGCCACCACCCGCCCCCGGGGCCGTGCCCTGCACGCCGTGGCGCTCAGCGACGAGGAGTTCGTGCTCGTGGCCGCGCCGGTGTGGGCCGGGCGGCTGGCGGACCGGACGGCCGACGAGGGGCCCGCCGCCCTGCACGACCTGCCGCTCGTCACGTACGCCGAGGACCTGCCGATCGCCCGCCGCTACTGGCGGCACGTCTTCGGCCGGCGTCTGTCCCGCACCGCCGACGTGACCGTGCCCGACCTGCGCGGTGTGCTCGCGGTGGTGGCCGCCGGCGCGGGGTTCGCGGTACTGCCCCGCTATCTGTGCCAGGACCTGCTGGACTCCGGCGCGCTCGTGGCCCTGCTGGAGCCGGAGGACCCGCCCATCAACACCGGCTTCCTGGTCCAGCGCCCCGGCGTCCCCGACAACCCGGACGTGCCCCGCGTCCGCGCGCACCTGCTCCGGGAGGCGCGCACCTGGTAGCGGTACGACCGTCGCCCTCACCCGCCGCCGGCCCGCGGACCGCCGGCCCACTCCGGTGCCGGGGTTCTCCTCGCCGTGCCGCTCGCCCCGGTACGGGCAACTCACCCGCAGGACGGCCTCCTTGCTCGTGCCGAGCCGCGGGGCGACCGCGCTGCCGGGTGCGTGCTTCGCCGACACCGACCACTCCACCCGGTGGCTGCCGCACACCCGGATCGCCCAGTCGCATCGACGGTGTGTCGCCGGCTGTGATCGTGCCAGAGTAGTCATCGGCGCGTATCGGGCGGTCGGTTGACGGGGGTATAGATGCACACGGCGTTCCTGCTCGGCACGGGTGTGTTCTGGACCGCGGCGTACGCGCTGTTGATCCGCACGGGCCTCAGTGAGCGCACGTTCGGGATGCCCGTCGTCGCCTTCGCGACCAACATCAGCTGGGAGTTCATGTTCGCGTTCGTGCGGCCCCCGTCCGGGGTGATGCACGTCGTCAACGTCGTGTGGTTCTGCTTCGACCTCGCCGTCGGCTACACGCTCGTACGTTTCGGACGGTCCGAATTCCCTTACCTGCCCGGCCGGTTGTTCCTGCCCGCGCTCGCGGCGCTGCTCGCCTTCGCCTACCCGGGCATGAACTTCGCCTCGGAACAGTTCGACGCGGGGGGCGGGGCCATCACCGCGTTCGGCAGCAACCTGGCGATGTCCGGCATGTTCCTCGCCATGCTCGCCGCCCGCCGGGGCACGCGCGGCCAGTCGCCGGGCATCGCCCTGACCAAGCTCCTCGGCACGGCCTGCGCCTCCTTGTCGATGCTCACCGATCCCGACCCGGTGCCCCGCCACGACACCGCCCTCATGCACTACCTGTACGTCGCCTGCTTCCTGCTCGACCTCGCCTATGTCTGCGCCGTGTTCGTCGTACGCCGTACCGAGCGAACCGTGCCCGACACCGCCGGGGCGTGAGGTGCCCTCGTCGGACGCGCGGAGCGGGCATGGTCGTTCGCGGGCCGCCCGACATCGTTGTCCCGCCCGGATGGCGGCGCCGACCGGTGAGGCCGACGATGGAGCCGTGGGGTACGGCCGCCGCCGCAGCGCCGGTGGCGTCCGAGGCCGCCGGGGGACGGAGGCCGGCCCCGGCCGCGGTCAGCGGCCGGAAGGGAGGATACCGTCATGCTGGAAGTGAAGACGGTCGAGAAGCCGGACGAACGGCGCGACTTCCCCCGCGGCCACCTCGAAGCCCTGCACCTGACCGGGCTCGACTTCGCCGTGGCCACGTTCGAGCCCGGTTGGCGCTGGTCGGAGTCGGTGGCGCCCCTCGCGGGCACCGAGAGCTGCATGGTCCACCACAACGGCTATGTGGTGCAGGGGAGGATGCACCTGCGCATGGACGACGGCGGCGAGTCCGAGATCGGCCCCGGCGACGTCTTCGTGTGCTCGCCGGGCCACGACGCCTGGGTGGTGGGGGACGAGCAGGTCGTGGTCCTCGACTTCGCCGGGACCATGGCGAACGAGTACGCGAAGGACTGACGGACGGGCTGTTGCGGTGGAACCGGGTCGCACGGCGTGCGACCCGGTCGCATGCGGAGGGCCGTACCTCTCTCCGCCGTCAGTCGTCGAAGGCCGTCGCCCCCTGTTCGGCGAAGGCGAGCGCGTCTGTGTGGCCGAAGAGGCCGGGTAGTCCGCCGGTGTGTACGAACACCGTCTTCTCGCCGGGGCGGATGTCTCCGTCCTGGACGGCGGCGTGGAGGCCGGCCAGGGCCCGGGCGGTGTAGACCGGGTCCAGGACCAGCCCCTCGGTGCGCGCGGCGAGCCGCAGCGCCTGCCGCGCCGGACCGGTCAGCGTGGCGTACCCGTCGCCCACCTGGTCCCGGCGCACCCGCAGCCCCTTCGCCGTGACCTCCTGCGTCGCCAGCGGTGCCGCGAACTCCGCGACCGCCGCCGCCGGGTCGGCCAGCGCGCCCACGTCGACGCCGAGCACCGCTCCGGTGCCCAGGGCAGCGACCAGTCCGGCCATGGTGCCGCCCGAGCCGAGGGCGACCACCACCGTGCGCAGCTGAGGCACCTGCTCGTCCAGTTCCTCGCCGCAGCGCACGTATCCCCGGGCGCCGAGGACCCCCGACCCGCCGAACGGGATCAGCGCGGGCCGGGCACCGCCCGCCCGTAGCCGGGCGCACACCTCGGCCGCCGCCGCGTCCAGCCCCGCCTGGTCCACCTCGCCGGCCCAGGCGAGCCGCGCCCCGAACAGCCCGTCCAGCGCGAGGTTCCCGGATCGCCCGGCACCCGGCGTGCCGCGCAGCACCAGGACGGCGTCCAGGCCCAGCCGGGCGGCCGCGGCAGCGGTCAGCCGGGCGTGGTTGCTCTGCGGGGCCCCCGTGGTGACGAGCGTGTCCGCGCCCTCGGCCAGGGCCGCGCCCACGGTCCACTCCAGCTTGCGGATCTTGTTCCCGCCACCGCCCAGACCGGTCAGGTCGTCCCGCTTGATCCACAGGTCCTCGGGCCCGAGTCCGAGCGCGGCGGCCAGCCGGGGCGCCGGTTCGACGGGGGTGGGGAAGGTGCCGAGGGCTACGGGGGAGTGGCTCATCGCGTACGTCCTTGGATGCCGGTCGCGGTCGTCGCGGACCAGTCGATCACACCGGCAACAGCCGGGCGACCAGCGTGCTGAGCTGTCGGGCCGTACGGCACTCGTGCATCTCGACCAGCTCGGCGTAGGCGGGCGCGGCCGAGTCGCCGGTGCCCCACTGGCCGCGCGGCTCGGGGTTCAGCCAGTAGACGCGGCGGGCCCGCCCGGCGACCTCCCGTACGGCGGCCAGGTTCGGGTCGCTCATGTTCGTCCGCGCGTCCCCGAGTACGAACACGGTCGTGCGGGGGCCCACCGCGTCGCCGTACCGTTCGGCGAACTCGCCGAGGGCGACGCCGTAGTCACTGCTGCCGTGCCAGCCGGTCAGCGTGGCCTCGGCGCGGATGCGGGCGCTGAGCCCGTCGGGGTCGGCTCGGCCGTGGTCGAGCAGGCCGGTGACCTCGTCCAGCCGGTTGACGAAGGCGAACACGCGGATCTTGCTGAACTGGTCGTGCAGCGCCTGCACCAGCAGCATCGTGAAGTCCGAGAAGCCGGACACCGAGCCGGACACATCGCAGAGCAGCACCAGTTCGGGGCGTACCGGGCGGCGCCGGCGCAGCACCGGGCGCATGGGCACCCCGCCCGTGGACAGCGAGGAGCGCAGGGTGCGGCGCAGGTCGACCGTGCCGCGCGCGGCCCGGCGGCGGCGCGCGGCCAGCCGGGTGGCCAGCTTGCGCGCGAGCGGCTGCACCGCCCTGCGCAGCTCGGTCAGCTGGTCCCGGTTCGCGAACAGGAAGTCCACCCGGTCCGCGGTCGGTACGACCCCGCGCCGGGCGATCTCGTCCCGCCCGCGCCGCTCGGCGACCCGGCGTCGCGCCTCCGCCCCGACCATCCGCCGGAACTCCCCGATCCGGCGCCGGATCTCGTCGTCCAGCAGCCGGTCCGCGAAACCGGCACCGCTCCCGTCCCGGCCCCGGACGTCCGCCCGCACCCGGGCCAGCAGGGTCTGCGGGCGCAGCCGGTCGAGCGTCTGGTACGCCGAGAAGCCGTCGGACCCGGGCGAACTGCCGTACCCGCCCAGACCGTCGACGGCCTCGGCCGCCAACTGGGCCATCATCGCCCGGTCGTTGGCTGCCAGTGCCTCGGCCAGCCGGTCGCGCAGCTCGTCGCGGTCCGCGCCGGGGCGGTGCGGGCCCCCGACCGTGCGCGGGAAGTACAGGTCGAAGACGGGGTCGAACACCGCCCGCTGTCCGGGGCCGTGCAGCAGCGTCGCGGCCAGTCCCTCCCGCAGCAGCTCCCGGTCCGCGAGTCCCAGCGCCTCCACCGCACGGGCCGCGTCCACGCTCTCGGCGGTGCCGATCCGTACGCCGTGCCCGCGCAGCGCCCGGACCAGCCCGGTGATCCGGTCGGCGACCGCGGTCACAGCGCTTCCAGGTCGAGCTTGGCCGCCGCCTTCTGGATGTCGTCCTGGTGCTTGAGGACCACCCCGAGGCTGTCGTGTACGACCGTCTCGTCCAGGGTGTCGGCGCCCAGCGCCAGCAGGGTGCGGGCCCAGTCGATGGTCTCCGCGACGGACGGCACCTTGCGCAGGTCCATCGCGCGCAGCGCCCCGACCACCCGGACCACCGACTCGGCCAGCGCCGCGTCGAGGCCGGGTACCTTCAGTCGTACGATCCGCCGCTCCAGCTCCTCCTCGGGGAAGCCGATGTGCAGGAACAGACAGCGGCGGCGCAGCGCCTCGGACAGCTCCCGGCCGGCGTTGGAGGTGAGGACGACGAACGGGCGGCGGGTTGCGGTGACCGTGCCCAGCTCCGGCACCGTGATCTGGAAGTCGCTGAGCACCTCCAGCAGCAGCCCCTCCATCTCGACGTCGGCCTTGTCGGTCTCGTCGATGAGCAGCACCGTCGGCTCGTCGCCGCGGATGGCGGTGAGCAGCGGGCGGGGGAGCAGGAACTCTTCGCTGAAGATGTCGGTGCGGGTGTCGTCCCAGCTCTCGTCGCGGCCCGCGGTGATGCGCAGCAGCTGCTTCGCGTGGTTCCACTCGTACAGCGCCCGGGACTCGTCCACCCCCTCGTAGCACTGCAGCCGGACCAGCCGGGCTCCGGCGACCTGGGCGACGGCCTTGGCCAGTTCGGTCTTGCCGACCCCGGCGGGGCCCTCCACCAGCAGTGGCTTGCCGAGCCGGTCGGCGAGGAACACGGTCGTGGCGACGGCGGGCGAGGCGAGGTAGCCGGTCTCGGCGAGGCGGGCGGAGACGTCGTCGACGGACGTGAACAACGGGGCCTCCGGCGGGTCGGGAGTGGGTGTGGCCGGGCACCTATCTAAGCGCTTGTTCACCACCCCTGTCCAGAGATATACACCGATCGGTTTCCATTCGTCCGCGTCGCCGGTTACGCTCGCCGCATGGCCTCCGCAGACAAGGTGTCCCCCCGCGACCGGCTGCTCGACGCGGCCGGCCGGCTCTCGTACCGCGACGGCGTCTCCGTCGGCATCGAGGCGCTGTGCCGGGAGGCCGGCGTCTCCAAGCGGTCGATGTACCAGCTCTTCGACAGCAAGGACGCCATGCTCGCCGCGAGCCTGGAGCGGCGCATCCCCGGATACGAGGCCCGGCTCGCACACCCCGACCCGGAAGCCGCGACGCCACGCGAGCGCATCCTGTACGTCTTCGAACGCCTGGAGCGGGCCTCGGTGGACGCCGACTACCACGGCTGCCCGTACCTGGCCGTCCTGGTCGAGCTGAAGGACCCGGAGCACCCGGCGACCAAGGTCGCCCGAGGCGTCAAGCAGCGGCTGACCGACGCCTTCCGCGCCGAGGCGGAACGCGGCGGCGCCCGCGACCCCGGGCTGCTCGCCCGCCAGCTCGTGCTGGTCTTCGACGGCGCGAGCGCCCGGGCCGGCGCGAAGGTCGAGCACCTGGACGACGGACTGGCCACGGCGACGGTGACGGCACTGCTGGACACGGCGGGGATGGACTGAGAGCAGTGCCCCGTCCGGGCGCTGCCGGACCCGGACGGGGCAGCCCGACGCGCCGCCCCCTCGCCCGCCCAGTCCAATGGGACCGTGACCGCGCCCCCGGACGACTGCCTCGCCCGCAACGAATGGATCTGCGGCGCCTACCTCAGCAGCCGCCGCCAGATCCTCCTCGACGCGGTCCTCCAGCACCTCCGGCTGACCTTCCTGTCCGTCCTGATCGGTCTGGCCATCGCGCTCCCGCTGGCGGTGCTCGCCCGGCGCTGGGGCTGGGCGGCCGGGCCCGTCCTCGCCGTGACGACGATCCTCTACACGATCCCGTCCCTGGCGATGTTCTCCCTGCTCCTGCCCCTGTACGGCCTGTCGGCCACGCTCGTCGTCGCCGGACTGGTGCTGTACTCGCTGACCCTGCTCGTCCGGAACATCCTCGCGGGCCTGCGCGCCGTCCCCCAGGAGACCCGCCAGGCCGCACGCGGCCTCGGCTACGGGCCGATCCGCCTGCTGCTCACCGTCGAACTGCCCCTCGCCCTGCCCGCCGCGATGGCCGGCCTGCGCATCGCCACCGTCTCCGCGGTCTCCCTGGTCACGGTGGGCGCGATCGTCGGCTTCGGCGGCCTCGGGAACCTCATCTACGCGGGCATGAACACCTACTTCAAGGCCCAGGTGCTCACCGCGTCCGTGCTGTGCGTGCTGATCGCCGTCGCCGCCGACCTGCTCCTGCTGGGGGCGCAACGGCTGATCACGCCGTGGACGAGGGCGGGGCGTGCACGAGCGCCCGCGCGCCGCGGCCGGTCGCGCGTGAGGCTCCCCCGGACGAAGGCGGACCGCGCATGAGCACCCGCCCGACGAGAGCGGGGCGCGCATGAACACGCTCACCGCGACCTGGCACTGGCTCACCGACCCCACCCACTGGTCGGGCGACGACGGCGTCCGGCACCGGCTCCTCCAGCACCTGGTGCTCACGGTCGTCTGCCTGCTCCTCAGCTGCCTGATCGCGCTGCCCGTCGCCCTGGTCCTCGGCCACCTCGGCAGGGGCGGTGCGCTCGCCGTCAACATCTCCAACGTGGGCCGGGCCGTGCCCACCTTCGCCGTCCTGGTCCTGCTGCTCCTGACCCCGGTCGGCAGGTGGGGCGAGGGGCCCACCGTGGTGGCCCTGGTGCTGTTCGCCGTACCCCCGCTGCTCACCAACGCCTACGTCGGCATGCGCGAGGTCGACCGCGACGTCGTCCAGGCGGCCCGGGGCATGGGGATGACCGGACGGCAGACGCTGCTGCGCGTGGAACTCCCCCTCGCGCTGCCGCTGGTCATGAACGGGGTGCGGATCGCCGCCGTCCAACTCGTCGCCACCGCCACCATCGCCGCGCTCGCGGGCGGCGGCGGCCTCGGCCGGATCATCACCGCCGGCTTCAACCTCGCCAGTACACCCCAGGTGGTCGCCGGCGCCCTGCTCGTCGCCGTGTTCGCGCTGGTCGTCGAGGGCGTCTTCGAGATCGCCGAGCGGCTGGCACCGGGGCGGACGCGGGGCGGCCGATGAGACGAGCCCGCACAGCCGTCGCGCTGCTCCTCCTCACCGCCTGCTCCGCCGGCCCCTCCCTGGAGAACCGCGGCGAGGTCACCGCACCACCCGGCGACAGCCACCACCTGACCATCGGCACCGCCGGCTTCACCGAGAGTGACCTGCTCGCCCAGATGTACGCCCAGCTGCTGAACCGGGCCGGCTACAGGACCTCGATCCTCACGGTCGCCAACCGGGAGCTGTACGAACCCGCCCTGGAATCCGGCCAGATCGACGTCGTGCCCGAGTACGCGGCCACCTTCGCCGACTGGCTGAACGCCAAGACCCACGGCACCGACGCGAAACCCGTCGGCTCGCCCGACCTCGCCGCCACCATGAAGGCCCTGCGCGCGCTCGCCACACCCCGCGGACTCACCCTGCTCCCACCCGGCCGGGCCGTCGACCAGAACGCCTTCGCGGTGACCGCCGCCTACGCCCGCCGGCACCACCTCAGGACCCTCGGCGACCTCGGCGCCGCACAGCTGGAGGTACGGCTCGCGGCGGGCGACGAGTGCGTGCAACGCCCGTACTGCGAACCAGGGTTGAAGAAGGTGTACGGCATCCGCGTCATCGGCGTCGACCCCAGGGGTGTCGGCACCACCCAGGCCAAACGGGCCGTGCAGGAGGGCCGGGACCAGATGCTGCTCACCACCACCACGGACGCCACCCTCGACTCCTTCGGGCTGGTCCTGCTCGCCGACGACCGACACCTCCAGAACGCCGACTACGTCGTCCCGGTCGTCAACCGCTCCCGCGCCGGCAGTGAACGCGTCGCGAAGGCGCTGGGCAGGCTCAACCAGGTCCTCACGACCCGTGACCTGGCGCAGCTGAACCAACAGGTGGACAGCTGGCGCCGACTGCCCGCCGACGTGGCCCGGACCTGGCTGAGGGACAAGGGCCTGCTGACATGACCGGGCTCAGGCGTCCGCCACCGAGTCGAAGGTCACCTGCCCGCGCGCCACACCCCGCGCGTCCGCGTCCACCGAACGGCGCAGCGCCTCGTGCAGCTTGGCCGGGGTGAGCACGCCGAGGAAGCGGGCGCCGTCCAGCACCGCGACCCACCCGGCGTCGTACTGGAGCATCATGCCGAACGCCTGCTTCAGCGGCGCGCCCACCGGCACCCAGGCGGTCATCCGGTGGGTGCGGTCACCGACCGTGCCGCCCCGCGCGAGCCCGTCGACGCCGACCCAGCCGTGCAGATCGCCGTGCGCGTCGAGGACGACGGCCCAGCGGGCGCCCTCGGCCCGCAGCCGCTCCAGGGTCCGCGCGGCGGGCTCGTCCAGCCGGGCCACGGGCGGCTGTTCCAGGTCGTCCGGCTCGATCGCGGTGACCGACAGCCGCTTCAGCCCGCGGTCGGCGCCCACGAAGGAGGCGACGTACGGCGTCGCCGGCGCGCCGAGCACCGCGCCCGGCGTGTCGAACTGCTCGATCCGGCCCTCGCCGTAGACGGCGATCCGGTCGCCGAGCCGGACGGCCTCCTCGATGTCGTGGGTGACCAGCAGCACGGTCTTGCGCACCGCCGCCTGCATCCGCAGGAACTCGTCCTGCAACTGCTCGCGCACCACCGGGTCCACCGCGCCGAACGGCTCGTCCATCAGCAGCACCGGCGGATCCGCCGCGAGCGCCCGCGCCACGCCGACCCGCTGCCGCTGCCCGCCCGAGAGCTGTTCCGGATAGCGCGGCCCGTACGTCTTCGGGTCGAGCCCCACCAGATCGAGCAGATCCGCGGCCCGCGCCCGCGCCTTCGCCCGCTTCCAGCCGAGCAGTGCCGGCACGGTCGCGGTGTTGTCCAGGACGGTGCGGTGCGGGAAGAGGCCCACCTGCTGGATGACGTACCCGATGCGGCGGCGCAGCCGCACGGGGTCGACGGTGGTGATGTCCTCTCCGTCGACGTGGATCCGGCCGGAGGTCGGTTCGATCAGCCGGTTGACCATCATCATGGTCGTCGTCTTGCCGCACCCCGAGGGGCCGACGAGCGTGACCAGCTCACCCTCGGCCACCTCGAAGGAGAGGTCGTGCACGGCCGTCGTACCGTCCGGATACCGCTTGGTGACCTGCTCGAACCGGATCATGTCCGCACGCTATCGGGACCGCTCGGGCCGTGCGCGGCGGTGCCGCCCGAGCGGGTGGTGCGCTGTGTCCCCAGGGAGAGCGCTCCGTCAGCCGAGCAGGATCACCTCCAGTTTCCGCGGCCCGTGTACGCCCTCCACCCGGTCCAGTTCGATGTCGCTGGTCGCCGACGGGCCGGAGATCCAGGTCAACGGGCGCCCCGGATCGAGGCGTTCGAGGGCCTGCGGGACCGAGGAGACGACCTGGTCCGGGACCCGGACGACACAGATGTGGTGGTCGGGAATCAGGGTGATGCGGCGTCGGCCCTGGTCGGCGGCGCCGTCCAGGACGATCGTGCCGGTCTCGGCGATCGCCACGGCACAGCCCGTGACCACACTGTCCACCCGGTCCAGCCGCTGCGGCGTGTTCGCCGCCCGGTCGTGGATCCGCACCGGGTCCGCGGCGGCCAGCCACTGCGGCGGCAGCCCGGGCGGCACCAGCACCTCCTGGGAGCCGTGCGCGGCCAGCAGCCGCATGACGAGGAGCGGCATCTCCTCGGCGTCGCTGCGGTGCACGACGGCCCGGTAGTCCGCCAGGTTCTCGGCCAGCAGCTCCACCGTCCGCCCGGTCGTCCGCTGCCCGTGCTCGCGCAGATAGTCGCGGGGCAGCGCTTCCGCGTAGGGCCTCTCGTCCGGGGTCACGTCGGCGAGCGCCCGCCGTACCCGGCCCAGGATCCGTTCCCTGCTGCTCACTCGGCCGCCCCCTTGTCTCCGTTCTCGCCGTGCGTGCGCCGCCACCAGTCCCGGAAGGGCTGCGCCGGTACGGCCGGCAGGTCCCGGGTGCCGCTCCACGCCTTGCCCGGGCCCGGCAGGGTACGGGGGTGAAGGCGGCGGGTGCGGGAAGCGAGCCGTTGGCCGGTGCGCAGGGCGGCCGGGTGGAGGAACGCCCAGCGGGCCGCGCGCATGGCCGCCCGTTCGGCCGCGTGACCCTTGGCGGGTCTGAGGAGGACCTTGTTGCCCGCGCGTGTCGCCGTGCCGCCCTGGGCGACCCGTTCGCGCAGGTGGACCAGGACTTCGGGGATGTCGATGGCGACCGGGCACACCTCGTAGCAGGCGCCGCACAGACTCGACGCGTACGGCAGGGAGGCGTCGATCTCGCTTGCCGTGCCCCGGAGCTGGGGGCTGAGGATGGCACCGATCGGGCCGGGGTAGACGGAGCCGTAGGCGTGTCCGCCGGCGCGTTCGTAGACCGGGCAGACGTTGAGGCAGGCCGAACAGCGGATGCAGCGCAGCGCCTGGCGGCCGACCTGGTCGGCGAGGGTGTCGGTGCGGCCGTTGTCGAGCAGCACCAGATGGAAGGTGCGGGGCCCGTCGTCGTCGGTCGTGCCGGTCCACATGCTCGTGTACGGGTTCATCCGCTCGGCGGTGGAGGAGCGGGGGAGCGTCTGCAGGAAGACCTCCAGGTCCCGCCAGGTCGGCACGATCTTCTCGATGCCGACGACCGAGATCAGTGTCTCCGGCAGGGTGAGGCACATCCGCCCGTTGCCCTCGGACTCGACGACCACGAGGGTGCCGGTCTCGGCGACCATGAAGTTGGCACCGGAGATGCCGACCTTGGCCCGCAGGAACTTCTCCCGCAGGTGCAGCCGCGCGGCCTCGGCCAGTTCGGCGGGCGCGTCGGTCAGCCCTTCGGGAGCCGGACGTCCCCACGCGCCCATCCGGGAGCGGAAGATGTCCCGGATCTCCCCCCGGTTGCGGTGGATGGCGGGGACGAGGATGTGCGAGGGCCGGTCCCTGCCCAACTGCACGATCAACTCGGCGAGATCGGTCTCGTAGGCGCGGATGCCCTCCTTCTCGAGGGCTTCGTTCAGACCGATCTCCTGCGTGGCCATCGACTTGACCTTGACGACCTCCGACTCGCCGGTCTCCTTGACGAGTTCGGCGACGATCCGGTTGGCTTCGTCGGCGTCGGCGGCCCAGTGGACCGTACCGCCCGCCGCGGTGACCGACTCCTCCAACTGCACCAGATAGCGGTCGAGATGGCGCAGGGTGTGGTCCTTGATCAGGCGTCCCGCCGCGCGTAGTTCCGTCCAGTCGGACAACTCGGCGACGGCCTTGGCCCGTTTGGCGCGGATGGTGTGCGTCGCGTGCCGCAGATTGCCGCGCAGGGTGGGATTGTGGACGGCCTCGCGCGCGGCCCGGGGGAAGGCCGGCATGCCGACGAACGTGCCGCTCATACGGCGGGCTCCTCTTCCGTGCTCGCCAGGATCTCCGCGAGGTGGACGGGGCGCATGCCCACCCCGAGGCGGCTCATGGTTCCGCCGATGTGCATCAGACACGAGTTGTCGGCAGCGCACAGCACCTCCGCGCCCGTCGACTCCGCACTGCGCACCTTGTCCGCGCCCATCGCCGCCGACACCTCGGCGTTCTTCACCGCGAAGGTGCCGCCGAACCCACAGCACTCCTCGGCACCCGGCAGCTCGACCAGTTCCAGGCCCTTGACCGCCTGCAGCAGCCGGCGCGGCCGCCCGCCCAGACCGAGTGAACGCAGGCCGTGACAGGTCGGATGGTAGGTCACCTTGTGCGGGTAGTAGGCGCCGACGTCCGTCACCCCGAGCACATCCACCAGGAACTCCGTGAGTTCGTACGTCTTCGGCACCACCGGCGCCAGCGTCCGCGCCAGCGAGTCCCCGCGCCCCTCGGCACGCGCCCGCTCGCCCATCCGTGGATACAGTTCCCGCACCATCGCCCCGCAGGATCCGGACGGGGTCACGATCGCCTCGTAGGATCCGAAGACATCGGAGAAGTGCCGGGCCAGTGGCTCGGCCTCGTGTCGGTAACCGGTGTTGTAATGCGCCTGCCCGCAACAGCTCTGCCCCATCGGGAAGTCGACGTCGACACCCAGTCTGGTCAGCAGTTTCACCACGGCACGGCCGGTGTCCGGATAGAGCGTGTCGTTGACACAGGTCAGGAACAGGGCGACACGCATCGCGGCTCCTCGGGGTCGGTCATCGGACGAGTGCAGGGTAGTAGGCGGACACCGCCGACGGGAGAGGGCCGCTCACCGCGTGGCGAGCCGCGCCTCGGCCTCCCGCCAGCGGCCGCCGTCGCCGCGGGGCGTGTACCGGGTCAGCGGCTGGGTACGGCTGAGCAGCCCGCGCATCGCGGCCAGGTCGCCGCCGAGCCCATGGGCACGGGCCTGGACCAGGACGTTGCCGAGGGCCGCCGCCTCCGTCGCACCGGCCACCACGGGCAGCCCGCAGGCGTCGGCGGTCAGCTGGCACAGCAGCGCGTTGCGGGTGCCTCCGCCGACGAGGTACACCACGTCCACCGGATGGTCGGCCAGCCGCTGCGCGTCCGCCACGGCCCGCCGGTGGGCCAGCGCCAGCGAGTCCAGGATGCACCGGGTCACCTCCGCCCGCGTCACCGGCACCGGCTGGCCGGACGCCCGGCACGCCTCGGCGATCCGCTCCGGCATCCGCCCCGGCGCGAGGAACGTCTCGTCCCCGGCGTCCACCACCGAGCGCAGCGCCGGCGCGGCGCCGGCCTCACGCAACAGCGCCCCCAGGCCGGCGCCACCCCAGGCACGCTGGCATTCCTGGAGCAGCCACAACCCCATGATGTTGCGCAGGTACCGGACCGTGCCGTCGAGCCCGAGCTCGTTGGTGAAGTTCGCGGCCCGGCTCTCCTCGGTGAGCACCGGAGCCGTCAGCTCCAGCCCCGCCAGGGACCAGGTGCCGGTGCAGATGTAGGCGAACCGTTCACCGGTCGCCGGGACGGCGGCCACCGCGGAGGCGGTGTCGTGCGAGCCGACGGCCGTCACCGGCACCGGGCCGGTCAGCCCGGTCTCCTCCAGCACCTCCGGCCGCAGCACTCCCGCCGGATCGCCGGGCTGCCGCAGCGGCGCGAACAGCCCGAGATCGATGCCGAGCCGCCCGGCGATGTCGTACGACCAGTCACGGGTCCGGGGGTCGACGAGCTGGGTGGTGGAGGCATTGGTCAGTTCGGTGCCCTGCTCGCCTGTCAGCCAGTACGACACGAGGTCCGGCACGAGCAACAGCCGCTCGGCACAGGCGAGCTGGACCGCGGACCGGGCGGCCGTGAGCTGGTAGAGGGTGTTGAACGGCGCGTACTGGATGCCGGTCGCCGCGTACAGCTCCTCGGCCGGCACGCTCGCCCACACCTTCTCCGCGACCCCCTCGGTGCGGGTGTCCCGGTAGTGCACCGGGTTGCCCAGCAAGGCCCCGTCGGCGTCCAGCAGGCCGTGGTCGACGGCCCAGCCGTCGATGCCGACGGACGCCACCTGCCCCGCCGCCCGCAGCCCTTCCAGAACACCCGCGTACAGCGCGAGGACGTCCCAGCGCAGCCCCTCCGGAAGGCGCACCGGCCGGTTCGGGAACCGGTGCGCCTCGCTGAGCTCCAGCGAGTCCGGGCCGACCCGGCCGACCATCACCCGCCCGCTGGAGGCGCCGAGATCGACCGCGGCGTACGCCTTCACGTCCGCGCTCACCGCAGGAACGCGGCCGCCACACCCGCGTCGACCGGGATGTGCAGGCCTGTGGTGTGCGTGAGGTCCCCGCCGGTGAGCGCGAAGACCGCGTTCGCCACGTGCTCGGGCAGCACCTCCCGCTTGAGGAGGGTCCGCTGCGCGTAGAACTCGCCGAGCTTCTCCTCCGGCACCCCGTACACCGCGGCCCGCTGGGCACCCCAGCCGCCCGCGAAGATGCCGGAGCCGCGCACCACACCGTCCGGGTTGACACCGTTGACCCGGATCCCGTGCTCGCCCAACTCCGCGGCCAGCAGCCTGACCTGGTGGGCCTGGTCGGCCTTGGTGGCGGAGTAGGCGATGTTGTCGGGCCCGGCGAACACGGCGTTCTTCGAGACGATGTAGACGATGTCGCCGCCCAGCCCCTGGGCGGTCATCACGCGTGCCGCCTCCCGGGAGACCAGGAAGGAACCGCGGGCCATGACGTCGTGCTGGAGGTCCCAGTCCTGCGCGGTCGTCTCCAGCAGCGGCTTGGAGAGGGAGATGCCGGCGTTGTTCACGACGAGGTCGACCCCGCCGAAGGCGAGCACGGCAGCCCGGAACGCGCCGGCGATCTGCTCCTCGTCGGTGACGTCCACGGTCACGGCGACGGCCTTGTCCGGTCCGCCCAACTCCTCGGCCACCGCGGTGGCGTTGCCGGCGTCGAGGTCGGCGACGACGACGCAGGCGCCCTCGGCGACGAGCCGGTGCGCGACGGCCCGCCCGATCCCGCTGCCGGCCCCGGTGACCAGGGCGACGCGGGTGGCAAGCGGTTTCGGCTTCGGCATCCGCTGGAGCTTGGCCTCCTCCAGGGCCCAGTACTCGATGCGGAACTTCTCCGATTCCTCGATGGGCGCGTAGGCCGAAACCGCTTCCGCACCCCGCATCACGTTGATGGCGTTGACGTAGAACTCGCCGGCCACCCGCGCGGTCTGCTTGTCCTTGCCGAAGGAGAACATGCCGACGCCGGGGACCAGGACGATCGCCGGATCGGCGCCGCGCATGGCGGGGGAGTCGGGCAGGGCGTGCCGCCGGTAGTAGGCGGCGTACTCCTCCCGGTACGCGGCGTGCAGTTCCTTCAGCCGGGCGACGGCCTCTTCCAGTGGCGCGGTGGGCGGCAGGTCCAGTACCAGCGGCCGTACCTTCGTGCGCAGGAAGTGGTCGGGGCAGGAGGTGCCGAGAGCGGCGAGCCGGGGGTGTTCGGCGCGGGCGAGGAAGTCCAGGACCGGGTCCGCGTCGTCGAAGTGCCCCACCTGCGCCTTGTCCCGGGAGGCGAGGGCCCGCACATGCGGCGCGAGGGCGGCGGCCCGGGTCCTGCGCTCCGCCTCGGGCAGCGCCCCGTACCCCTTGAGAACCGGCCCGAAGGGCTCGGCCCTGCCCCTTTCGGCGAGGAAGGTCTCGGCGGTGCCGATGATGTGGAGCGAGTTGCGTTCGCACTCCTCGGCGCTGTCGCCCCAGGCGGTGATGCCGTGCCCGCCGAGGACGCAGCCGACGGCCTGCGGGTTCGCGGCCTTGATCGCGGCGATGTCCAGGCCCAGCTGGAAGCCGGGCCGTCGCCACGGCACCCAGACCACACTGTCCCCGAAACACTCGGCGGTCAGTTTCTCGCCGTCGGCCGCACAGGCGAGCGCGATGCCCGAGTCGGGATGGAGATGGTCGACGTGCGGGGCGTCCACCAGTCCGTGCATGGCCGTGTCGATGGACGGTGCGGCGCCGCCCTTGCCGTGCAGGCAGTAGTCGAACGCGGCGACCATCTCGTCCTCGCGTTCGACCCCGGGGTAGACGTCGACGAGCGCGCGCAACCGGTCCAGCCGCAGCACGGCCAGCCCCGCCCCGGTGAGGGTGCCGAGATCCCCACCGGACCCCTTCACCCACATCAGCTCCACATCACCACCGGTGACGGGATCGGTGGCGACGCCTTTCGCGGAAGCGTTTCCCCCGGCGTAGTTGGTGTTCCGGGGATCGGAGCCGAGCCGGTGGGAGCGGGCGAGGAGGGCGGCGGCTTCGGGATGGGTTGCCATGAGAACGGTTCCCTTTCACAGGTCACGACAGGAGGCGTATCGAAGGGGCGGGGCTGTACGGACATGCGGGTGCGCCGTGTGGGTGCGCCGAGCCACCACGCGCCCGCACCCCGCAGCGGCGCCGGCTCGGCGGACGCTCACGCCCCCCAGCCGGCCTGCTCCCCGCCCACCCGCTCAGCGACGATCTTCTCGGCCCATCCGGAGCGGGCGTACGCGGCGAGCGGCTCGGGATCCAGCCCCATCTCCTCCCGCACCTCCCGGAGCAAGGGCCGCACATCCGTGTTGAACGCGTCCATCAGCACGGCATTCGCTGCGAGAACGTCCCCGGAGAGCTGGGCGTCGGCCAACGCCGACCGGTCGACCAGCAGGGCCTTCGCCGTCGCCTCCTGGACGTTCATCACCGACCGGATGATCGCCGGGATCTTCGCCTCGATGTTGTGGCACTGATCGAGCATGAAAGCGACGTCGGGCGAGAAACCGCCTCCGCGCACCACCTCGAACATGATCCGGAACAACTGGAACGGATCGGCCGCCCCCACCATCAGGTCGTCGTCGGCGTAGAAACGGGAGTTGAAGTCGAAGCCGCCGAGTTTCCCCTCCCGCAGCAGCGTGGCCACGATGAACTCGATGTTGGTCCCCGGAGCGTGGTGCCCGGTGTCGACGACCACCTGGGCCCGGTCCCCGAGCTTGAGACAGTGGGCGTAAGCGGTTCCCCAGTCCGGCACATCCGTCGTGTAGAACGCCGGCTCGAACAACTTGTACTCCAGCAGCATCCGCCGGCCCTCGCCGAGGCGCGCGTACACCTCCGCCAGCCCTTCCGCGAGCCGGTCCTGCCGGGCGCGGATGTCGTCCTGGCCCGGATAGTTCGTACCGTCGGCGAACCAGAGCTTCAGGTCCTTCGACGCGGTCGCGTCCATGATGCCGACGCACTCCAGCAGATGGCCGACGGCCTTCCTGCGCACCGCCGCATCCGGGTGACAGATGCTGCCCAGTTTGTAGTCGTCGTCCTGGAAGGTGTTGGAGTTGATCGTGCCGAGCCGCAGCCCGCGTTCCTCGGCGTACTTCGCCAGCGCCGCGTAGTCGTCGACCTCGTCCCAGGGGATGTGCAGGGCGACGGTCGGGGCCACGCCGGTGAACTCGTGCACCTTCGCCGCGTCCTGCAGCTTCTCCCACGGATCGCGGGGCACGCCGGGCTGGGCGAACACCTTGAAACGGGTCCCCGAGTTCCCGTACGCCCACGACGGTGTCTCGACGGCCTGGGTCTTGAGCGCGGCCTTCACCGCGGCGAGGTCGGTCACTGCAGGACTCCTGGTGATGTCGGTCGTAACGACGCAGCGCTATGAAACGATTCAGAACCGCAAGCTAGGGGCCGCCCGGAAGGGTGTCAAGCACTCCGACCGTCCCCGTTGTCCGTGACTCCGCCGTGAACCTTCGGCTATCGAAAGTTTTTCGACACGGACCCATTGACGTGCCCTGGCTGGGGTGCCTACGGTCCCGGCAATCCAGTTGAAACCTTTCACGGCGCGGTGGAGGCCTTCGGGGCCGTCCCGCCGGTGTCGTCGAGGAGCCTGACATGACCCACCCGCCTGACCCGGGGCCGGCGCCGGTGCTGGCGCTGAAGGGCGTCTCCAAGTCCTTCGGTGCCGTACGCGCCCTCAGGGACGTCTCCCTGGAGCTGTTGCCCGGCGAGGTGCACGCCCTCGCCGGCGAGAACGGCGCGGGCAAGTCGACGTTGATCAAGACCCTCGCCGGGGTGCACCGGCCCGACGCCGGCCAGGTGCTGCTCGACGGGGAGCCCGTCGTCTTCCACGGCCCCGGCGACGCCCGCGACGCCGGTATCGCCGTGATCTACCAGGAACCCACGCTCTTTCCCGACCTGTCGATCGCCGAGAACATCTTCATGGGCCGCCGGCCGAAGCGCGCCCTGGGCCGGATCGACCACAAGGCCACCCACGCGGCGACGGCCGCCCTGATGAAACGGCTGGGTGTCGCCCTCGACCCCGACCGGCCCGCGCGGGGTCTGTCGATCGCCGACCAGCAGATCGTGGAGATCGCCAAGGCGCTGTCCTTCGACGCCCGGGTCCTGATCATGGACGAGCCGACGGCCGCCCTGACCGGCAGCGAGGTCGCCCGCCTCTTCGGGGTGGTGCGGACGCTGCGCGAGCAGGGCGCGGCGGTGCTGTTCATCTCGCACCGGCTGGAGGAGATCTTCCAGATCTGCCGGACGGTGACGACCCTGCGGGACGGCGCCCGGATCGCCAGCGAGCCGCTGGCCGGCATGACCGAGGACGACCTGGTCCGCCGCATGGTGGGCCGGGACCTGGACGAGCTGTATCCAAAGCAGGACGTCACTCCGGGCGAGGTGGCGCTCAGCGTGTGGCGGCTGACCCGCGAAGGCGTTTTCACCGATGTTTCCTTCGAGGTGCGGCGCGGCGAGATCGTCGGTCTCGCCGGGCTGGTCGGAGCCGGCCGTACCGAGGTGGCCCGCGCGGTGTTCGGCGTCGACCGCTGGGACGCGGGCGAGGTCGAGGTCGACGGGCGCCGGCTCGCCAACGGGGCGCCGTCCACCGCCATGGCCGCGGGCCTCGCCCTCGTTCCCGAGGACCGGCGCGCCCAGGGCCTGGTGATGTGCATGTCCATCGAGCGGAACATCGGCCTGACCGGGCTGCGTTCGACCGTGCGAGCCGGGCTGGTGGACCGGGGTGCCGAGCGCAGCCGGTCCCTGGACTGGGCGGTCAGGCTCCAGGTGAAATACGCCCGGATCGCCGACGCCGTCTCCACGCTGTCCGGTGGCAACCAGCAGAAGGTCGTCCTCGCCAAGTGGCTCGCCACCGGGCCGAAGGTGCTCATCGTGGACGAGCCGACCCGCGGCATCGACGTCGGGACCAAGGCCGAGGTGCACCGGCTGCTGTCCCAGCTCGCCGCCGACGGCGTGGCGGTCCTGATGATCTCCTCCGACCTGCCCGAGATCCTCGGCATGGCCGACCGCGTCCTCGTCATGCACGAGGGCCGGCTCACCGCCGACATCCCCCGCTCCCGGGCCACCGAGGAGACCGTGCTGGCCGCGGCCACCGGGAGGGCCGCCGCATGACGGTGACAAGCCCGAACCCCGCCCCCGCCACCGAGACGCCCCGGTCCGGTGGAACCCGGCTGGTGGACCGCGTCTTCAGGATGCGTGAACTCGCCATCCTGGTCGTCTTCCTGGTGATGATCGCCGTCACCGAGGCGGGCAACAGCCAGTTCCTGTCGGAGCAGGGCGTCAAGGACCTGCTGCTCAACGCGACCATCCTGGTGCTGGTCGCCACCGGGCAGTCCCTCGTCGTCATCACCCGCAACGTGGACCTCTCCGTCGGTTCCACCCTCGGCATCAGCGCCTTCGCCGCCGGCACCTGTCTGCACGGCGGCGTCAACCCGGTGATCGCGGTCACCCTGGCGATCCTGCTGGGCACCGGGTTCGGGCTGCTCAACGGGCTGCTGGTCAGCCTCGGACAGGTGCCCGCCCTCGTCGTCACCCTCGGCACGCTCTACATCATCAGGGGCGTCGACTCCATCTGGGTCGGCTCCCGGCAGATCACCGCGGCCGACCTCCCGGGCGGCTTCGTCGACTTCGGTTCCGGCGGCATCTCCGCGATCCCCTGGCCGGCCCTGATCGCACTGGTGGTCCTCGTCGGAACCGCCTACTACCTCAAACACTTCGGCAGCGGGCGGGAGTTGTACGCACTCGGCTCCAACCCCGAGGCGGCACGGCTCGCCGGTATCCCGGTGCGCAAGCGGATCCTGGCCGCGTACACCTTCTGCGGCGGCCTCGCCGGACTCGCCGGGGCGATGTATCTGGCCCGGTTCGGAAACGTCGACTCAGGCACCGGAAACGGCTACGAACTGACCGTCGTCAGCGCCGTCGTGGTCGGCGGGGTCGTCTTCACCGGCGGCTCGGGAAGCGTGTACGGCGCCGCTCTCGGCGCACTGCTCCTCACCTCGGTCAACAGCGTGCTGCCCGCGCTCGGTGTCAGCTCGGTCTGGGTGCTCGCCATCAACGGCGTCCTGCTGCTGCTCGCCATCGCCGTCGACCGGATCGTCGCGCTGCGGGTGGCCGCCGCGCTGAAGAAGGACTCCGACCGGAGGAACACCACCATGGCGAAGGAGAACGCCGGTGCCTGAGTCGCTGACCCGCGCCGTCCGCTGGGACACGGTCGTCGGCGCGCTCCTCGTCGTCCTGCTGCTGATGTCGTTCGGTTTCGTGGACGGTTTCGGCAACGCCCTCAACCTGTCGTTCCTTCTGGGCAACACGCTCCCGATCGCCCTGATCGCCCTGCCCATGACCCTGCTGGTGGTCGCCGGCGAGATCGACCTGTCGGTGGCGTCGACGGCCGGGCTGTCCGGAGCGGTGATGGGCAGACTCTGGAACGAGGGCATGGCCATCGAGACGATCATCCCGCTCTGCCTGCTGCTGGGCCTGGTCTGCGGGCTGGTCAACGGTCTGCTCGTCACCCGGCTCGGACTGCCCTCCCTCGCCGTCACCATCGGCACCCTCGCCGCCTACCGGGGCCTCGCACAGATCGTGCTCGGCTCCGACGCCGTGACCGACTTCCCCTCCCCGTACCTGAACTTCGCCGCCGGTCGCGTCGGGAACTCCTTCCTGCCCCAGGCCTTCCTGCCCTTCCTGGCCCTGCTCGCCGTCGCCGTGGTCGTGCTGCACGCCACCCCGTTCGGCCGGTCGCTGTTCGCGGTGGGCGCGAGCGAGGAGGCGGCTCGGTTCGCCGGGATCCGGGTCAGGCGGACGAAGCTGATCCTTTTCCTCGCCACCGGGTTCATGTCCGCGCTCACCGGTGTCTTCTGGGCACTGCATTACGCCAGTGCGCGGTACGACAACGCCACGGGGCTCGAACTCTCCGTCGTGGCAGCGGTGTTGCTGGGCGGTATCGATTTCGACGGCGGCCGGGGCACGTTGGGCGGGGCGATCGCCGGTGTGTTTCTGCTCGGTGCGCTGCAGAACGTGATGAGCCTGCTGAACGTCTCCGCGCAGTCGCAGATCGTCGTCACCGGCGTATTGCTGGTCGTTTCCGTGCTGGGCCCCCGGGTGGCGCGCCAGATATCGGTCGCGAGGGTGGGCCGCAGGGCCGCCTCGACTCCGACCTCGTAGTCCGTCCCCTTCCCCGTAAAGGACCCTCGTCATGCGCAAGCCATCCCTCCGCCGTACCTGCGCCGCCCTCGCCGCCGGTACCTCCCTCGCCCTGGCACTGACCGCCTGCGGCGGCACGACGAAGAACGACGTCAAGGCCGACGACGGCTCCGCCGCCTCCGCGGGCAAGGCCGATCCGAACGCGGCCACGAAGAAGGGGCTCACCGTCGGTTTCCTGCCCAAGCAGGTGAACAACCCGTACTTCACGACCGCCGACAAGGGCGGGCAGCAGGCGCTTGCGGAACTCGGCTCCACATACAAGGAGGTGGGACCGTCCAGTGCCACGGACACCTCCGGCCAGGTGAGCTACGTCAACACGCTCACCCAGCAGCAGGTGAACGGCATCGCCGTCTCGGCGCAGGACCCCGGTGCCCTGTGCACCGCGCTCAAGCAGGCCATGAGCAACGGCATCAAGGTCGTCACCTACGACTCCGACACCAACCCCGGGTGCCGTAACGCCTTCGTCTCGCAGGCGTCCGCCGAGGACCTCGGCCGCACCGAGGTGCAGCTGCTCGCGCGGCAGATCGGGTACAAGGGCGAGATCGCGATCCTGTCGGCCGCGCAGACCGCGACCAACCAGAACACGTGGATCGGCTACATGAAGGACGAGCTGAAGGATCCCAGGTACAAGGACATCAAGCTCGTCAAGATCGCCTACGGCAACGACGACGCCCAGCAGTCCTTCCAGCAGACCCAGGGCCTGCTCCAGGAGCACCCGGACCTGAAGGGGATCATCTCGCCGACCACCGTCGGCATCAAGGCGGCCGCCCAGTACCTGTCCGGCTCCAAGTACAAGGGCAAGGTCAGGCTCACCGGTCTCGGCACGCCGAACGACATGCGCAAGTACGTCAAGAACGGCACCGTCGACGCATTCGAGCTGTGGGACCCGGCGAAGCTCGGCGACCTGGCCGCCCGTGCCGCGGTCGCGCTGGCCTCGGGACAGATCACGGGCAAGCAGGGCCAGACCTTCAAGGCCGGCGCCACGACGTACACCGTCGGCAAGGACGGCGTGATCACCCTGGGCAAGCCGACCGTATTTGACGCGAAGAACATCGGCCAGTTCAACTTCTAGCGGACCAGGGGTCGTTGATGCAGCGTGTGTGTTTCCTGCTGAAGGTCCGGACGGACCGCCTCGAGGAGTACCGTGAGCGGCACGCCGCCGTCCGGCCGGAGATGCTCGGCGCCCTGAAGGCGTCCGGCTGGCACAACTACTCGCTGTTCCTGCGCGAGGACGGCCTGCTCGTCGGCTATCTGGAGACAGAGGACTTCGCCGCCGCCCGGGCCGGCATGGAGGCAACCGAGATCAACGCCCGCTGGCAGGCGGAGATGGCGCCGTTCTTCGAGTCGCTGGACGGCGCCCGGCCCGACGAGGCGATGAAACCGCTCACGGAAGTGTTCCACCTGTCATGACCGCCGCCGGAAGCGGGCCCGCGGCCCCCGGGGTCACCTGGCTCGGCCGCACCCTCCTCGATGCCCGGGCCCTGTACTTCGTGTCGTACGACGGCCTCGTCAACAACAACTCGTTCCAGAAGAACGGCCTGTTCACCTACCGGGGCCGGCAGTACGCGGCCTGGTACTCCGCCGACCGCAGCGCGACCCTCGCCCGCCGCACCACGGGCGGGGCACACTGGTCGACGGTGGCCCTCGACCACAGGCTCACGAGCGACGACTCGCACAACGTGATCTCGATGGGCGTGTCGCGGACCGACGGCCGGCTGCACGCGGTCATGGACGCGCACAGCGACGGCTTCTTCTACGTGAAGTCCGCCCCCGGGCTCCTCGACGGCGAACTACCGTGGACCCCGGCCGCCTTCGGTCCGGTACGCACCACCCTGGACGGACTCGCGCTCACCGAGCGGTTCACGTATCCGCAGTTCCTCTGCACCCCCGAGGGCAGGCTGCAGCTCGGGTACCGGGCCGGCGTCTCCGGAGACGGCCGCAACGCCCTCGCGGAGTACGACGGTGCGCGGTGGACCGTGCTGGGGGAGTGGAGCAGCTCGTCGGGCACCTACACCAGCGCGCACGGCTCCAGTGACGCCCGCAACATGTATCTGCACGGCCTCGACTACGACGCCCAGGGCCGGCTGCACGCCCTCTTCACCTGGCGCGAGCAGAGCGCCTCCGTGATGTGCGGCAGCGGCGGCCTGAGCAACCACGACACCGGTTACGTCCACTCCACCGACCGAGGACGGACCTGGCGCAACGACGCCGGTGCGCTCGTCGGCACCACCGGCGGTCCGGACACGGTCGCCGTCGACGGCCCCGGACTGGTGGTGGACCCGCTCGGCCCCGACCATTCGCTCATGAACCAGGAGAGCCAGGCCGTCGACTCGGCCGGCCGTCCGCACGCGGTCATCAGCTACGTTCCCGGCCGCTTCGGCCGGTGCACCACGGACTACGTCGCCGACCGCATCGCCCACGGGCGCGCCTTCCATCTCCGCAAGAACGCTTCCGGACACTGGCAGAAGACCGAGATCCCCCTCCCGCTCGACTCCACCCAGCGCACCCAGCTCGTCCTGGACCGGTACGACAACGCCTACGCGGTCTTTCCCTACGGCCGCATCGCCGCCGCCTCCAAAGCCTCCGGTCACACCGACTGGACACCGCTGTATGACGGCGGTGGTCTGAACGCCTTCGGCGAAGTGGTGATCGACGAGACGCGGATCCGGGCGGACGACGTCCTGTCCTTCATGTACCAGGAGAGGTCCACCGGTACGACCCCCTCACCCCTCTACGTGGCCGACTTCGCGCTGCCTGCATGACGGTAATGTGAAGGTCGTCCCGCCGCCCCTCGTCCCCTGGAGGTCTTCACCCGATGGCCCAGTCGGTGGGTATCAAGGACGTCGCCCGTGCCGCCGGAGTGTCGGTGGGAACGGTGTCGAACGTCATCAACCGCCCGGACACCGTCGCCAGTGAGACCCGGGCACGGGTGCTGTCCGCGATCGACCGGCTCGGCTATGTCCGCAGCGAGTCCGCGCGTCAGCTGCGCGCGGGCCGCAGCCGGATCATGGGCCTGCTCGTGCTCGACATGGGCAACCCGTTCTTCGTGGACGTGGCACGCGGTGCCGAGCGGGCGGCCCGCGAGGCGGGGCTCGGCGTGATGGTGTGCAACAGCGCCCAGAACGCCGCCGAGGAGGCCGAGTACCTGTCGCTCTTCGCCGAACAGCGGGTGCGCGGCGTGCTGTTGACCCCGGCCGACGCCACCGGCAGGAACATCGAGGCCTTCCGCCGGCACAACATCCCGTTCGTGCTCGTCGACCGGGTCGCCGAGGGCACCGCCGAGTGCTCGGTCTCCGTGGACGACGTGGCCGGCGGCGCCCTCGCGGTCCGGCACCTGGTGGATGCCGGACACCGCTCGATCGCCTACGTCAGCGGGCCGCCCGGGCTCAACCAGGTCCGCGACCGCCGTACCGGCGCCCTGAACGCGCTGGCCGAGGCCGGGCTCGGCCCCGAGGCGCTGCGCGAGCTGCCCACCGAGCGGCTCGACGTGGCCGCGGGCCGTGACGCCGGCGCCCGCCTGCTCGGCCTCGTCGACCGCCCCACCGCCGTGTTCTGCGCCAACGACCTCCTCGCCCTCGGTGTGCTGCAGGCCATGTACGCGGCCGGCGTGACCGTGCCCGACGACCTGGCGATCGTCGGTTACGACGACATCGAGTTCGCCGCGGCGGCGGCCGTACCGCTGACCTCCGTGCGGCAGCCCGCTGTCACCATGGGTGCCCTGGCCGCCGAGCTGCTGCTGGAGGAGACCGAGCAGGGCGAGGGCACGCCGACGCACGAGCACCGCCGGGTGGTGCTCCAGCCGGAGCTGGTCGTGCGCCGCTCCAGCCTCGTCGCCCGCTGATCCGCACGCTGACCCGGAGTTCAGTAACAATCCATGATCCCGGGGGTCGGCGGGGGTCCGGTCATGTGCTGAACTGGGATGCGTCCGCACCGTTCGTCCCGGGAGACCCGTTGAGCCTCAGCTACCGCCAGCCCGGCGTCATCCTCACCGACCGCCGCTTCACCGTACCCCTCGATCACACCGAGCCGGACGGCGAGACGATCGAGCTGTACGCCCGCGAGGCGGTCGCGAGCGATAAGGCCGGGCAGGAACTGCCGTGGCTGCTGTACCTCCAGGGCGGTCCCGGGTTCGGGGCGAATCGTTTCGTCGGACGTCAGGCGTGGCTCGACCGGGCTCTGAAGGACTACCGCGTCCTGCTGCTCGACCAGCGCGGCACCGGCAGCTCGACACCCGCCACCCGGCAGACGCTCCCGCTGCGCGGCAGCCCCGCCGAACAGGCCGACTACCTCACCCGCTTCCGCGCCGACGCGATCGTCCGGGACTGCGAGACCATCCGCCCGCAGGTCACCGGCGGCGCGCCGTGGACCGTGCTCGGCCAGAGCTTCGGCGGCTTCTGCACGGTGTCATACCTCTCCCTCGCCCCCGAGGGCCTGGACACCGCCGTCATCACCGGAGGCCTGCCCTCCCTGCACGCCCACGCCGACGACGTCTACCGCGCGGCCTACCCGCGGATCGAACGCAAGGTCACCGCGCACTACGCCCGCTACCCGCAGGACGTGGAACGGGCCCGTCACATCGCCGACCACCTCCTCACCCACGACGTGACCCTCCCGAACGGCTACCGGTTCACCGTCGAGGCGTTCCAGTCCCTCGGCCTGATGCTCGGCGCGAGCGACGGCAGCCACCGGCTGCACCACCTCCTGGAGGACGCCTTCGTGCGCACACCCGGTGGCCCCGAGCTGTCCGACGCCTTCCAGGAGCAGGCCCAGTCCCTGCTGTCGTACGCCGCCCACCCCCTCTACGCGCTCGTCCACGAGTCCATCTACGGCCAGGGCGCCCGCCCCACCGCCTGGGCCGCCGCGCGGGTGCGCGCCGAGTTCCCGCAGTTCGACGCGGCCAAGGCGCTCGCGGGCGACACCCCGGTGCTGTTCACCGGCGAGACCGTCCACCCCTGGATGTTCGAGGCCGATCCGGCGCTGCGCCCGCTGCGCGAGACGGCCGACCTGCTCGCCGCCCGCACCGACTGGCAGCCCCTGTACGACCCCGCCCGCCTCGCCGCCAACGAGGTGCCGGTGGTGGCGGCCGTCTACCACGACGACATGTACGTCGACACCGCGCACTCCCTGGAGACCGCGCGCACCATCCGCGGCCTGCGCACCTGGGTCACGAACGAGTTCGAGCACGACGGCCTGCGCGCGGGCGCCCCCCGCGTCCTGGACCGACTGCTGTCGATGGCACGCGACGAGGTGTGAAGCCGGGGCGGCGGAGCGCATAGTGTGCGGCCCATGACCGAGCCCGCGATCCCTCAGCTCAAGCCCATGCCCGAGGACTGGCAGCGCGCCCTGGCCGTGGTGGCGCACCCCGACGACCTCGAATACGGGTGCGCCGCGGCCGTCGCGGCCTGGACCGACGGCGGCCGCGAGGTCGGTTATGTGCTGGCCACCCGTGGCGAGGCGGGCATCGACACCCTCGACCCGGCCACCTGCGGCCCGCTGCGCGAGCGCGAGCAGCGGGCCAGCGCGGCCGTCGTCGGCGTCGGCACCGTGGAGTTCCTCGGCCACCGGGACGGGGTGATCGAGTACGGCCCCGTGCTGCGCCGGGACATCGCGGCCGCGGTCCGCCGTCACCGGCCCGAACTCGTCCTCACCCTCAACCACCGCGACACCTGGGGCGATGCCGTCTGGAACACCCCGGACCACGTGGCCGTCGGCCGGGCCACCCTGGACGCCGTCGCGGACGCCGGCAACCGGTGGATCTTCCCCGAGCTCACCGAGCAGGGCCTGGAACCCTGGAACGGCGTCCGCTGGGTCGCCGTCGCCGGTTCCGCACGGCCCACCCACGCGGTGGACGCCACACCCGGCCTGGAGCGGGCGGTGCGCTCGCTGCTCGAACACCGCACGTACATCGAGGCGTTGACCGACGAGGACCCGGAAACGTACGCCCGCACCTTCCTGACCACCAGCGCCGAGGCCACCGGCGAACGCTTCGGCGGCACACCGGCCGTGGCTTTCGAGGTCTTCACCCGCTGACCGGGCCGCTGCTCACGCCGAACCGGCCCTCGCACGACGCTGACCTGCGTGATCCCGCCGGAATCGGGGTTGGGTCGGCCCGGTAGGCTGTCCCCCATGCCAGATCAGACAGCGGGACTTCCGGAGCTGCGCGGGGACTGCGCGAACTGTTTCGGGCTGTGCTGTGTCGCCCTGCCCTTCGCCGCCTCCGCCGACTTCGCGCTCGACAAGTCGGCCGGGAAGCCGTGCCCCAACCTCCAGGGGGACCACCGCTGCGGCATCCACGCCGACCTGCGGAAGAAGGGTTTCACCGGCTGCACGGTCTACGACTGCTTCGGCGCCGGACAGAAGGTCTCGCAGCTCACCTTCGGCGGGCAGGACTGGCGCACGGGGTCGAAACAGCACGCGCGCCGGATGTTCGACGTGTTCCCGGTCGTACGGCAGCTGCACGAGCTGCTGTGGTACCTGACCGAGGCGCTCGGCCTGCCCGCCGCGCGCTCCGTCCGTCCCGAGCTGCGGCAGGCGCTGGAGGAGACCGAGCGGTTGACCCGGCGGTCCCCCGAGGAACTGGCCGCGCTGGACGTGGCCGTGCACCGGCAGCAGGTCAACGTGCTCCTGCTACGGACCAGTGAGCTGGTCCGGGCGGGCGCCGGCGGCGCAAAGGGTGGCAAGAAGGGCAAGGGCAGGGGGAAGGACCGCCGGGGCGCGGATCTCGTCGGGGCCCGGCTCCGGGGCGCCGATCTGCGCGCGGCGAGTCTGCGCGGGGCTTGTCTCATCGCCGCCGACCTCACCGGCGCGGATCTGCGCGACGCGGACATGATCGGCGCGGATCTGCGCGACGCCGATCTGACGGACGCGGACCTCACCGGCGCCTTCTTCCTCACCCAGCCCCAGCTCAACGCGGCCCGCGGCAGCACCGGCACCAGGCTGCCCGAGTCGGTGACGCGACCGGCGCACTGGACGGCGGGCGGCTGAGCCGGGCAGGCGGCGTCGCAGGCCTGAGGTGTCCGGGCCGGGGGTCGCGGCCGAGCGGGCTCGGCGCGTGTCCCGAGGCCCTGCGGGAGGGCGCCCGGTGGCGCCCCTCACCCCCCCGGCCCGTGGACCGGAGGGACGCGTGCCCTCCGGGTTCAGCGCGCCGACCGGTGCACCGGACAGCCGTCGGCCGACGTGCTCTCGGTGGGTGTGCCGGCCGCGTGGGTCGCTGTCGGCTCCGCGGTGCTCCCCGGTGCGCCCGCCTGGTGCGCGGGGCAGGTCTCCGGCGCGGCGATCGCCTTCTCCGGGGCGGCCTCCCCGGTGGCGGCACCTTGCGCCGGGCGCGCCTTTGGCGTGCTCACGCCCGGTGCCGGTCCGGTTTCCGGTGTCCGGGCCGGCGTCGGCCGTCGCTCCAGGTGCAGCCGCAGCCCCTCCGGGATCACCGTCAGCCGTTCCGTCACGGTCAGCCGGTACGCCGGGTCGGCCCGGAGCTCGTAGCGGCGTAGCAGCAGGCCGAGGACCAGTGTCGCCTCGTGCAGGGCGAACTGGCGGCCGATGCAGGCCCGTGCGCCGGTGCCGAACGGCTTGAAGGTGTGCGGGGGGCGGGCTCGTACGGCCTTCGCGTCGAAGCGGTCCGGGTCGAAGCGCTCGGCGTCCTCGCCCCACACCTCCGGGTCGCGGTGCAGCATCGGTGTCAGGATCAGTGCCCACGCGCCCCGGAGCATCGGGTGGTCGTCGGCGAGTACGGTGTCCTGCCGGGCCTCGCGGGCGAACGCCGGCGCCGTCGGCCACAGCCGCAGGGACTCGTCCAGCACGCGGCGCACGTAGCGCAGCTTGGCCACCTGGTCGTAGCCGGGCTGTGCGGTGTCGCCCCAGACGCGGTCCACCTCGGCGCGGGCCCGGGCGGCGATCCCGGGGTGCCGGGCGAGGTAGTACAGGGCGAAGGAGAGCGCGCCCGAGGTGGTCTCGTGGCCCGCCACCAGGAACGTGATCACCTGCTTGCGGACGTTCTCCGCCGACAGCTTCTCGCCGGTCTCCGGGTGCGCCGTCTCCAGCATCCGGTCCAGCAGGTCGCCTTCCCCGCGGCCCGACCGGCGCCGCTCCGCGACCAGGCCGTCGACCGTCCGGTTGAGGTAGGCCATGTCGGCCGCGTTGCGCCGGGCGGCGGAACGCAGGAACAGCGGGGCGAGCGGCGTGGGCACGCTGTTCAGGCGCTGGGCGTAGGTGAGCGTGCCGACCATCGCGGTGACGAAGGGGTGCGGGCGGTCCCGTTCGAAGGAGCCGAAGTCGTGCCCGAACCCGGTCCGCGCGATCGTCTCCAGGGTCAGCTTGGTCATGTCGCCGGGCACGTCGACCGCGCGCCCGGCCGCCGCCTCCCGGTCCCAGTGGCCGGTCAGGCGCCCGGCCACCGACAGCATCATGCCGTGATAGCCCTCCATCGCCTCGCGGCTGAACCCGGGCGCCAGGACGTCGTGCGCCAGCTGCCAGTTGGGCTCGTGGTTGTAGGCGGTGAACAGGCCGTCCCCGGCGACCGGCCGGAGGTTGGCCACGCCCAGCCCGACGTGCTTGGCGAACCGGGACTCGTCGGCCAGGTCCGCGGCCGGCCGCGCGCCCCACACGAACACGAACTCCTTGCCGAAGGCCCGCCGCCGGAAGATCGGCCCGAGCTCGCGTGCGAAGCGCATGGAATCCTGCACCGGCTTGCGCCGGTCGGCGCCGAGCACATCGCCGAGCAACGGCACCCGGTGCGGCGGATGCGGAATGCGGTGCAGTTCGGGCCAGCCGTGTTCGGCGCTCCGGAAACCCTTCGGCAGTCCCGTCCCCGTCGTCTCCGCCATGACGCCGATCTCCCTTGATCCAGCGGCCGTTGAACCTGTGACGTGCATCCGTGACGTGAATCCGTGCGTGCGTGTTGTACGTGGATTCAATAACGGGTTTCAGTGTGGTCCGCCTGTTGAACCCACGTCAAGTAAAGTGACGCCATGCCCGCGAACCAGGGGGAGCGTGCCCGGCGCAGACTCAGCACGGAGGAGCGCCGTGAACAGTTGCTGTCGGTCGGCGCCAGACTCTTCTCCGAGAGCCCCTACGACGACGTGTGGATCGAGCAGGTCGCCGAGATCGCCGGGGTCTCCCGCGGGCTGCTGTACCACTACTTCCCGACCAAACGGGACTTCTTCGCGGCGGTCGTCGAGCGCGAGAGCGAGCGGATGCTGCGCATGACCGCGGCCGTGCCCGGTGTGCCGGCGCGCGAGCAGCTCACCGCCGGCCTGGACACCTACCTCGGTTACGTGCAGGCCCACGCCCACGGCTTCCGCGCCTTCCATCGCGCCGACGCGGCCGGCGACCAGGCCGTGCGCCGGGTCTACCGGCGGGCACTCGCCGCGCAGGAGCAGCAGATCCTCGCCGCGCTCGCCGCCGATCCCGAGTTCGGGCCCGTTTCCGAGGGCGCCCCGCAGGTGCGCCTGGCCGTGCGCGGCTGGCTCGCCTTCACCACGGCCGTGTGCCTGGAGTGGCTGCGGGACGGGGAGTTGAGCCGCGAGCAGGTGCGCGACCTGTGTGCGCGGGCGCTCTTGGGCGTCATCGCCTGACCGCCGTCCGCTCCCTTCCCCCGGGTGGGGAGTGGTTGGCGCGCGCCTCGATCTCCGATAAGTTAGGCAAGGCTTACCTAAGGAGGTCGAGGATGGGTGACACGCAGGACTGGACGGCCGCACCCGGCGCGGCGGAACGGGCCCGGTCGGTGCTGGCCGTCGCCTGGTCGTGCGCGGTGACCGCGGACGGTGCCCGCGAGGAGTACGTCGGCGCGCACACCGTGACCGACGACGGCGCCGTGCGGCTGGCGGTGCCCGACGACAGCTCCCTGCTGACCGCGGCCGTCTGCGCCCCGCGCCAGGAACCCTCCGCCGTACTGGAGTTCGCCGACGTGGCGCCCGTACCGGTCCGGGGCCGGATCCGGGCCCGGCTCCATCTCGCCGGCTGGCTCGCGCCGGACCGTGGCGCCCTGCTCTTCCGGCCCACGCGGGTGGTGCTGCGGCAGTCCTCGGGGGCGGTGGTCGTCCGCCCGGACGAGTTCGCCGCCGCCCGGCCCGACCCCCTCGCCGAGGCCGAGGCCCGGCTTCTGACCCACCTCGCCGACGCCCACCCGGACGCCGTCGAGCGGCTGACCCGGCTGGTGCGCCCCGAGAGCCTGCACGCCGCGACGCGGGTGGTGCCGCTCGCCGTGGACCGGCACGGACTGACCCTGCGCATCGAGCGCACCCGCGCCCACGGCGACGTACGACTGCCCTTCCACACGCCCGCCGACGACATCGCCCAGCTCACCGAGCGCATGCACGCCCTGCTGGCCCAGGCCGGTGCCGCCGCCTGCCCTCGCGCGCGAGGGCCTGTCCGGCGGGCCGAGTCGCAGGGAGGCAACGGTGTCTGACCGGCCGAATCGAACCGAGACGGGTCCGCGGCGTGATCCGCCGGACAGGCCCCTACAGCGGCAGCGCGCAGACGGCGACGGGTGAGGCGAACGGCTCACCGGCCGACCGGAGTTCACCGCCGGTCGCGTCCACATGGAAGACGCTGACCGTACCCGAGCGCTGGTTCGCGGCGAACAGCAGGCCGCCGTCCGGCGAGAGGGCGATCTGCCGCGGGAAGTCCCCGCCGGCCGGCACCGTGCCGAGCAGCCGCAGCCGGGCCCCGTCGGCCTCGATCGCGTAGCGCGCGAGGCTGTTGTCGCCCCGGTTGGCCAGGAACGCGTACCGGCCGTCCGCCGTCACCACGAACTGCGCCGGGTAGTTGGTGCCGCCGCCCGAGCCCGTGGCCTGCGGCTCGCCGATCGTCAGCCGGCCGGAACCGGGATCGTAGGCGCAGACGGCGACCGTGTCGTCCACCTCGTTGGCCAGATAGGCGTAGCGGCCGCCCGGATGGAAGGTGAGATGGCGCGGTCCCGCCCCGGGCCGGGTGTGTGCCTGCGCCACCTCCGTCAGCGTGCCCTCGGCCCCGTCGAGGCGGTAGCTGTAGACGGTGTCGGTACCGAGGTCGACCGCGAGGACGTGGCCGCCGTCCGGGCCGGTGACGAACTGGTGCGCATGCGGCCCCTGTTGGCCCGGGCCCGGCGCCGGGGTGCGGTGCGTGACGAGGTCGGTGCGCTCACCGAGGGCGCCCGAGGCGTCGATCGGGTGCACGGCCACACTGCCCGAGCCGTAGTTGGCGCTCAGCAGCCAGCGCCCCGACGGATGCACCGACACATGGCAGGGACCCGCGCCGCCCGTGCTCCGGGTGCCGAGGACCCGCCGGCCGGCGAGGCGTACGGTCGTCACACCGCCGTCCTGGCGCTCGTCCACCGCGTACAGCGTGCGGCCGTCCGGGTGCACGGCGAGATACGACGGGTCGGGAACGCCGGTGAGCGTGCCCGAGCCGGTGATCCGACCGGTCACCGGGTCGTAGGAGGCCAGTCCGATGCCCGTGCCGCCCCCGTCGACCGACGTGTAGGTGCCCACGTACAGCGGACGCGGCCCGGAGGCCCCGCGGGGCGGCGCGGCCGCCCCGGGCTCGTCCGCCACGGCCGTGCCGTCCGCGGGCGGGGCCGCCGGGGACGGCACCGCCACCACGGCCGCGGTGCCCCCCACGGCGCCGAGGAACCGGCGCCGGCTCCAGCCGCCCCCGGTCTCCCGCGCGAGCCGGGGAGACCTCCCGCACACCGCCCGCTCCTCCGTGTCCATGCCCACCTCAGGTCGTCGGTTGCCCCGATCGTGACAGCCACCTTGGCGTGAACCCGCCGCCAAGGGCAAGCCGGGCAACGGACGTTGCACATGGTGCAACCGGCGGTGGGTCTACCACTCCCCGTCCTCGACCGGTTTGCCCGTTGCGTCCTTCAGCGGGGTCACCTGGCCCGCGGACGGCGCCTGCCACGGGTCCAGGTCGTCCCCGAGCCACTCGCCGACCGGTTTGACCTCCTCCAGGGTGTCCGTCGGGGGCAGATCCCCGGCATCGGCGTCGTAGTAGTCGTACCAGGGCAGACCCGCGCTGGTGTACGCCGCCCGGTCCACCGGCGAGGGCGGGGGCGCCTCGCCGGTGATGCGCCGCCACTCCGGCGGCGTCACCAGGTGCACGAACACGCGTCCGGCGGGCTCCTCGGACCAGTCGGTCAGCGGCCGGTCGTCCCGGTACACCTCCTGGCGCATCAAGCCGCCGACGCCGAGGCCCATGGCCGCGGCCCGCCGGGGTGCCGCCCCGGGCGGCATGGCCGGTGAGGGGCCTCCCGGAGCGGACGCCGTCATCGGCATCGCCGCGCCGTACCCGCCCGCCGGGCCGGCCGACAGGGCCCTGCGCCGGGCCTCCTCCCGCTCCCGCTCCTGGCGCCGCCACTCGGCGAGGAGCGGCTCCCGCAGCGGGAACGACTGGAGCTGCACCCCGCCCCACACCTCCTCGCCGGTGACCTGCCCCTCCACCGTCGCGCCGAGACCCAGCGGCACGGCGACGAACTGGCGGACGGTCCCCCTGCCGGAGTTGATGCCGTCCAGCCAGGGCTGGCGCGGGAGCGCCAGGTAGTTCTGCGGATCCCGGGCGAGCCGGTCGCTCCACGGCCGGCCGGACACCGCGCACACCTTGCCGACCCCGACCTGGAGCGCGGCCGGTTCGCGCGTGCCCGAGAAGCTCAGCCACATCGCCTCGCGCAGATACACCGGCAGCATCACGCCGCCGCGGGCGCGCCACTCCTCGGGGACGGTGTCCGCGTGGTCCGCGACCCGCCGGACCGGGAACTCGCCCAGCCCCGGCGGCAGCGGATGCGTGCCCGTCTCCGGCAGCCGCAGCGTGCGGATGAACCGCACCGCCACGCCGCCGGGCAACCGCAGTGTGTTCCCGTCGATCCGCACCCCGGAACCGGCCATCCGGTCGCCCCCTCGCGCTCCGTGCCGGCCATCCGGCACCTTCCGGGCCGGGCTCTGCCCGGCGTCCCTCTCACAGGGAACGCTCGCCGAACCCCGCACGGTTCCGCCACAGCTCCTCCTGGACCCCGAGCCGCTCCCGCAGCCGGGTCATCCGGGGCAGCTTCGCCCGCTGCCCGCGGGAGACCCGGTCCAGCTCCTCGAACAGGCGGCGGGTGCGGTGCTCGGTGTTCAGCTCGTCGATGATGCGGGTCGTCTCGGTCAGCACGGACCCGAGCAGCTGCCAGTTCGCCCAGTCCTTGCCGATCTCCTCGCGGAGCAGCGCGGCCAGCCGGTCACGGGTGCCGGCCGCCGTGTGCAGCTCGGCGGACAGACGGGCCTCCGCCGACTCGGCGTTCTCGCTCAGATGGGTGGTGACCAGGACCGCGAAGCTCACCACCGCGTCGGCGATCTCCGACAACAGCTGCTCCACCGTCGCCCCGACCCGGGACGGGAACAGGTCCTCGGCCCCGCGGGCCTTCGCCAGATCGGTGAAGGTGCGGGCCATCACCCGCAGGACCACCGTGCAGATCTCCAGCGTGTCCAGACCGGTGCGCAGCACCACCCGGTGCAGCAGGCCCTCCTTGACCCGCGGATTGAGCCGCAGGCTGTCCTCGGCCTGCCGCAGCGACGCGTCCACCTGGCTGATGTGCTGGTCCAGCTGCCGTGCCTCGTGCAGCCGCTCGGCCGCCCGTTCCCAGGGGATCCGCCCCGCGGCCTCCTCGCCCATCCGCAGCATCAGCTGCCGCACCCGGCGCGCCTGGTCCTCGATCGAGCGGCCCGCCTCGTCCACCCACACCGGGGGCGGGAGCAGCAGATTGCAGGCCGTCCCGACGACCGCGCCGATCAGCGTCTCCACGATGCGCGCCCAGGCGGTGAAGCCGACGGTGGTGACCCCGAGGACCAGCATGGCGCTGATCGCGACCTCGGCCACGTACTCGTCCACCCGCACCAGGTGGCCGACGGCCAGCGCGGCCACGATCAGCAGCGCGAGGCTCCACCAGGTGAGCCCCACCAGCACGCTGAACGCGATGGCCACCAGCACTCCGGCCACCACCGAGTTCACCCGGCGGATGCCGTTGGTGAGGGTGGCGTAGAAGGTCACCTGGACGACCAGCAGCGCGGTCAGGGGCGCGGTGAGCGGAGCCGGCTCGGGGCTCAGCCGGAGCGCGATGACGTAGGCGATCGTCGCCGCGGCGGCCGACCGCAGCGTCTGGACGACCACCGGTTCCCTGTGCCGTTTCACCAGGCGCAGCAGTCCCGAGGTCCACTGGCGTACGTCGTGCATCCCTTGGCCTGTTCCCGTTCCTCGGGCGGGTCGAACGTACCCGGGTTGAGGACCGCAGCTGTCCGCGAATGTTACTGCAGGGGTCTCAGAGGTCGGGGGAGCGGCACGGAGGGCTCCGTCGAGGAGGCCCGGGGCCGGTCGACGGCGTGCGCCGCGTGGACCGTCCGGCGTACGGGCTCGCGCTCTCCGCGGAGCGGTCCGGCGAGGACCCGTTCCAGCCGGCCGACGCCCTCCGCGGCGATCCGTGGCCGAGCCGGCGACGGCCTTGGACGCCGTGGCCGACGCGTATGTGCCGCTGCCGGCCGGTGCCGAGTCCGTGGCGACGCCACTGCGCTGGGTCCGCTGCCCCGGCCGGTGGCCGCTGATGCGGCCGCGCCGGGACGCCGCCGTACACGCCTGGGACATCGCCGTCGCCACCGGCCGGGACCAGCCGCCCGGCGCCGGCCGCGAGTCTCCGGCCGGCCGCCGGCCGAAACGCCGTACTCGCGCAGCCGCGGCACCAACCGGTGGACACCTCCGCTGTCCTGACGGCGCGGCCCACTGGCGGTGCGCGGTGGGAACCGGCGGGCAGCTGGACGGGGCTGTCCGGGCAGGCCGTCGGCCCGCTTCAGCAGGCGTGCAGCCGTCGGGCCCGTCCCCGTCCGTCAGGCGTACAGCTTGTCGATGAACGCGTACAGGTTGCCCGTCGCGCGGGCGATCTGCTCCTCCAGGGTCAGGCTCTCCTCGAACCGGGCGCCGGACTCGGGCACCTTCCGGCCCCGGACGTACAGCGAACACGCCAGGTCGGTGCACATGTACAGGCCGACCGAGTTGCCCTCGCGGCCCGCCGTCCCCGCCTTGCGCGCCGCCATCAGCGTCACCCCGCCGCCGGGATGTGTGGTCAGGCACACCGAGCACATGCTGCGGTGCAGGAACCCGCGCCGCGCGGTCTGGAAACGCAGGGCTACGCCGATGAGCCGGTCGTCCCGTTCGGTGACCAGATAGCTGCGGTCGGGCGCGCCCGGATCCCGCCAGCCGAGGAAGTCCAGGTCGTCCCAGGGGCGTTCATCGAGGTCCCGCGGTACCGTCAGCCGCTTCGCCTCCCCCTTGGAGCAGTTGACAAATGAGTTGCGGATGTCCTGCTCGGTGAGCGATCTCATGAGGGGGAGTCCTTCCGGATTCGTCCGCGTGAGCCTGGTGGCCCATCGGATGGCCCATGAACCTAATGGGTCTAGGTTCGCGGCTAGCCTACGTAGCCACGGGGAGGGTGGGCCAATGGATTTCCGGCAGGTGCTGCCGCCGCGCGCCCGGCGGGCGCTGGACCACGTGGCCGCCGGGGTGTCCGGCCCCGCGCTCCACCCCGGCCTGCGCATCACCCTGAACTTCCATCCTGACCGGGTCCGCGGCGGAGTGCCGATCCTCGACGCGCTGGCCCGGGACGGCGCGTACCACTCGCAGTTCGTCACCGGCACCAGCAACGGGGGCCTCACCGCGCACCCGGGCGGCGACCGGACGCGCTGGGAGAGCCGGATCTTCGGCGGCGTGTACGACGACGCGGCCCCGGTCGAGCGACCGCTGTACGGCGCCCTGAACTTCCGCCACCAGGTGGTCGGCGCCGCGCCGCGCTTCGGCTCCTCGCACCTCAGGCTCGCCGGAACGGTCCTGGGCCGGGCCACCTTCTGCTACCCGGACAGCGCGGCCGAACCCACCGACTTCGGCGTGGCATCCGCGATGCCGTTGATCGCGCTCGCGGAGGCGGACGAACAGGACCCGCTCAACGACTACATCGAGAGCCACGTGCACGCCGGGGTGCTGCTCGCCCGGGACGTGGAGGCGCTGGTGCTCGACGCGAGCTACCGGGACACCCCGGTGGAGGAGGCTGCCCGGCGACTGCCCGTCCCGCTGGAGTGGCACCCCGGCTACCGGCTCACGGTCACCGAGCTCGGCGCCCCGCCGGGGGCGGGCACGGCGTCCTCGGCCACGGTCTCTTCCGGGAGTGCCGGCTGCGGTAAGGGGGCCTCGGGGGCTCCCGGTGATCTCGAGTCGGCCGCCCCTCCTGAGTCGGATGCACCGCCCTACTCCGCCGCCGTCCTGGCCTCCGGTGGCCACACCCCGGGCTTCAGGACGCCCAAGGCGTAGGCCCGGGCGACCAGTTCCGTGCGGGTGGACGCGTTCCAGCGGGCCGACAGGCGGCGTAGGTGGTAGGTGACGCCGTCCTTGCTGAGGCCCAGTTCACGGGCGGCGCCGGCCGTGGTGGCGCCGCCGGCCAGCAGGGCCAGCACCCGGCCCTCCACCGGCGTGAAACGGGCCGGCTCGGGCCCGGACGGCGCGCGCTCGGCGTGCACCCGGAGCATCACCAGCAACGCCGGTGTCTCGTCCACGGTGTCGCTGACCGGGTCCGCCGTCAGCTCCCCGAACCGCTCGTTCCCGCCGGGCGCCCGCCAGCGCACCGACACCTGATAGCGCGAGCGGTGCCGCAGCCGCAGCGCCTGCGCGATCCGTTCCACCTGCGTGGCCTCCTGCGGGCGGAACAACTCCAGTACGTCGCGGCCCCGCAGCCGCCCCGGTGCCGTACCGCACTCGGCCGCCATCGCGGGATTGGCCAGCACCACATGGCCGTACACATCGCACACCGCCACCGGCACCGCCACCCGGTCGAAGAGCAGCAGGGCCCGGTTGCGCCACACGACCCCGTCGGCCCGCCCCAGGTCCATGTCCACCTCCCGTAACCCGAGTCAGCACGCACATCCAAGACGAAGTTCCAGGTCAGCGGCAAACCAGCGGCCCCTCGGCGGAGCTCCGGGCCAGGTGTCCCCGGCCGGCGCAAGACCCATGACCGAGTTTTGACTGCGCGATCGTGTAGTGCCGTGGCGCGGGCCCGCCCCGTCGGTCGACCACCCTGGAACGCAGTACTCGGTTACCGCGAGTACTCCGTTACCGCGAAAGGCAGTTGCCGCGTCATGCCCCCCACCGCACTGCACCCCGATCAGGCCGGTACCCTGCCCGGCGTCCCCCTCGTCGACATCAGCGCCACCGGTCCCGGCCGCACCCCACTGCAGCAGATCATGGGCCTGATGCGCACCCACGGTCCGGTGCTGGTGCGCCGGCTGCACGGCCGGGACGCGCTGTTCGTCGCCGACGCAGGCCTGGTCACCGACCTCGCCGACGAGGAGCGGTTCGCCAAGCACATCGGGCCCGCGCTGGAGAACGTGCGCTCCTTCGCCGCCGACGGACTGTTCACGGCGTACAACGAGGAGCCGAACTGGGCCAAGGCGCACGACATCCTGATGCCCGCCTTCGCGCTCGGCTCGATGCGCACCTACCACCCGGTGATGCTCAGGGTGGCCCGCCGGCTCATCGAGTCCTGGGACCGGGCGGCGGGGGACGGGCGGGCCGTGAACGTGCCCGACGACATGACCCGCATGACCCTCGACACCATCGGCCTGGCCGGGTTCGACTACGACTTCGGCTCCTTCGGACGCGAGCAGCCGCACCCGTTCGTGGAGTCGATGGTCCGCTGCCTGGAGTGGAGCATGACCCGCCTGGCCCGCACCCCGGGCCAGGACCACTCGGCGGCCGACGCCGCCTTCCGGGCGGACGCCGACCACCTCGCCCGGGTCGTGGACGACGTCATCGCGTCCCGTGCGGGCACCGACCAGAGCGCTGCCGAGGACCTGCTCGGGCTGATGCTCAGCGCCCCGCACCCGGCCGACGGCACCACGCTGGACGCGGCCAACATCCGCAACCAGGTCATCACCTTCCTGATCGCCGGCCACGAGACGACCTCCGGCGCGATGTCCTTCGCCCTGTACTACCTCACCAAGCACCCGGCCGTACTGCGGCTGGTGCAGCGCGAGGCCGACGCGCTGTGGGGCGATGCGGCCGATCCGGAGCCGACGTACGACGACATCGGCCGCCTTACCTACACCCGCCAGGTACTCAACGAGGCCCTCCGGCTCTGGCCGACGGCTGCCGCGTTCAGCCGGCACGCCCGCGAGGACACCCTGCTCGGCGGCCGGATCCCGCTGGCCGCCGGCCAGGCCGTCACCGTGCTCACCCCGATGCTGCACCGGCAGCCCGTGTGGGGCGACAACCCCGAGCTGTTCGACCCCGAGCGGTTCACCGCCCAGGCGGAGGCGGCCCGCCCGGTGCACGCCTTCAAGCCCTTCGGCACCGGAGAACGCGCCTGCATCGGGCGGCAGTTCGCGCTGCACGAGGCGACCATGCTGCTCGCCATGCTGGTCCACCGCTACCGGCTGCACGACCACGCCGACTACCGGCTCACCGTGAAGGAGACCCTCACCCTCAAGCCCGAGGGATTCACCCTCACCCTCACCCCGCGCACCCCCGCCGACCGTGTCCACGCCCCGCTGCCCGGCGCCGCACGCCCGCAGCAGGACGGCACCGCGGCCCCCGACGCGCTCCCCGCCCGGGTCCGCCCCGGCACCAGCGCCCTCTTCCTGCACGGCAGCAACTACGGCACCTGCCGCGCCTTCGCCGCCCAGCTCGCCGACGAGGCCGCCGCCGTCGGCTGTGCCACCGAGGTCGCCGCCCTGGACGCGTACGCGGACGCACTGCCCACCGACCGGGCCGTCGTCATCACCGCCGCCTCCTACAACGGCCGCCCCACCGACGACGCCGGTGCCTTCACCGCGTGGCTCGACGGCACGCCCGACCTCACCGGCGTGACCTACGCCGTCCTCGGCTTCGGCGACCGCAACTGGGCCGCCACCTACCAGCAGGTCCCCACCCGCGTCGACGCGCGCCTCGCCGAACTGGGCGCCACCCGCCTGACCGAGCGGGCCGCCGCCGACGCCTCCGGCGATCTCACCGGCACCGTGCGGGAGTTCACGGCCCGGCTGCGCGCCGCGCTCCTGACGGAGTACGGCGATCCGGAGGCCACCCCTCCCGAGGCGGACGAACCCCAACACGCCTACGAGGTGCGCACCCTGAGCAGCGGCCCGCTGGACGCCCTCGCCGCCCGGCACGAACTGGTCCCGATGACCGTGACCGAGGCCTACGACCTGACCGCGCCGGACCACCCGCGCACCAAGCGGTTCCTGCGCGTCGCGCTGCCCGAGGGCGTCACCTACCGCACCGCCGACCACCTGACCGTCCTGCCGGCCAACGCCCCGGACCTGGTGGACCGCGCCGTCGCCGCGTTCGGCCTCGACCCCGGCGCGGTCCTCGACATCCGGGCCGGCCGCCCGCGCCGCGACCGCCTCGCCGTGGACCGTCCGCTGACGGCACGCCAGCTCCTCACCCACCACGTCGAGTTGCAGGAGCGGCCCACGGCCCGGCAGCTGACGCTGCTCGCGGAGGCCAACCCCTGCCCGCCCGAGCGTGCCGCCCTCGCCGCCCTGACCGGCGACGACCCGCGCACCCTCGTCGAACTCGCCGAGGACCACCCCGCGCTGCGCGGCGCCCTCGGCTGGCCGCTGCTGCTCGACCTGCTCACCCCGCTGCGGCCCCGGCACTACTCGGTGTCCTCCTCCCCGGCCGTCGACCCGGGTCATGTCGACCTCATGGTCTCCGTCCTCGACGCACCCGCCCGCTCGGGCCGGGGCCGCTACCGGGGCACGGGCTCCGGCCACCTCGCCTCCCTCGCGGCCGGCGACACCGTGTACGCCCGGATCCAGCCCTGCCGCGAGGTGTTCCGCATCGACGGTTCGGCGCCGGTCGTGATGATCGCCGCCGGCACCGGACTCGCCCCGTTCCGCGGCGCCGTCGCCGACCGCACGGCGGCCCGTTCGGCGGGAGCCGAACTCCCGCCCGCGCTGCTCTACTTCGGCTGTGACGCTCCCGGCGCCGACTTCCTGCACGCCGGGGAACTGCGGGCGGCGGAGGCGGCCGGCGCGGTCTCGCTGCGCCCGGCCTTCAGCGCCGCCCCGGAGAACGGCGCCGCCTTCGTGCAGCACCGCATCGCCGCCGAGGCCGACGAGATCTGGCGGCTGCTGGACTCCGGCGCCCGGGTCCACGTGTGCGGCGACGGCGCCCGGATGGCGCCGGGGGTCCGCGAGGCGTTCCGTACCCTGTACCGGGAGCGGACGCCCGGCAGCGACGAGACGGCGGCCCGCCGCTGGCTCGACTCGCTGGTGGCGGACGGGAGGTACGTGGAGGACGTGTACGCGGCCGGGTGAGCCAGGCTGCGCAGGGCCGCGGGATGCTTAGCTCAGGCCGTGAACTAAGGCCTGGGGGAATCTCGCGTTCCGACTGCCCGAAGGGGTATGTTGCAGGTCGGGCAGGGTTCGTGAAGGGAGCGGTATGGCGGGGCGTAACGGACGCACGGTGCGCGACCTCAGGCGGGGCAACCGCACGGCCGTGCTGCAGAAGCTGTACTTCGACGGCCCGCTCAGCCGCTTCGAACTGGGGCCGGCCACCGGTCTGAGCTCCGGCTCGGTCAGCAACGTGGTCGCGGACCTGATCGCGGACGGCCTGGTCGAGGAGGCCGGCAGCGTCGACTCCGACGGCGGCCGGCCCCGCACCCTCTTGCGCGTCGCCCCGGACAGCGGCCAGCTGATCGGCGTCGACGTCGGCGAGACCCGGGTCCGCGTCGAGCTGTTCGACCTGGCCCTGACCGAACTGGCCCGTACCGAGCGCCGGTTGGCGCCGCAGGGTTACGACGTCGAGGTGATCGCCGGTCACATCCGCGACGGCATCGCCGAGGTGCTCGGCGCCGAACGGGCCGCGCCCGAGCGGCTGCTCGGCGTCGGCGTCGGCGTCCCCGGAATCGTCGAGCACGCGGCGGACCAGGGCGCCGTCGTCCACGGACAGACCATCGGCTGGGACGCGGTCCCGCTGGAGCGGCTGCTCCGCTCCGCCTCACAGCTGCCCGACGAGATCCCGTACTTCATCGACAACGGCGCCAAGACCCTGGGCCAGGCCGAGATGTGGTTCGGCGCGGGGCGCGGCGCCCGCAACGCCGTGGTCGTCCTCTTCGGTTCCGGCGTCGGCGCCTGCGTGGTCACCCCCGAGGTGGAGAACGGCCGGGCCGTCGAGTGGGGGCACCTGACCGTACGGGTGCGCGGGCGCCGCTGCCGCTGCGGTGCGCCCGGCTGCCTGGAGGCCTACGCGGGTGCCGAGTCGCTGCTCGCCCGCTGGCGCGAGGACGGCGGACGGCCGCCCGAGGGCACCGACGAGGAGACCGCCCTCACCGCGATGCTCGCCGCCGCCTACCCGCCCGAGGGCGCCGAGCCCGACGCGATCGCGTTGGCCGTGCTGGAGGAGACCGCGGAGTACCTCGGGGCCGGCCTGTCCGACCTGATCAACCTCTTCCAGCCGGAGCGGATCCTCATCGGCGGCTGGGCCGGGCTCCAGCTCGGCGCCCGCTTCCTGCCCGCCGTACGCCGGCACGCGACGACGTACGCGCTGCGCCATCCGGCCGACAAGGTGACCATCGACCTCGGCCGGCTCGGCCCGGACGCCGTCACCGTCGGTGCCGCGATCCTGCCGCTGGCCGACTTCTTCGCGAGCGGCGGCCGCCGTCCCGAACCGATCACCGAGGACCGGCTGCCCGCGTGGCGCGCCGCGCTCCGGCAGCGGGCCCCACACTGAACGACCGCTCGGCATCCGGCAGTTGAGGCACCGGGGAGCCACGGCCGCCCGCAGCCGAGGCGCTGCCCGCCGCTCAGGCCGGCGGTTCGTCCCGGCCGGGCGCGTCCTCGGCGGGGGTCTTGTCGTCCTCGGACGGCTCGTCCGGCGTGATCTCCCAGCGATCCTCGCCGGCGCCCGCCTGCTGGTCGGGCATGTCCCTCGGCACCGGCCCCGCTCCCGGGTGCCGGCCCGGCTCGGGCTCACGTTCTGCGGCCATGGCGTTCTCCCCTCGGCCCGGGCGTACGGCGCGTCAGCCGACCTTCCGCCCGCGCAGTGGTTCGGTGTCCATCCCCGCGCCCTTCTGCAGGCCGTCGAGGAACTCCTGCAGCACCTCGGTCGCCGTGCGGCGCG
Organism: Streptomyces sp. NPDC048191; assembly: GCF_040652655.1. Taxonomy (NCBI): domain Bacteria; kingdom Bacillati; phylum Actinomycetota; class Actinomycetes; order Kitasatosporales; family Streptomycetaceae; genus Streptomyces; species Streptomyces sp. NPDC048191. The sequence goes on from NZ_JBEZMO010000016.1 coordinate 136,323, forward strand.
GCTGCCAGCCCAGCTCGGTGTGCGCCCGGCCGCAGTCCATGAGCGGCAGCCGCAGCACGGCGTCGAACAGGTGCGGTGAGGCCGGCAGCAGATGCAGCCCCCAGGCGGCGGCGATCGCCGACCGGGCCGCCGTACGGGGCAGTCGTACCGGGCGGCTGCCCAGCAGTTCGGCGAGGACCGCCGCGTCGAGCGGCGGGTCCGCGGCGAGGTTGAAGGCGCCGCGGGCGCTGTCCGTGTGCACCGCGAGCCGGTAGGCCTCCGCGGCGTCGTCCGTGTGCAGCGCCTGCACCCTGAGCCCCGGGACGTCCGGGAGGAACGGCAGCAGCTCCGGCCGGGCCAGCGGGCCCGGCAGGAACCGCCCGCCGAAGATCCGCCGCTGCTCGCTCGCCGACTGCCACTTGAACAGGAACGCCGGGCGCATCCGCACCACCCGCACCTCGGGATGGTCCCGCTCGAACGTGTCCAGCGCCCGCTCCAGATAGGCCTTCTCCCGGCAGTACGCGGCGTCCGGCCAGCCGTGCGTCGGCCAGGACTCGTCCACCGCGCGGTCCTTCGGGCCCGGCGAGTACGCGCCCACGGAGGAGGCGTGCACCAGCACCGGCACCCGCGCCGCGGCGACCGCCTCGAACACCCGGATGCCGCCGAGCACATTGGTCCGCCAGGTGGCCGCCGGATCGTGCGTCGGCTGGAACGCCCAGGCCAGATGGACCACCGCGTCCGCGCCCTCGCACCGCTCCGCGAGGTTCGCCCCGTCGGAGGCGAGGTCGACCGCGGCCCACTCGGTCTTCGGCGGCGACCACCGCGGCGTGCGCCGGGCAAGTCCGCGCACCGACTTGATCCCGGGGTCCTCCGAGAGCAGCCGTACGACACTCGTGCCGACGTTGCCGGTGGCGCCCGTGACGACGACCCTGCTGCCCGCTGCGCTGCTCACCTTCGGCTCCTCTCGGCCCACGGTTCGGCGGACGGCCGGGTACCCGGGCCCGGGCGCGCGCACACCCGGCCATGACGTGAGGGGTAATCGACCGGTGCCCGCGGTCCGGGCAGCATCGACGACGTCAGCGCGACCGAACCGCGGCGCACCTGGCCCGGACAGCCCGAGGAGGCACCCATGCCGTACTACGAGAGCCCCGTCGACGGCACCCGTCTGCACTACGTCGACCACGGCCCCGCCACCGGACCCGTCGCCGTCTTCGTCTCCAGTGCCTATCTGGGCCACGAGATGTGGGAGTACCAGATGCTGCCCCTCGCGGAGGCCGGGTACCGTTGCGTCGCCCTGGACCGGCGCGGCCACGGCCGCTCCGACGACACCTGGTCCGGCTACGACCTCGACACCCTCGCCGACGACGTGCACGGTCTGCTCGACCACCTCGGCCTGCGTGAGGTCACGCTGATCGGTCACTCCGTCGGCAGCGGCGAGGTGATCCGCTGCGTGACCCGGCACGGGCTCGGCCGCGTGGCCCGGGTCGCCCTCGTCGCGGGAGTCAGCCCCGGGGTCGTCCGCTCGCCGGGCACTCCGGACGGGGTGGACCCCGAGGCCGTGCGGGCCGACGACGAGGTGTTCCGGCGGGACCGGGCGGCGTACTTCACCGCTCTGGCCGACGACTTCTTCGCCGCCCACCTGCCGGGCAACGAGATGTCCCCGCCCTACGTCCGCTATCTGATCGACCGCTGTCTGAGCGCCACCCCGCGTGCCGCGAACGGCGTCCGGGCCGTGGTGGCGGCCCTGGATCTGAGCGCCGAGCTGCCCGCGCTGGACCTGCCGGTGCTGGTCGTGCACGGCACCCACGACACCTCCGCTCCGCTGGAGCTCACCGGTGAGCGGGCGGCCCGGCTGGTGCCGGACGGCACCCTGAAGGTGTACGAGAACGCCGGACACGGCCTGTTCGCCACGCATGCCGCACGGCTCACGGCCGACCTGCGGGAGTTCGTCGCGGCCGGCGCCGGCCGCACCGCCGAGCCGGCGCGCTCCGGCTCGGCCCGCCGGTGACCAGCCGGTGGGCACGGGAAAGCCCCGGCCGTGACGGGGGAATCACGACCGGGGCGGTCGGGTGGTGGGCACGGATGGCGGTCGCCTCTCGGCGAAAGGCTCCACAGGGCTTCAGCCGAACGATCGTCCCTGTGGGCGAAGGGTGAGGCCCGGGGACACTGTCCCATCCGTACCCACGCCTTGTTCAACGGGCAACAACCCCGTGGCGTTCCGGCCGGTCATGTGACCCGCACCACTCCGCGTGGTGCTCAGTCCAGCGGGCTTCCGGCGAGCCGTTCCAGCAGGTCGGCGGGGTCGGCGTAGACCGCCTCGGCCCCCGCCTCCTCCAGGTCGGCCCGGGGAATCCCACCGCACAGCACCCCCACACAGCGCACCCCGGCCCTGCTGCCCGCCCGCATGTCCCACACGGTGTCCCCGACGAACACCGCCCGCGAGGCCGGCACCCCGGCCAGCTCCAGCGCGTGTTCCACGGGCTCTGGGGCGGGCTTGCCCTCCCGCACGTCCTCCGCGCTCGCCGTGTCCGTGATCGCGTCGTCGGCGTCGATGGCCCGGCGCAGCGCGCCCAGCTCGGCGCCGCTCGCCGAGGTGGCGAGGACCACCGTCCAGCCGCCCCGGCGCAGCCGGCGCAGCAGCTCCCCGGCCTTCGGCAGGGCGGGCAGCCGGTCGAAGTACTGGCCGTACAGGGCCTTGTGGGCGGCGCTCAGCGCGCCGTCCTGATCCGTGTCGCGGCCGTCACCGAGCAGGTGGGCGATCAGGTCCGTGGAGCCGAGGCCGACGGCCCGGTGCACCGCGTGCATGGGCACGTCGTGTCCGGCCTGCCGGAAGGCCTCCCACCAGGTGACGACGTGCAGGTGGTTGGTGTCGACGAGGGTCCCGTCGACGTCGAAGACGGCGGCTCGCTCCATTGGGGTCCTTTCTGGCTCGGGCGTGCGGCCGGGTACCACGCCGGCCAGGTCAGGAACCCGCCGCGCGCGCCGGGACCCGGCCCTGACGGGTCCAGGCCAGCAGCTCGTCGGCGGACCAGGTGGTCACCACGCGCTCCGCAGGCACCCCGCACTCCTCGGCCCGGGCGCAGCCGAGGATCTGCCAGTCCAGCTGGCCGGGCGCGTGCGCGTCGGTGTCGACGGAGAACAGCACCCCCGCCTCCACGGCCCGGCGCAGCAGCCGGCGGGGCGGGTCCAGCCGCTCGGGCCGGCTGTTGATCTCCACGGCCGTCCCCGACTCGGCGCAGGCGGCGAACACCTGGTCCGCGTCGAACTCCGACTCCGGCCGCCCCCGGCCCGTGACCAGGCGGCCGGTGCAGTGCCCGAGCACGTCGGCGTGCGGATTGCGTACGGCGGCCACCATCCGCCGCGTCATCGAGCGGGCGTCCATCCGCAGCTTGGAGTGCACGGACACCACGACCACGTCCAGCCGCTCCAGCAGCTCCGGTTCCTGGTCCAGCGAGCCGTCCTCGAGGATGTCGCACTCGATGCCGGTCAGCAGCCGGAACGGCGCCCATCGCGCGTTCAGCCCGGCCACCACCTCCAGTTGCTCGCGCAGCCGTTCCGGCGACAGGCCGCGGGCCACGGTCAACCGGGGCGAGTGGTCGGTGAGGGCCGTCCACTCGTGTCCGAGCCCGGCCGCAGTCCGGCCCATCTCCTCGATCGGGCTGCCCCCGTCGGACCAGTCCGAGTGCGTGTGACAGTCCCCACGGATCCGCGCCCGGAGCCCGGCCCCGGCGCCCTCGGCCGGAGCCCTGCCGCTGTCCTCCTCCAGCTTGCGCAGATAACCGGGCACCTCCCCGGTCAACGCCTCCCGCACCACCTGGGCGGTCTTCGGCCCGACCCCCTTGAGCGACTCCAGGGTGCCGGCGGCGGCCCGCTCGGCGATCTCCCCCTCGGGCAGCGCGGCAAGTGTCCGGGAGGCGGTGCGAAAGGCCTTCACCCGGTAGGTGGGCGCGAGCGACCGCTCCAGCAGGAAGGCAATCCGGTCCAGAGCCGCGACGGGATCCATGCCACCCAGGGTGCCCGAGGCGCCCCGAAGAGGCGCGGCGACGCCACTCGTTTGCCCACCCGGCCCCCGGGTACTGCGGTGACGCGTCCGGTGACACACGGCAGGGAGGCTCGCCATGTCCACACCAGCCGCGCGGCGCACGGCGCTGATAACCGGCGCGGACTCCGGGATCGGCCGGGCCACCGCCGTACGCCTGGCCGAGGCGGGCCTGGACATCGGCATCACCTGGCACACCGACGACAAGGGCGCCGAGCGGACGGCGGCGGAAGTGCGCGCCGCGGGCCGCCGCGCCGTGGTCGCCCGGCTGGACCTCACCCGGCTGCCCGAGGCCGCCGACACCGTCGACGAGCTGTGCGCCGAACTCGGCCGTGTCGACGTCCTGGTCAACAACGCCGGCACCGGCACCATGACCCCCTACCTGGACCTGACCCTGGCGGACGTGCGCCGGGTCCTGGACGTCGACCTCGTCGGCCCCTTCGTGTGCGGGCAGCACGCGGCACGGCGGATGATCCGGCAGGGCGACGGCGGCCGGATCGTCAACGTCACCTCCGTGCACGAACACCAGCCCCGGGTCGGCGCGGCGCCGTACTGCGCGGCCAAGGGCGGACTCGGCCTGCTGACCCAGGTGATGGCGCTGGAACTGGCCGAGTACGGCATCACCGTGAACGCGGTCGCGCCCGGCGAGATCGCCACCCCGATGACCGGGCAGGAGGACACCGACGTGCACACCGAACGCCGGCCCGGCGTGCCGCTCGGACGCCCCGGCGACGCCCGTGAGGTCGCCGCCGTGATCGCCTTCCTGGCGAGCCCGGACGCCTCGTACGTCACCGGCGCCTCCTGGAGCGTCGACGGCGGCATGCTCCGGATGGGCCCGCAGGCCGGGTCCCATCTGACCAGCGACGACTGGCGCCGTCCCTGAGGCCGGGGCCATGCGGCTGCGCACCAGTTCCTGCGACGGCCCCGGCTACCGGCGCATCCGCTGCGGCCGGGGGTTCCGCTACGCCGACAGCCGCGGCGAGCCCCTGACCGACCCCGAGCGGCTCGCCCGGATCCGTGCCCTGACCATCCCGCCCGCCTGGCGTGACGTATGGATCTGCCCCTGGCCCAACGGCCACCCGCAGGCCGTCGGCACGGACGACGCCGGGCGCCGCCAGTACCTGTACCACGAGCGGATCCGGGCCGAGCAGGAGATGGCCAAGCACGAGCACGTGCGGCAGGTCGCGCGGGCCCTGCGCGAGCGGCGCGCGAAGGTGTCGGTCGGCCCGGCGGGCCGCGGACTGAGCCGGCACCGGGTCACGCGGTCTTCGAGCTGTTCGAAGAGGACGTGACCATCGCCCCCGTGCTCACCCGGCTGGGGGAACACGGGGACTTCGGGCGTCCTGCCACCCAGGGAGCGGTCGAGGCGGCGGTACTCGATCTTCTGGACGGCCGCCGTGGATGACTCGTCGGCCCGCGATGAGTTCTAGGCTCTATTGCATGACCGAACAAGCAGCTCCCCACATCTCCCATCCGCGGATCCTCGTGCTCGGAGTGTGCCCGGGCAAACCCGGCGAGCGGCCCTTCAGGATCATGGAGATCGACGGTCAGGTGATCGGTGAGGCCAGGACCGTCACGGACGTGCTGGAGGCCGCCGCCTCCTACGGCATCACCATCCATGACCTGGACGACCCCGACGTGGTCCGCTGGGTCGGCGGGGACAAGTACACCTGGACGCTGCGCTGAGCGGGACGCGGCTCAGCCGACGCTCCACTTCTGGTTGGCCCCGCCCGAGCACGTCCAGATCTGCAGGCGCGTGCCGTTGGCCGAGTTGTTCCCGGTGACGTCCAGGCACTTGTTCGCCTGCGGGTTGACGATGTCGTTCGCCCCGGTGACCGTCCACTTCTGGTTCGGGCCGCCGGTGCAGTCCCACAGCTGGACCGTCGAGCCGTCCGCGGTGCCGTTGCCCGTGACGTCCAGGCACTTGCCGAGCGCGCGGATCGTGCCGTCCGAGCCGACCGTCCACTGTTGCGCGGCCGTGCCGTTGCAGTCGTAGAGCTGCACCGGTGTGCCGTTCGCGGAGTTCGCGCCGGCCACGTCCGCACACTTGCCGGCCAGGCCGCGGATCGGCACCCCGGCCGCGCTGTTGCTCGTCGTCACCGACACCGAGTCCACCACCAGTTGCTGCGGGAACTGGGTGCTCGCGTCCGGGTCGCCCGGCCAGTAGCCGCCCACGGCCAGGTTCAGGATCAGGAAGAACGGCTTGTTGTCGTACACCCAGGTCTTCCCGCCCAGGTCGGCGGGGGTGCGCCGCTCGTAGACGTTCCCGTCCACGGACCAGGTGATCGAGCCGGGGGACCAGTCGACGGCGAAGGTGTGGAAGGCGTCCGCGAAGGCCTGCCCGTTCGGCAGGGTGTAGGCCGCGCCGATGCCGCCGGAGCCGGAGTATCCGGGGCCGTGGATGGTGCCATGCACGGTCGAGGGCTCGAAGCCGACGTTCTCCATCACGTCGATCTCGCCCGAGTCCGGCCAGTTCACCGGCGTGCCGAGCATCCAGAAGGCCGGCCACATGCCCTGCCCCCGCGGGATCTTCATCCGCGCCTCGACGTGCCCGTACTGGGCGTTGAACTTGCCCGACGTGTTCAGCCGGGCGGAGGTGTACTGACAGGTGCCGTACCAGCACTGGTAGCCGGCCGGGTTCTCCTTGCGGGCCGTGATGACCAGGTGGCCCTGGCCGTCCAGGGCCGCGTTGTGCGTCCCGGACGTGTAGTACTCCCGCTCGTGGTTGTTGACGTTGTCGCCGGTCTCCAGATTCCACTTCGAGGAGTCGACCGCGGAGCCCGCGGGCCCGTCGAAGTTGTCCGAGAAGGTGCTGACGGTCGCGGCCGTCGGCACGGCGGTCCGGGCCCGCACCGGACCGACGGCGGCGGAACCGACCAGTGCGGCGGACAGGGCGGCGAGGAGACATCTGCGGAGCAGGCGCGGCGAGACCATGGCTCTCCGTTCGGCGTGGGGGGTGAGATGCCTCTTGATTTAAGGAGTGAGAAAAGAGGGCGTCAATACTCTGGTACGGGCCTGTTGTTGACGACACATCAGATGATCACTCGGCGCCCGGTGCGCGCACCCGCCGGTGCACCGCCCGCCCGAGCCGCCGCCCCAGCAGCAGCCAGCCGAGCAGTGCGCCGGCCGTGTTGAGCAGGACGTCGTCGATGTCGAAGGCCCGCCCGGTGACCAGTGCCCCCTGCACCAGCTCCACCATCAGCATCACCAGCGCCGTGAGCGCCAGTACCCGGAACATCCCCCGGGCGCGCGGCGCGAGGACCGGCACCAGCACCCCGAACGGGACGCCGAGCAGCAGGTTCCCGCCGATCTGCTTCACCGCGTCCGCCGTCCGCGCCTGCTCCAGATAGGCACGCAGGGAGCGGCCCGGGTGCAGGTTGCTGTGCGTCAGGTGCACCGACGCGGGTGACGGCTCGAGCGTGATCCGGGCCAGGACGGCGGCGAACGCCACCATGCAGCCGAAGGCGACCAGCATGGCCAGCAGTCGCAGGGGCAGGGGGAGCGCGTGCCGCGCGGCCGACGGGCGGGCCCCTTCGGCCGACTTCCGCTTCGTCGGCGCACGCAGCACGGCGGGCAGCCGCGGGACGGTACGGGCCATGAGGTCCTCCAACGGTGAACTTCCCTGATTCGTAAGGCGGTTACCCGGCAACCGGTCCGGGATGCCGCGGTCCTGACGGCTCCGGCGCGCGCCGGTGTTTCCGTTCACGCTCCCGGGGCACTCCGGCTGCGGACCCGCGCGCCGCCGCCCCTCCCTGGGCCCGGCGGTGCTTGGATGCCCGAGCGGCGTATCGGACACATCGCCGCACATGCGTGCAGAGCGGACCGAGGAGGCGGTCGATGACCCGGCGTACGGCCCCGCGCGCGGTCCTCCTCGCCATCGGTGAACTCCTGGCCTGGTGGGGCGCGCTGACGCTGCTGTGGCTGGTGCTCATCACGCCGGTCTACCCGCTGGAGTGGGTCGTCGGCGGGAGCTCCGCGGCCGTCGGGGCACTGCTGGCACGGGCCGGCCGACGGGCGGTGACCTGGCGGTGAACGGCTGGATCCTCGTGGCGAGCGTCGAACTGGGCGCGGGTGGGGCGGCCGCCCTGTGGGGCGTCACCACCGGCCCGCCCGCCCGCCGGGTCGTCGCGCAGAACATGACCACCCCGGTGCTGTGCCCGGCCCTGCTGCTGCTCTCCCAGGGCTACGGCCGCCCGTCCTACGTCGACCTCGCCCTGCTGCTGGCCCTGCTCGGCCCGATCGGCACCCTCGTCTTCGCCCGGCTCCTCTCCGACGACCTGGAAGGCGAGCGCCCGAGCGCCTGGGGACTGACCTGGACCGCCGCGGGCCTGAGCGCGGCGGTCGTGGCCGCCGTCTGCGCCGCCACCGGCCCGGGCCGGGCGATGGCCAAACTGCTGGTGGTCGGCGCCCTCCTGATCGCCGGCAACGTGATCGCCTCGCGCGCGCTGGCGGGCGGATTCCGGGGGGTGCGGGGTGGCTGACACCGTCCGGGGAGGTGCGGCATGGACGACGCCGTGATCGTCGTCGCGCTGCTGCTGGTGGCCGCCTGCGCCACCGCGGCCGTGGCCCAGCGCGACCCCGCCCGCCAGGCGCTGGTGCTGTCCGTGCTCGGGTCCGTCCTGGCCGTGCTGTTCACCGTGCTCCAGGCGCCGGACGTGGGCCTGTCCCAGCTGGCCGTCGGCTCCGCCCTGACCCCGCTGCTGATCATGCTGTCGGTGCGCAAGGTCAGACGCCGCGGCCGGCCCAAGGACGGTGCGCGGTGAAACGGCTCCGGCTCGTCCTGCTGGCCGTCGGCGGCGCCGGCGTCGCCGCCCTGCTCGTCGCCGCCTGCCTCGACCTGCCCGCCTTCGGCGGCCGCAGCCACCCCTACGGCACCCGGGCCGTGCACGCCTCCCTCAGCCGGCACACCGCCAACACCATCGCCTCCGTCAACTTCGACCAGCGCGCCTACGACACCCTCGGCGAGATGAGCATCCTGTTCGCCGCCGTCCTCGGCTGCGTGGTGCTGCTGCGCGAGGCCCGTGGCGAGCACCGGGAACAGCCGCAACCCGCCGACGTGGCCCGGCCGGTGCGCCGCTACGCGCTGCTGGTGCTGCCCGTCGCCCTGGTCACCGGCCTCTACGTGATCGCGCACGGCCAGCTGAGTCCCGGCGGCGGTTTCCAGGGCGGGGTCGTCGCCGCGACCGCCCTGCACCTGCTGTACCTCGGCGCCGACTACCGCGCGTTGGAACGGGTCCGCCCGCTCGCCGTCTACGAGGCCTCCGACGCGCTCGCCGTCTCCTCCTACCTCGCGCTGGGCCTCGCCGGAGTCTTCGCCGGCACCGCCTTCCTGGCCAACACGCTGCTGCCGTACGGCACGTTCAACACCCTGTCCTCCGGCGGCATCGTCCCCCTGCTGAACGCGGCCATCGGCGTGGAGGTGGCGAGCGCGGTCGTCGTCCTGCTCGCCAACTTCCTCGACCAGGCCGTCGAGATCGAGGAGGAAGACGGGAGTTGAGAACACCGTGATGCACATCTTTCCCTACCTGGTCGCCGCCTACGTCTTCCTGACCGGCTGCTACGGCCTCGCCACCAGCCGCAACCTCATCCATGCCGTCGGCTGTCTCGCGATCTGTCAGTCCTCCACCTATGTGCTGCTGCTGGCCGTCGGCTACCGCAGCGGCGCCACCGCCCCCGTCTTCTCCGACCTCACGCCGGGCTCCCGGCCCGTGGTCGACCCGGTGGTGCAGGCGCTCACCCTCACCGACATCGTCGTCGGTGCCACCGTCACCGCGCTGCTGCTCGCGCTCGTCCTGCAGATCGCCAAACGGCACGGCACCGTCGACCCCGACGAACTGCGGGAGCTGCGCGGCTGATGCACCATCTGGTTCCCCTGCTCGTCGCGATCCCGCTGCTCGGCGCCGCCGTGCTGGTGGCCGTCGGCCGCCATCTGCCCCGGACCGCCGCCGAGATCACCGGCCTCGTGGTCTCCGGCGGTACAGCGGCCCTCGCCGTCGTGCTGCTGCTGAACTCCTCGCCGCCGATGGTCGAGTGGGTCGGCGCCTGGCTGCCCGTCGGCGGCGAGAGCGTCGGCATCGTCGTGACGGGCGACGGCCCCGCGCTCGGCATGGCCGCACTGGTCTCACTGCTGACCCTCGCCGCCCTCGCCTACTCCTGGCGGTACTTCGACGAGCCCCCGCGCAGCCACAGCGGCGCGTTCACCTCGCTGATGCTGGTCTTCCAGGCCGCCATGTGCGGGTTCGCCATCGCCGGCGACCTCTTCAACGCGTTCGTGTTCTTCGAGCTGATGAGCGTCGCCGCCTACGCGCTCACCGGCTACCGCATCGACGACCCGAAGGCCGTACAGGGTGCCCTGACCTTCGGGGTCGTCAACTCCCTCGGCGCGTACGCCATGCTGATGGGCATCGGCCTGCTGTACGCCCGTACCGGCGAGCTGGCCATGACGAAGATCGGGCGCGGCCTCGACACGGCGGCGGCCGGACACGGCGGACCCGACGCGCTGGTCCTCGCCTCCTTCGTGCTGGTGCTGACCGGGCTGCTGGTGAAGGCGGCCGCCGTGCCCTTCCACTTCTGGCTCCCCGACGCGCACGCCGTCGCCCCCAGCCCGGTCTGCATGCTGCTGTCCGGGGTGATGGTCGAACTCGGCGTCTACGGCGTCTGGCGCGTCTACGGCACCGTCTTCGCCGGACCCGGTGGCATCCCCGCCGCCGACCTGACCCGGGCCCTGGTGACGCTCGGCGCCCTCACGGCCGCGACCGGCGCCGTCATGTGCTGGTACCAGCGGCACATCAAGCGGCTCCTGGCCTACTCCACGGTCTCCCACACCGGCCTGTTCCTCGTGGGCATCGGCGTCCTCACCCCGCAGGGCGACGACGGGGCCGCCCTGTACATCCTCGGGCACGCCGGGGTGAAGGCCGCGCTGTTCGCCTGCGCGGGCCTGTTGCTGGACCGGTACGGCAGCGTCGACGAGCACGCCCTGCACGCCCGGGCCATCGGACAGCGCGCCACCGCGGTGATGTTCGCGGCGGCCGGCCTCGGCCTCGCCGGACTGCCCCCGTTCGGCACCGGGCTCGGCAAGGCGGTCACCGAGGAGGCGGTCGGCGGCCCGCTCACCGTGGTGTACGTGGTCGCCTCCGCGATCACCGGCGGGGCCGTACTCCGCGTCACCGCACGGGTGTTCCTCGGCCTCGGGCCGCGCCCCGAGGACGCCGACGCCGACCTGGAGACCAGCGGATCCAGTGAGGAACCCGAGACGACCGGCCCGCTGAGCCGGATCCCGGACACCATGAGGACGGTCCCCGCGGTGCTGCTGGCCGGCGCCCTCGCCGTCGGCGCCGTGCCCGGCTTCGGCGACCTGGTCGCCCGCTCCGTCAACGAGGCCGGATCCGGCGGCGCCCACGCCTCGGCGCAGTGGACGGCGCACGGCGTGCTGCTGGGCCTGGTCTCGACCGCGCTGGCAGTGGCCCTCGCCGGCCTCGCCGTGACCCGCCCGCACTGGACCGCGGCCCCCGAGTGGGGCCGGCCCCTGCGGCGCCTGCAGTCCGGCCACGTCGGCGACTACGTGGCTTGGCTGCTGCTCGGCGCCACGGCACTGGGCGCCCTGGCCCTGCCCGGGTTGCTCGGCGGCTGAGCCGACGCCCGGGTCAGGAGCCGTAGCTGACGCGCACCCGGGTGAAGCCGAGCGAGCGCAGCAGGCCCTGCAGCATGCCGGTGGTGTTCGTCTCCGCGCGCGCGGTCAGGCCGCTGGTCCGTGCCGCGTCGCCGATGTGCCGGACGGCGAGCTTCTGCACGGCCTGCTCGCTGTCGGGGTTGTCCGAGAACAGATCGCCGAGCCGGTCCAGCAGCCCGCGCTGCTTCGAGACGGCGTAGGAGTGGTCGGGGTCGAGGGCGGGCCTGCCGAGGCGGGCGTGCGGCAGCCGGAGTGTGACGGCCGTGCGGTCGCCGTTGACACGCACGTCCTTCGCGCCGACCCGGCCGAGGTCGACGTACGCGTCCACGGTGCCCGCGCCGACGTACAGGGTGCGGGTGCCGCGGATCGCGTCGGGCAGGTACTTCGCGTCCTTCTCCAGGTCGACGACCACCTGGAAGTCGCCCGAGGCGGCGTCGTAACGGCTCATGTCGTTGATGGACTTGAGGAGTGCGGGACCGGAACGGTCGTGCGTCTCGGTGTCGAACAGGTCCTTGATGCCCGGCAGTACGGCCAGCCGGATTCCGGCGAACAGCACGGCGAGCACCAGGACGAGCGCGGCGACGGCCTTGGCCCAGCCGGGCAGGCGCCTGACGGAAGTCGTCATCGCGACGGTCCTCCTTCCTGCTGACCGGATGCCCGCCCACAGGCCCGCCAGACCGGTGCGCCGGCCGAATCGTCCACCTGACGTACGCGCCGGGTCACCGCCCGGGCGACCCGGAGGCGGGCGGGGACGCCGGTGCCCTGGTGCGCGGGGTGCCGCCGATAGCATGACGGTCCAGCCCGTGACGGTTCTGCGAGGAGCGGATCGTGCGAGACATCGCCGTCTTCAGCGGCAGTGCCCATCCCGACCTGGCCCGCGAGGTCTGCGCCCACCTCGGCGTCCCGCTCAGCCCCACCCAGGTCAGCCGGTTCGCCAACGACTGTCTGGGGGTGCAGCTTCAGGCCAACTGCCGGGAGCGGGACGTCTTCCTGATCCAGCCGCTGGTCCGGCCGGTGCAGGAGCACCTGGTGGAACTGCTGCTGATGTGCGACGCCGCCCGGGGTGCCTCCGCCGCCCGGATCACCGTCGTCATGCCGCACTACTCCTACGCCCGCTCCGACAAGAAGGACGCCCCGCGCATCTCCATCGGCGGCCGGCTGGTCGCGGATCTGCTCGTCGCGGCGGGCGCGAGCCGGGTGCTCGCCATGACCCTGCACTCCCCGCAGGTACACGGCTTCTTCTCGGTGCCCGTCGACCACCTCAACGCGCTGCGCGAACTCGCCGCGCACTTCCGCCGGTACGACCTCACGCGTACCACGGTCGTCTCGCCGGACCTCGGCAACGCCAAGGAGGCCGCCGCCTTCGCCCGGCTCATCGGTGCCCCGGTGGCGGCCGGCGCCAAGCAGCGGTTCGCGGACGACCGGGTGAGCATCAGCTCCGTCATCGGCGACGTCACCGGCCGGGACGTCATCGTGCTGGACGACGAGATCGCCAAGGGCAGCACCGTGCTGGAACTCCTCGGCCGACTGCGGGAGTTGGGCGCCGGGTCGGTCCGGGTGGCGTGCACGCACGGGCTGTTCGCCTCCGGTGCGCTCAAGCGGCTGAGCGAGCAGCCGGACGTGCTGGAGATCGTCTGCACCAACACCGTGCCGCTCCCCATGGAGGAGGAGCACGCCGACAAGCTGCGCGTGCTCTCCATCGCCCCGGCCCTCGCCGAAGCGGTACGGCGCATCCACAACGGGGAATCCGTGAGCGCCCTGTTCGAGCAGTCGTAGCCCGCCCGGACAGGACGGAGGACCGTGCGCCGGCCCCGCTCAGAGGGAGCCGGACGCGGCCTCGGACCGGGCCAGGGCCGCGTCCAGCGTGGGGTGCGGGGGCAGCAGCCGGGACAGCCCGGTGACCCGGAAGACCCGCAGCGTCAGCGGGTGCGCGCACACCAGGTGCAGCTGTCCGCCGCCGTCCCGCACCCGGGCACGGGCCCGGTACAGCAGCCGCAGCCCCGAGCAGTCGAAGAACTCCACCGGCCGCAGGTCGATGACGACCCGGCTGCCGGGCCGGCCGGTGATCCGGTCCAGCGACGGGCCGATCTCCGTCGCCGCGACCAGGTCGATCTCGCCCCGCAGTTCCAGCACCGTGTGTGCCCGGTGCTCGTACACACGGAGGTGGCGGGTGAGCGGTGCAGGCTCGTCTCGCACGACGGCGTCACCTCCCACCCGCGCCCGGACGTCGGTCTCCCGATCGTCAAGTTACCCTCGATGGAAGGAATTTGAGCATGTTCGATTGACATATGTCTTCGACTTTGGGGCGTGTCGCCCGGTAACCCGGCCCGGCCGACCGGGCAACGCGGCTCAGTCGACCAGAAGGACCAGCTTCCCCGCCGTCCGTCCGGTGTCGCCCACTTCGTGCGCCTTCGCGGCCTCGGCCAGGGGGAACGTCCCGGCGATCGTCGCCTTCAGCTTCCCCGACCGCGCCAGCTCGGCGATCGTCTCCATGCCGGACCGGTCGGCGTCCACCAGCATGCGCACGGCCCGTACGCCGAGTCGCTCGGCCTCGTCGTAGAACTCCCGCGAACCGACCGGCAGGATGGACACCACGACCCCGCCCGGCCGCAGCACCTTCAGCGACTGGACGGAGGTGTCCCCGCCGAGCGTGTCCAGCACCACGTCGACGTCCCGCACCGACTCGGTGACATCGGTCGTCCGGTAGTCGATGGGCTCGTCCACGCCGATCTCCCGCAGGAAGTCGTGCTTGCCCGCGCTGGCCGTGCCGATCACGTACGCGCCGCGCGCCTTGGCGATCTGCACGGCCACGTGCCCGACCCCGCCGGCCGCCGCGTGGATCAGCACCCGCTGCCCGGGCCGCACCCGCGCGTGCTCGGTCAGGGCCTGCCAGGCGGTCAGGGACACCAGCGGCAGCGCGCCCGCCTGGGTGTGGTCGATCGAGGCCGGCTTGTGCGTCAGGGCGCGGACCGGCGCGATCACGTACTCGGCGTGCGAGCCGTGGCCGTACGGGTAGGGCAGCATGCCGAAGACCTCGTCGCCGGGCTCGAAGGCGACCACCCCGATCCCGGTCTCGGCCACCTCGCCGGAGACGTCCCAGCCGAGGACGAACGGCGGCTCGCCCAGGAAGCCGCCGGTGGCCCGGTGCTTCCAGTCGGTGGGGTTGACCCCGGCCGCCCGCACCCGGACCAGCACCTGGTTGGGGCCCGGCTCCGGCCGCTCTGCCCGTACTTCCTTCAGGACCTCGGGACCGCCGAGGACGTCCTGGCTGATGGCTCGCATCGTGTTCACATCGCTCATGGTCACCCAGCCTGCCGGGGTCCGCCCGCCCGGGAAATGGCATGATTGCCAACCTTCGATAGGATCGTGTCATGAGTGGCACGCGGAAGACGAAGCCGGAACCGGAGCGGGTGGTCGTGCTGGCCCTCGACGGCGTCTACCCCTTCGAGCTGGGCATCCCCAGCCGCATCCTCGGCGCAGCCGACGGCCACTACGAGGTGCTGACCTGTACGGTCGACGGCCGGCCCGTGCGCACCAGCGCCGACTTCACCATCGGTGTGGCACACGGTCCGGAGATCCTCCGGACGGCGGACACGGTGGTGGTCACCTCGATGCCGCCCGAGTACATCCCCGCCGAGCTGCCGGACGAGGTCGTCCAGGCCCTCGACCGCATCCGCCCCGACGCGCGGATCGTCTCGATCTGCACGGCCGCGTTCGTGCTCGCCGAGGCCGGCCTGCTGGACGGCCGCCGCGCGACCACCCACTGGCAGGTGGCCGACGCGTTCCGCCGCCGTTTCCCGCGGGTGGACCTCGACCCCGACGTCCTCTTCGTCGCCGACGGCCGCATGCTCACCTCGGCCGGGGCCGCCTCCGGCGTCGACATCTGCCTGCACATCGTCCGCACCGACCACGGCAGCGAGCTGGCCAACTCCGTCGCCCGCCGCTGTGTCGTCCCGCCGTTCCGGGACGGCGGCCAGGCCCAGTACATCGAGCAGCCGGTCCCGGTCAGCGGAGCGGCGAGCACGGCCGCGACCCGTGCCTGGGCCCTGGGGCGCCTGGACGAGCCGCTCACCCTGTCCGAACTCGCCGGCCACGCCCGGATGAGCCTGCGCACGTTCATCCGCCGCTTCAACGACGAGGTCGGCCTCAGCCCCGGCCGCTGGCTCATCCAGCAGCGCGTCGCCCGCGCCCGTCACCTGCTGGAGTCCAGCGACCTGCCGGTGGACCGGATCGCCGCCGAGGTCGGCTTCGCCACCGGCGCCTCGCTGCGCCAGCACCTGCACGCGGCGATCGGGGTGTCACCGCAGGCGTACCGGCGGACGTTCCAGCAGACCCGCTGAACGTTCCGGCCCGCCGCGGCGTCGGAGGACCGTACACGGCAGGGGAGAAAGGGGCGGGAATGCGCAGAGGCCTGGTGGCGGTGGCGGTACTCACGACGGTGGCGGTGGCGGGTTGCGAAGAGGGCCCCCGTCCGGACCTGGTGGTGAAGGGCACCTCTCCGGCGTCCCCGTACGGCGGCCCGCTCCATGTCCACACCGAGGAGCCCGACGACAGCGGCCCGCGCGCCCTGCGCCTGGCCTCCGGCGCCGCCGGCCGGGCGCTGGAGTGCGACGGCGAGATCTTCGACGGTGCCGGGCCGGACGGCTGGTCGTTTGGGGACGGCGGGGACACCCCCGAGGCCGGCCTCCGGCTCTTCTTCGACATGGTCCAGCCCGACCTGCCCGACCACGGCTGGCGTGTGGAACGCCGGTCGGCGGACCGGGTGTTGTACTCCTACGACGTCGGCGGCCGGACCAAGGCCGCCGTCGTGGTGGCCAAGGACCAGAAGGACCGGCCCGGTTGGGGACCGGAGACGCACGCCGCGTGCGACCCGGCCGAGTTCCCCGCCGCGTTCGCCGCCGCCTGGGGCTGGGAGGTGTGGACGGACCGGCACGGCAGGCGGGTGCCGGTGACCCGGCTCAGCAGCTCCACCGGCCCCGGACACTGCGACTGGCAGTCCGCCCACTTCCTCGACCTGGACGGTGCGAGCTACGCCCGCGACCCCGAGGGAGTGCTCGGCGACCAGCTGCTCACCGCGCCCTACCGCGCCCACGTCCGCATGCCCGCCGGCGCCCACGACACCGGGTACCGCTACCGCCACTGGCGGCTGTGGCTCACCGACGACAAGGCGACCGCGTACGTCCGCACCCCCGACGGGGTCGAGGCCTGGCCCAGGATCAAGCGCGGCGTCGGCTGCGCCTGACGGCGTCACCCGTCGCCGTACACCCGCTCGCCGCCCACCCACGTGAGTGCCACGGCCGTCTCCGCGATCGCCTCCGGCGGCCCGGCGAACGGATCGCGGTCCAGCACCACCAGATCGGCCAGTGCCCCGACGGCCACCCGGCCGGTGTCGTCCAGGTGGTTCACGTACGCCGAACCGGCCGTGTACGCCCCCAGCGCGTCCGCGAGGCCGAGCCGCTCCCCGGGCAGGAACACCGGGCCGCTGCCGCCGGGCTCGACCCGGTTGACCGCGACATGGATGCCCTGGAGCGGATCGGGGCTGCTCACCGGCCAGTCGCTGCCCGCCGCCAGCCGTGTCCCCGAGCGCAGCAGCGCGCCGAACGGGTACTGCCACCCGGACCGTTCGGGTCCGAGGAAGGGGATCGTCAGCTCGTCCATCTGCGGCTCGTGCGCGGCCCACAGCGGCTGGATGTTCGCGGTGGCGCCGAGCCGGGCGAAGCGGGGCACGTCGTGCGGGTGCACGACCTGCAGGTGGGCGAGGTGCGGCCGGGTGTCGCTCGGCCCGTTGGCGGCGCGGGCCGCCTCGACCGCGTCCAGCGCGTCGCGTACGGCGCGGTCACCCAGGGCGTGGAAGTGGCACTGGAAGCCGAGAGCGTCCAACTCGGTGACGTATTCCGGCAGACGGGCCGGATCGATGAAGCTCTTGCCGCGGTTGGCGGTCGCGCATCCGCACCGGTCCAGATACGGGTCGAGCAGTGCTGCCGTGCCGTTCTCGGCGACGCCGTCCAGCATCAGCTTCACGGACCCGGCCCGGAACCGGCCATGGCTCAACTCCACCCTCTTTTCGACGAGTTCGGGGATCTGCTCGGCCCCGCGCTCCCGGTCCCACCACAGCGCGCCCCGCACCCGCGCGGTCAGCGAGCCGTCCCGCGCCGCCGCGAGATACGCCTCGGCCGGGTCGTCCATGCCGAGGAAGTCGCCGACCAGCGCGTCCTGCCAGGCGGTGATGCCGAGCGCGTGCAGATGCCGCTGGGCGTGCAGCAGCGCGGCCAGCCGGTCGGCCCGCGTGGCGGGCGGGGTGAGCCGGCCGACCAGCTGCATCGCGCCTTCCTGGAGCGTGCCGCTCGGCTCCCCGGAAGGGTCCCGCTCGATCCGTCCGTCGGCCGGGTCGGGTGTGTCCCGGTCGATGCCGGCCAGCTCCAGTGCCCGGCTGTTGACCCAGGCCCCGTGGTGGTCGCGGTTCGGCAGATACACCGGGCGGTCCGGTACGACCGCGTCCAGCAGCTCCTTCGTCGGCGTACCGCCCGCGAACGCCTCCATCGACCAGCCGCCGCCCAGGATCCACTCCCGCTCCGGCCGGGCGTCGGCATAGGCCCGTACGGCGGCCACGGTTTCCCCGGCCGTCGCCCGGCCGGACAGATCGCACTGGGCCAGTTCCAGCCCCGCCGGCACCGGATGGACGTGCGCGTCCTGGAAGCCGGGCAGCAGCAGCCGTCCGGCGAGGTCGACCACTTCCGTCCGTGGCCCGGCGAGATCGCGCAGCTCGTCGTGCCCGACGGCGGTGATCCGGTCCCCGGTGACGGCCACGGCGGTCGCCGTACGGCCCTCCGGAGTGAGGACGGGGCCGCCGGTGAAGAGGAGATCAGCGTGCATGATGCCTTTCCTGGTAGTTCAGTTGGAGGTGGTGAGTAGTTCGGGAGCGTCGGCGTCGGTGCCCGCGCCGGTGCGGAAGTACGGCGACCTGCGCACCCACTTGGCCCAGGCGGCCACGACGAACCCGGACGCGATCATCGCGACCGGCATGAGCAGAAGGAACCAGCCGTTGTCCGCGCGGAGTTCGAGGTGGTCGGCGGAGTCGTAGAAGGACCGGCAGAGGTAACCGCCCAGGCCCAGCAGGGCCAGCGCGCTGAGCGTGGGCAGCAGCACCGCGCGGACGCCCTGCCACGGATCCGTGCGCAGCAGGCCGCGGAACCGCACGGCGGCCGCCAGCGCGGTGAGCGCGTAGGACAGGGCGACGACGATGCCGACGGCGTTCACGATCGCGTCGATCATGTCGGCGAGGCGCGGGATCACCAGTGCGCCCGCCGCCACCGCGAGGGCCAGCGCCCCGATCAGCAGCGTGCCGGCCGCCGGAGTCCCGTACCGGGCGCTGACCCTGGACCACACCGGTCCGAGGGTACGGTCCCGGCTCATCGCGAACATCCCGCGTGCCGTCGGGATGACCCCGGCCTGCAGTGAGGCCACCGCCGAGAACATGAGGGCCACCAGGGGCAGCGCTGCCAGCGGCCGGTCGGCGAGGCGGTCCCCGTAGTACGCGAGCCCCTGCGCCCCGTGACCGGCCAACTCGCCCTGCGACAGCACCCGTTGGAAGGCGAGCGAACCGAGCAGGAACAGCCCGAGCATGGTCACCAGGGTGATGGTCCCGGCCCGGGAGGCGTCCCGGGGGTCGCGCACCTCCTCGTTGACGGTGAATGCCGCCTCGAACCCCCAGTAGCAGAACACCGACAGGAGCAGTCCCTGGGCCAGCGCGGTCGCCGAGGGGATCGCGAACGGGTCGAACCAGGAGAGGCTGAAGGAGTGCGGTCCCGTGACGATGCCGTAGCCGCAGAACCCGAGCAGGACGACGTACTCGAAGACCAGCAGCCCGCTCTGCAGCCGGGCCGCGGTGCGGACTCCGGTGACGGCGGTCACGGTGACCGCGACGAGGACCACGATCCCCACCGCCGTCGTCTGCGCGGTCGAGTCCGGATCGAGGCCGAGCGAGCCGATCCGGTGCAGCCCGGCCTCCCCGGCCAGCTGCAGCAGCGCCGAACCCGTGACCGCCGTGGTGTAGGCGAGGAACGCGACACTCGCCACGACGTTCACCCAGCCGACCATGAACCCGAGCCAGGGACTGAGCGAACGGCCCACCCACACGTAGCCGTTGCCGGCGTTCGGCTCCACCCGGTTCAGCCGCGAGTAGGCCCCCGCGATGCCGAGGACGGGCAGGAACGCCAGCAGCATGATGGCCGGCAGATGCGGGCCGACCACGCCCGCGGTCACCCCCAGCCCGATGCCGATGCTGGTCGTGGCGGCCGTACTGGAGGCGGCGACGGCGACGCCGTCCACCACGCTCAGCGACCTGCGCAGCTCTGGCCGCGCGGGGGGATCCACTCCGAGAGGTCTGTCGCTCATGCCGGCTCTCCGCTCCACCGCGGGGCCCCGGACGGCCCCGGTGACGGGACATGAAACTGCCGCGGCACTTAACAGGTCAACGGTGTTGTCGTAAGGTGCCGGGCACGAACCAGGGAGGCACCATGACCGACCGAGTCGTCCCGCCCGCCGCCCGGCAGCGCCGGCGCCCCACCAAACAGGGCGTCGTGCTGTCCGGGGAACTGATCGTCGCCACCGCCCTGCGGCTGATCGAGGAGCACGGCGCCGACGCCCTGTCCGTGCGCCGCCTCGGCCGGGCCCTCGGCGCCGATCCCAGCTCCCTGTACCGGTACTTCCGGCACACCGACGACCTGATGCTGGCCATCGCCGACGAGCTGATCGGCCGGACGCTGCGGACCTGGCGGCCGACCGGCGACTGGGTGGCCGACCTGCGCGATCTGGGCCTGCGGATGCACGCGGGCGCCCTCGCCCACCCCCGGGCGGCGATGCTCAGCGCCCACCGCGTCACCGGGCGCACCCATGAGATCCAGGCCGTGGAGAGCATCCTCGGCGTGCTGCGCGGGGCCGGGTTCCCGGACCCGGAAGCCGTGCGGATCTACCACGCCTTCGTGGACCAGGCCCTCGCCTTCGGCGCCCTGGACTCCGCGGGCACGGCCCTGCCCCGGGCCGCGCGCGAGGCCGAGTCGGAGGTGTGGCGCAGCACCTACGGCCGGCTGCCCGCCGACACCCACCCGCACATCGCGGCCACCGCCCCCCGGCTCGTCGCCACCATGCGCTCCAGCTCCTACCCGGCCGCCCTCGACCTGCTCCTGTCGGCCGCACGGACACGCCTTGATCACATTCGTGCGGGGACCCGGGGCTGACGGCCACACTGGACGGAATTCACCTCACGAGGAGGCCGTACGTCATGAACCCACCGCCCGCCCGCACCCCCGCGGAGCGCACGAAGGACACCCTGCACCGGCTGGAGAACGACGTCGACGTGTGGGTCGCCACCGCCGACCCCGACGGCGGCACCCCCTATCTCGTGCCGCTGTCCTTCGTGTGGGACGGCGCCACCCTGCTGATCGCCACCCCGGCCGAGAGCCCCACCGGCCGCAACCTCGTGACCACCGGCCGGACCCGCCTCGGCATCGGCCCGACACGGGACGTCGTCCTGATCGAGGGCACCGTCCAGGCGGTCACCCCGGAGGACCTCCCGGAGGAGGACGCCGAGGTCTTCGCGGGCAAGACCGGCTTCGATCCCCGCCAACTCGCCACCCGCTACCTGTACTTCAGGGTCCTCCCGCAGCGCGTCCAGGCCTGGCGGGAGGAGAACGAGCTGAAGGGCAGGGAGCTGATGCGCGACGGACGCTGGCTGCTCGCCGACTGAAAGCGGCGGCCCGGGATATCCGCAGCAGGAGGACATCCCCGGGAGGAAACATGGCACTGGTGAAGGCGGGCGTCGTGGTGCTGGACTGCGCCGAGCCCGAAAAACTCGCCGCGTTCTACAGGGAGTTGCTGGAGGGGGAGCAGACGGACGCCTCGGCGAACCTGGTGGAGATCCGGGGCGCCGACGGTGTCCGGCTGGCGTTCCGCCGTGATGTCAACGCCACGCCGCCCAGCTGGCCACGCCCGGAGAACTCCCTCCAGGTCCATCTCGACTTCCTGGTCGAGGACCTGGACGCGGCGGAGCGGCGGGTGGTGGCGCTCGGCGGCCGGCCGGTCGACACCAAGGACGCGGCGGGGCCGTACGAGCGGCGCGGCTACGCCGACCCCGCCGGTCACTCCTTCACCCTGCGCCTGTTGCCCGCGAGGGCACCGAAGCAGGGCTGAGTTCCGGGCGCACGGACTCAGTCCCGGCCGCCCTTGTCGGCCACCGGCCACCGCCCCGTGGACCGCGCGATGGCCTTCGCCCCCGTGCGGTCCACGGCACTGCGCACCACCGCGAAGATCGCACCCTGGACCGCCGCGGCCAGCAGGATCTCGCCCCAGCCGCGGTCCGGGTCCAGGGCGTCGGGCGCGTCGTCCTCGTGCCGGATGGCCTTCCAGGCCTGCTGAAAGGCCATACCGGCCAGTGCCCCGCTGGCCCAGCTGAGCACGAACCCGATCGGCTGGTAGACGAAGGGAAGCTTCTTCTTCTTTGTCTTGGCCATGGTGTCACTTGTTCCTCGTCGCGGGGCCCTCATGCGGGCCGTCCCTGCGGGGCCACCCGTTCGCCGGGAGGCACCGGACCCGGTGCCGTACCGTCCCCGAACGGCCGGCCGCCCAACTGCTCGCGGTGGTGCGGCGTCCGCCAGCCGGCGAGGTCGGGACCGAGCGGCACGATGCCGGTCGGGTTGATGCCGGTGTGCACCTGGTAGTAGTGCCGCTTGATGTGGTCGAAGTCGACGGTGTCCCCGAACCCGGGTGTCTGGAACAGGTCCCGCGCGTACGCCCACAGCACCGGGTTCTCCGTCAGCTTCCAGCGGTTGCACTTGAAGTGGCCGTGGTAGACGGCGTCGAACCGGACCAGCGTGGTGAACAGCCGGATGTCCGCTTCCGTGAGGGTGTCACCGACCAGATACCGCTGTCCGGCCAGCCGTTCGGCGAGCGTTTCCAGCCGCCGGAAGACGCCCGCGCACGCCTCCTCGTACTCCTTCTGGTGCGTGGCGAACCCGGCGCGGTAGACCCCGTTGTTCACGTCCTCGTACACCTCGGCCATCACCTGGTCGATCTCCTCGCGCCGGCCGTCCGGATACAGGTCGGGCGCGCCGGCGCGGTGCTGGTCCGTCCACTCGGTCGCCAGGTCCAGGGTGAGCCGCTGATAGTCGTTGGTGACCAGCTGTCCGCTCGGCACGTCCACGACCGCGGGGACGCTGACGCCGCCCGGGTAACCGGTTTCGCGCCGGTCGTAGGCCTCGCTGAGGAACCGGATGCCGAGCACCGGGTCCCGCCCGCCCGGGTCCAGGGTGAACCGCCAGCTGCGGTCGTCCTGGACGGGATCCGCGACGGCCATGGACAGCGCCTCCTCCAGTCCCAGCAGCCGGCGCGAGATCACCGCCCGACTGGCCCACGGACAGGCGCGCGAGACCACCAGCCGGTAACGGCCCGCCTCCACCGGCCAGCCGTCCCGGCCGTCCGCGGTGATCCGGTCCGTGAAGTGGCTCCTGGACCGGGAGAACGCCTTGTGCCCGTAGGCACGGTTGCCGTCGCCGCCCATGTCTCCTCCTCGCCGCGCGCTGCTCCTCGGGCAACGCGTTCCCCGTTTTTCCCCACCCGCACGGTGTGATCCGCGCCCTCGCGGGCAGTCGGCGTTACGTGACCGGGACATCCTCCGAACCGCAGAGCGCCGCGCCTACGGCCGAGGACGCGGACACCGCAGCACGTACGGCCGAGCACGAGGACACCGGCGCCGGCTCTCAGTCCGACCGGCACACGAAGGTCACCGTGCTGGTGGCGCTCGCCGCCAACCTGGTGATCGCCGTCGCGAAGGCCGTCGGAGGGGTCCTCGCGGGTTCGCCCGCCCTGCTGTCCGAGGCCGCGCACTCCGTCGCCGACAGCCTCAACGAGGTGTTCCTGCTGGCCGCGCTGCGCCGCAGCCGCCGCCCCGCGGACAAGCGGCACCCCTTCGGCTACGGCAAGGAACGCTTCTTCTGGTCCCTCCTGGCCGCCGTCGGCATCTTCGTCATGGGCGGCTGTTTCTCCTTCTTCCAGGGCGCCGAGGCACTGCGGCAGGGCACGCAGGAGAAGTTCAGCGGCTACGTCGCCGGCCTGATCGTGCTCGGTGTGGCCCTCGTCGCCGAGGGCGTGTCGCTGCTGCGCGCCCTGCACCAGGTGCGCCGGCAGGGCGGCGGGCGCGGCGCGCTGCGTGACCCGGCACTGCGCACGGTGATCGCCGAGGACGGCACGGCGGTGCTCGGTGTGACGCTCGCCCTCGCCGGGATGGGGCTGCACATGGTGACCGGGCAGGTCGTGTGGGAGGCCTCCGCCTCGCTCGCGATCGGTGTGCTGCTGGTGTACGTCGCCTACCGGCTGGGGCGTGACGCCCGCGTCCAGCTCATCGGGGAGGCCGCCGACCCGGAGCTGAGCGGCAGGATCCGCTCGCTGCTCCGGGCGCAGCCGGAGATCGACAGTGTGGAGGCGCTGTTCACGATGAAGATGGGCCTCGACTCCACCCTGGTGGCCGCCCGCGTCGACCTGGCACCGGGCCTGGACAGCGAGCGGGTGGAGGAGGTCGCCGTACGCATCAAGCGGTCGCTGGCCCGGACGTTTCCCGAGGCCGACCAGATCTTTCTGGACGTGACCGACCGGCCGGCCGGTGAGGCACGAGAGAGCCCCGCCGCGACGGGGGAACGCGGCGGGGCCTGACGCACGAGTGCCCGCCCCGGAACGGCTTCACACCTGCCGGCGTGGATTGTTCCGGATCCGGCCGCTTCCCGGCGCGAATCAGCTCTCGCCGAGCGGCTCCAGGACGAAGACCGGGATCTCCCGCGAGGTCTTCTTCTGGTAGTCGGCGTACGGGGGGTACGCGGCGACGGCCCGCTCCCACCAGCGGGCCTTCTCCTCGCCAGTGACCTCACGGGCCCTCATGTCCTGCCTGACCGGCCCGTCCTGCAACTCGACATGGGGATCGGTGATGACGTTGAAGTACCACACCGGGTGCTTGGGCGCGCCGCCCTGAGAGGCGACCACCGCGTACGCGCCCTCGTGCTCCACCCGCATCAGCGGCGTCTTGCGGATCTTTCCGCTCTTCGCGCCCCGGGTGGTCAGTACGACGACCGGCAGCCCGGTGTCCAGGAGCGTCGTGCCCTTCGTCCCACCGGAGCTCTCGTACAGCTCGACCTGCTCGCGCACCCAATGCGCCGGGCTGGGCTCGTACTCGCCCTCAAGAGGCATGGGATCCGTCCCCTTCGTCGGTCCAACAGCTGTCTGCCACCCGCATTCAACACCGGCGGCCCCGCGAATCATCCGCAGCGCGGACCGCTTGGGCCGACGGGGTGATGACCTCCGGGGCGATGACGCCGCGCCGGCGCGCCCGGCACCGTGGTGCTCGCCCTGACCGACCGCCAGCCACGTCCCGTCGACCAGTGCCTCGACCGGCCGGAGGAGGAGCACGGCCGTCCCGAGACCCCGTGGATCCGGCACCGCTCCACCCGCGCCGACGCCGCCGCGCACTTCCGGGAGCTCGCCGCGCATCATCTGCCGGAGCGGGCGGACACCCGGGTCGAACGGATCCTGGTCGGCGGCGAGGACGCCGTCGTGCTCGGCGTCATCCGGCAGACGGCGGCACCGACCGGCCGCGCCGACCCCGCCCGTTTCGCCCTGCATCTAGTGGTACGTGGCGGTATGGTCGTACGGCACCATGTGTACGAGGACAGTCTGGCCGTCGCGCGGGCCCTCACCCCGGCCGAGGGGAGCCGCCGACCGGTGTGAGGGGTGGACGCGTGCCCCACCCGGCCGGAATCCGCCCCTCCGACCCCCTCTTCTTCGGTCAGATCCCACACATCACCTAAGTGGCCGAACTTTTCATCGACCCATAGATGCCCGAGGCATCTAATGAAGATCGGCACGACGCACTACTTCGTCTGCGAGGTCTTCCATGACGGAACTGACGGACATCCCCGGCCCCGGGCACCAGGCCGACCCCGTCGCCTTCCCGCAGGACCGCACCTGCCCCTACCACCCGCCCACCGGCTATCAGCCGCTGCGCGACGGGCGACCCCTGTCGCGCGTCACCCTCTTCGACGGCCGTGAGGTCTGGGCCGTGACCGGGCATGCCGCCGCCCGCGCCCTGCTCTCCGACCCCCGGCTGTCCTCCGACCGCCGCCGCCCCGAATTCCCGGTGCCCGCGGAGCGCTTCCAGGGCATCCGGGACCGCCGGGTGGCCCTGCTCGGGCTGGACGACCCGGAACACAACCGGCAGCGGCGGATGATGATCCCGGAGTTCACCGTCCGGCGCGCCACCGAGCTACGGCCCTGGATCCAGCGGGTCGTGGACGACCTGCTGGACCGGATGATCGCCCAGGGCCCGCCCGCCGAACTGGTCTCGGCCTTCGCGCTGCCCGTGCCGTCGACGGTGATCTGCTGTCTGCTCGGCGTCCCGTACGCCGACCACGAGTTCTTCGAGGAGCAGTCCCGCAGACTGCTGCGCGGCCGGACGGCCGACGAGGCCGTGGCCGCCCGCGCCCGGCTGGAGAAGTACATCGGCGGGCTGATCGATGACAAGGCCGCGGCGGCCGAGCCCGGCGACGGCATCCTCGACGACCTCGTCCACCAGCAACTGCGCGACGGCGACCTGGAGCGTGCCGAGGCCGTGTCCCTGGCCCTGATCCTCCTGGTCGCGGGCCACGAGACCACCGCCAACATGATCTCGCTGGGCACCTTCACCCTGCTGCAGCACCCCGACCGGCTGGCCGAGTTGCGTGCGGACCCGGCGCTGCTGCCCGCCGCCGTCGAGGAGCTGATGCGGATGCTCTCCATCGCGGAGGGGCTGCAACGGGTGGCGCTCGAGGACATCGAGATCGCCGGCCGGACGATCCGGGCCGGGGAGGGCGTGGTCTTCTCGACCTCGGTGATCAACCGCGACCCGGACCAGTACGAGGAGCCCGACGCCCTGGACTTCCACCGTGCCGCCCGCCACCACGTGGCGTTCGGTTTCGGCATCCACCAGTGCCTGGGCCAGAACCTGGCCCGCGCGGAGCTGGAGATCGCCCTGGGCACGCTGCTGTCCCGGCTGCCCGGCCTGCGCCTCGCCGTCCCGGCCGAGGACATCCCCTTCAAACGCGGCGACACGATCCAGGGGATGCTGGAACTCCCCGTGACCTGGTAAGAGGCTCAGCTCATGCGATTCAAGGTCAGCATCGACACGAACGTCTGCATCGGCGCGGGGCAGTGCGCACTCGCCGCCCCGAAGGTCTTCACCCAGGACGACGACGGCTTCAGCACCCTGCTCCCCGGCCACGAGGACGGCACGGACGATCCGATGGTCAAGGAGGCGGCCCGCGCCTGCCCGGTCGGCGCGATCACGGTGTCGGAGTCCACCGGCTGATCCCGTCAGCGCCGGCGGCCGCCACCAGTGCCCGCGCCGCCTCGCGGGCCTCGGCGGCCGGCCGCGCTCCGCCCGTGACGCCCGCCGTGACCATGGCTCCCTCGGCCAGCAGGAACAGGGGGCCGGTGAGCGCGGCGGGCAGCCCGGCCGCGTCCACGAGCGAGGCCAGGTACCCCCGGAACGCCTCCTTGTGGGCGCGCACCTGCTCGGCCACCGGGGTGGACGTCGTGCCCAGCTCGCCGTAGGCGTTGAGCCAGGCGCAGCCGCGGAAGCCGTCCTCGCCGAACCACTCCTGAAGCCAGTCGAACACGGCCGGGATCCGTGCCCGCGGATCCCGCTCCCGTGCGACGTGCTCGGCCAGACGCCGGCGCCAGCGCTCGTCCCGCCGGGCCAGATACGCGGCCACGAGCTGCTCCTTGGCGGGGAAGAGCTGGTACAGGCGCTTGAGCGACAGCCCCGAGGCGCCGCGCAGTTCGTCCATGCCGACGGCCTGTATGCCCCGGGCGTAGAACAGCTCCTCCGCGGCGTCGAGCGCCCTGGTCCGGGCGACGTCGGTGGTCATCGGTGGCATCGGCGCTCCTTGCCTCCCTGGCGGGATCCTTGACGTGAGAACGAGCGTTCTCCTACGGTAGCAGCCGCTGGAGAACGCTCGTTCTCCCGTGTCGAGCAAGCCCAGGAGGAGCCCATGGCCGACCGCCCGCCCCTGCCGCCCTTCACCCGCGAGACCGCCGCCCGGAAGGTCCAGGCCGCCGAGGACGCCTGGAACACCCGCGACCCGCACAAGGTGGCGCTCGCCTACTCGGAGGACTCGGTCTGGCGCAACCGCGACACCTTCGTCACCGGCCGGGCCGAGATCGTCGCGTTCCTCACCGCCAAGTGGCGGCGCGAACTCGACTACGCGCTGCGCAAGGACCTGTGGGCCTTCGACGGCAACCGGATCGCCGTCCGCTTCCAGTACGAGTGTCACGACGCCGACGGCCAGTGGTGGCGCTCCTACGGCAACGAGCTGTGGGAGTTCGACGAGCACGGCCTGATGACCCGGCGCGAGGCCAGCATCAACGACGTGCCCATCGACGAGAAGGAGCGCCGCATCCACGGCCCGCGCCCCGAGGCCGAGCGAGGGCGGTCCTTCCCGCTTCAGTAGGGTTCCCCAATGACCGAACAGGCCGGGAACCCCTTCCTCTACGTCGTCGTCTGCGCGGCCGGGATCGCCGCGGGCGTCAGCAAGCTGATCGGCGCCGCCCAGGAACGCGACTGGGAGGTCGGCGTCATCGCCACACCGGTCGCCATGGGCGGCTTCTTCGACGCCGGGGCCGTGCAGGCGCAGACGGGCCGTCCCGTCAGGTCCGCCTGGCGCACGCCGGCCGACCCGCGCCCCTTCCCGCCGCCGGACGCCGTCGTGGTGGCACCCGCCACCTTCAACACGGTCAACAAGTGGGCGGCCGGGATCGCCGACACCCTCGCGCTCGGCACCCTGTGCGAGGCCGCGGGCCTCGGCATACCCGTCGCCGTCCTGCCCTGCGTCGCCGACGCGCTGGCCGCCCATCCCGCCTACCGGGACAGCCTGGAGCGGCTGCGCGGCATGGGCGTCCGCTTCGGCGAGCCGTACACGGGCGAAGTCCGGCCGGACGGCCGCCGGCCGGAATTCGCCTGGGAGAGCGCGCTGGAACTGCTCTAGCGGCAGGTCAGCGTCGGCCCCGCCAGCATGTTCCCGGTGAACATGTCCTGCCCCTTGGGCACCCAGTAGCCGAGCTTCGACACCACCGTGGAGCACTTCGACCCGACGGTGAAGCGGACCTTGAGCTGCTCCGGGTGGCCGGGCTGCAGCTCGGTCACCGTGCAGTCCAGCGAGTGCGCCGTCCGGGCCTTCGACGGGTACCGGCCGACCAGCGGGTTGACGCAGCGCCTGTCGGCGGTGCTGATCCGCAGCCCGGTGCCCGCCTGGCCGATCATCCCGAGGCGCGCGTTGCCGTCGCCCTGGTCACTGTCCCGGCGGATCGTGTAGGTCACGGTGGTGGTGGCATTGCGGCGCAGTTCGGTCCTGTCGACGGTGACCGAGTGTGTCGCCTTCGCCTTGGGCGCGGTCAGCGAGACGGTGGCCCGCACCGTGCCCTTGAGGTCGACACCCGCGGGCGCCGACCGCACGCGCACGGTGGCGGTGAGGTCGTAGGTGCCGGGACCCGGGTACAGGCCCGAGCCGGGCAGCATCCCGTTGCCCAGGGTCTTGCCGGACCGGACGGCCTTCCAGGTGCCCTCGGTGCGACAGGCGTAGTGCACCCGGGCGCCGGAGATCCGGCAGGTGGCGGGCGCGGTGATGTTGAATCTCGGGACGCCGGTGTCCGCACACAGGCTGACGTCGGCCTGCTCCCCGTGGGCGCCGTGCAGCGTGCCGGCGACCGAGCACAGGGTCGCCGGGCTCTCGGGCGCCGGCGCGGCGGCGGCCTGCGCGCAGGCGGGGGTGACGAGGGCCAGCGGCAGCAGCACCGCTCCGGCCAGGGTTTGCAAGGTGGTGGGACGAGTCGGCACCGCGTTTCCTCCGGGCGGCCGAGACCGGCCGGTTGCCGGTCGTCTGCGCCGAGGATGAGCCGACAGTACGACGATCCGCCGCCTCCCACGCCGCACGGTCACCTGAGGGCAGCAACGGGTCCGCCCGGGTGCGTCCTCAGCGGACCTCGCGGACGTAGCCCTTGCTCCCCGGAGTGGACACCTCCCGGTCCCGGCGGACGATGCTCAGCCGGTCGCCCCAGTGGGCGAGCGCCGCGCGCAGGCCGGCGGCGGTGTACTCGATGTCCACGACGCGGTCGTCGAAGGCCTTGGCGTACACCCCGCACTCGTCGTACTGCCCGCACTCCTCCGCCACCGCGAAGTCCAGTCCGGCCCGCCCGCGCACACCGGCCAGTTGGGCGGTGTTCTTCTGGGCGACGGCCAGGTGCCGGGCGTGCGCGTGCCGGGACAGCAGTCTCATGAAGGAGGTCGCGTCGGCCGCGGTGAGCAGGTGACGGGAGCGGGTGTAGCTGTCGTAGTTGTCCGGTTCGACCGCGTCGAAGCCCTTCTTCGCGCAGCCGTCGATCCACCGGTTCACACGCCCGGCCACCCGCGCCCGCTTGGCCGGGGTGCCGATGTCGAGCAGTGCCTCGTTCCAGTCCTCGTCGATGACGGTCTTGCCGTGGGCGTCGCGCAGCAGCAGGTCGGCCGGCCAGGTGGAGCGTTCCTCGGGCTGGGCCTGGAACGCGTTGACGTAGCAGATGTTGTACAGGCCGGGCGCGGGGGAGTCGGAGCGGTCGCGGCTGACGATGCGCACGCCCTCGGCCGGGGGATAGCCGCCGCCGATCTGGTAGTCGAACCCGGCGTGGCGCGGGGGCAGCCGTACGGCGGCGGGTGTCGGCGAACCGTGTCCCTGCGTGCCGCCCGGGCCGCCGAAGTCGCAGCCGGTGAGGGCCGACAGGGTGACGGCCAGTGTCACTGCCAGGGCGCCCGCGCCCCTTCGGGAAACCGCGGTGCGCACCACACCCTTCCGGGGCACGTCCGCTCCATCCTGCCCACGCCGGGCGGCGCGGCGCGTGACAGGATCACATCGCCCGGACACATCGGACGTCAAGTCGGCGTCCCGGGCACGCCGTAGGCTCGTCGTCGACCATCGTCCCGAAGGCAGGAGCAGCAACGATGCAGTACGTGAAGCTCGGTTCGACGGGCCTGGACGTGTCGCGGATCTGTCTGGGCTGCATGACCTACGGCCTGCCCGACCGCGGCGTCCACGAGTGGACCCTCGGCGAGGAGGCGTCCCGACCACTCATCCGGCAGGCGCTGGAAGCGGGCATCAACTTCTTCGACACCGCCAACGTGTACTCCGACGGCACCAGCGAGGAGATCGTCGGCAAGGCCCTGCGCGACTTCGCCGACCGTGACGAGATCGTGCTGGCCACCAAGCTGAACGGCCGGATGCGGCCGGGCCCCAACGGCGCCGGACTGTCCCGCAAGGCCGTCATGACCGAGATCGACCACAGCCTGCGCCGCCTCGGCACCGACTACGTCGACCTCTACCAGATCCACCGCTTCGACCACGCGACTCCCGTCGAGGAGACCATGGAGGCGCTGCACGACCTGGTCAAGGCGGGCAAGGTCCGCTACATCGGGGCGAGTTCGATGTACGCCTGGGAGTTCTCCAAGCTCCAGTACACGGCGGAACTGCACGGCTGGACGAAGTTCGTCTCCATGCAGAACCACTACAACCTGCTCTACCGCGAGGAGGAGCGGGAGATGCTGCCGCTCTGCGCGGACCAGGGCGTCGGTGTGCTGCCCTGGAGCCCGCTCGCCCGGGGCCGCCTCACCCGGGACTGGGGCACGGTCACCGAGCGCAGCGCCAACGACGACTTCGGCAGCCGGCTGTACCTGGAGAGCGACCGCTCGATCGTCGAGGCGGTCACCAGGATCGCGGGAGACCGGGGCGTGCCCCGCGCCCAGGTGGCCCTCGCCTGGCTGCTGCACCAGGACACGGTGGCGGCACCGATCATCGGCGCCGCCAAGCCGCGGCACATCGAGGACGCGGCGGCGGCCGTGGAACTGGAGCTGACCGAGAAGGAGATCGAGGAGCTGGAACAGCCCTACACCCCGCGGGCGATCAGCGGCCACTGAGCCCCCGCGGGCTCAGTGAGGTCCGTGCGGCGCGAACTCCGTGCCGCACGGCCCCGCACCCTCGCTCTCCGGCAGCCGTACCCGCTCCCCCCTCATGGTCACCGTCCGGTAGTACCCGCCGATCCGCTCGGCCGACCGGCCGACGTAGTGCCCGATGAACGAGCGCCGGAAGCGATCGGCCGTCCGGTTGGGGCCGGAGCCGTGCACTAGGCTGCCGTTGAAGAACAGCACGTCCCCCGGACCCAGATCCACGGGAGTCGGGGTCAGCCCGGCCGGGGGCGGAACGAACTCGCGGGCGAACGACAGCCGCTCGTCGGCGGGTTCGGGACAGAACAGGTCCATCCGGTGGGTGCCGGGGACCACCTCGAGGCCGCCGTTGTCCCGGTCGATCGGCTCGCAGGCCACCCACGCCGCCACACAAGTGCCCGGCTCGACCCGCAGATAGAAGTTGTCCTGGTGCAGCGCCTGCCCGCGCGCACCCGGCGGCTTGAAGTAGAACATGCTCTGCGCGGCCAGCACCTCCTCTCCGAACAGCACCTCCAGCACGGCCCGCAGCCTGGCGTCCAGCAGGAACTCCCGTGCCACCGGGCTGAACTCGTGCGGCTGCATCACCCGGGGGTACCGGCGCAGCGGGTCGGGGTCCGCCGGCCGGGGCGCGAAGTGTCCCGGCACGGGACCGGCGGCGTGCAGCGCGTCGAAGGCGGCGCACAGCCGCGCGGTCTCGGCCCGGCCGAACAGCCCGCGTACGACGGTGAATCCGTCCTCCTCGAACCGCCGGCGGAGCCCCTCGGGCAGGATGGCGCCGAAGTCCGTGGCCGTCATGTGTCCGCTCCCGAAGTCCGGTGGTCACTTGTCCGCCACGCTAGGCCGTGCCGCCCGACGGGAGGATGCCTGTGCGTGCTGACGACCTGCCCGTGACGGCTGTCGCCGCCCCGTCCCCGCCGCCCGGGGTGGTGGTGACCGGCCGCTACGACCAGCGGCCGGGCTACGGCGTGCTCCGGCCCCGGGGCTCGGACAGCTGGCTGTTCACGTACACCCTGGGCGGCTGCGGTCTGCTCCGGCAGGGCGCCGCCCGGGTCCGCGCCGGTGCCGGGGATCTGGTGGTGCTCGCCCCGGGCACCACCCACCGCTACACCGTCGCGCCCGGTGCCGAGCGCTGGCGCTTCTGGTGGACGCACTGTCAGGCCCGCCCGGCCTGGACGCCGTGGCTCGCCCCGTACGCCCTGTCCGACGGCCTGTACGCCGTCACGCCCGTACCGGGCACCCTGCACGCCCGGATCGAGGCGGTGTTCGACCGGATGCTCGCCGACGCCCGCGGACCGGGCGCGCAGGTGCCGCGCGAGCCGGACCCGGTGGCCGTGGCCCACGGCAGCCTGGCGCGGGAACTCGCCCTGTGCGCACTGGAAGAGGTCGTCCTGCTCGCCGCCGGCGGGGCCCGGACACCACCGCCCGCGGCGGCTGCCGACGCCCGGGTGCGCCGCGCCGAAGAGCTGATCGCCGCCGACCCCGGCGCGCCGCACAGCGTCCGCTCGCTCGCCGAGAGCGTCGCGCTCTCCCCGTCCCGCTTCGCCCACCTGTTCACCCTCGCCACCGGACGGTCCCCGATGCGGGCCCTGCGGGAGGCCCGGCTGCGGCACGCGGCCCGGCTGCTGGAGGCGACCGACCTGACGGTGGAACGGGTGGCTGCGGTCTCCGGATTCACCAGCCCCTTCCATTTCAGCCGGATCTTCCGGGAACGCTACGGAGTGCCGCCCGGCGCGTACCGGGCGGGTGAACGGAGACAAGAGGAGAAAAGGATTCACCTGAATCTGAGTCAATAAGGAGCCGAACCGCGGGCACTTGCAGATAATCGGGAGATCCCTTGTTCGCGCGTGCGTCTCTGTGCGAAAGTGTGCGCTGTCGGCGCGCAGGCACATCGCATTCCCGCTGTATGCGCCAGGCCGCTCCCCGTACACCCCCCACGCTTCAAAAGAGCCGCCTCAGGTGGACGTTCGAGCAGCCCCACCACCTTCCCATACTGCTTGGTATGGACTAATTCCGTATCACGTCTGGAGGAATACAGTCGTGAATGAGGCCGGCCTGTCGGACGAACAACTGAGTGCCGAGCTGAAGAAGTGGACCGGAGGGACACCGGCACTGCTTCCGGTCGGTGAACTCCTCGACCGGCACTGGGAGGCGGCTTTCGCCTACGCCCGGTTGTGCACGGACGGGACGCGCGCCGCCGGCATGCTCACCACCGCCGCCTTCACCCGGCTGTTCGGGGAATCGCTGCGGCAGGCCGGACCGACCGCCGCCTGGCGGCCCCACGTGCTGGTGGCCGTCCGCCGGATCGCGGCCGAGTGGGACACCGGCGGCCAACGGGAACTGCTCCATCCGGCGCTGCGGTCCGGCGAGGCCGGCGAGCGTGCCGCCGCCCGGCTGCTGCCGCCGCCCGGCCGGCGCCAGCTGTCCCGCGCGTTCCAGCGCGTGCCCCAGACCTCGCGTGCCGTACTCTGGCACACCGAGGTCGAGGGCGAACCCCTCGCCGTGCCGGCGGCTCTGCTCGGCCTGGACGAGGACGACGCGCGCGTCGAGCTGCGCCGGGCCAGGGAACGGGTGCGCGAGGAGTGCCTCCAGGTCCACCGCGAACTCGCCCCCGAGACCGAGTGCCACCGCTATCAGCGCATGCTCGACGTGACGTTCCGGCGCGGCGGGACCGACATCGACCCGGACCTGCGCCGGCACCTGGCCGGGTGCGGCCACTGCAGCCGGACCGCCGACCAACTCGCCGCGTTCAACACGGGACTCGGGCTCGCCCTGGCCGAAGCGGTCCTCGGCTGGGGCGCCCGGGAGTACCTGGAGTCCCGGGCGAGCCGCGCCGAGGACCCGACCGAACCGGCCCCGCACCCCGAGACCGTCGCCCCCCGGTCCGGCGAGCCCTTCCTGTCCGCGGAACCGCCGCGCCGGGGCGGTTCCGGCGAACTTGGTCACGGGGGCGGTGCCGCCGGGCCGACGGGGGCGGACGGCTCCGCCGAGCCCGGGAACCGGAGCGGTTCCGGTGGGCCTGTGCGCCGTGGTGGTTCCGGGTCCGCGCGGCGGGGTTCTGTCGCCGGGCCCATGGGGGCGGGTGGCTCCGCCGAGCCCGGGAACCGGCGTGGTTCCGGGGCCGTCTTCGCCGGGCCGCACGGGGAGAAGGGTTCCGCCGGGCCCGCCCGGCGTGCCGGCGCCGCCGGCAGTGACGCATCCCCAACGCCGTACCGCCGCCGCTCCGTTCACGCCGCCGGTGCGTCGGGCGAACCCGGGGAGACCGCGCCCTCCCGGCGTTCGGCCCATCGTGCCGCCCGTGTCCGCCGTGCCCGGCGTCGCCATCTCGCCCTGGCCGTCGTCACCGTCAGCGGTCTGGTGGTCCTGCCCTTGGTGCTGTGGTCCGCGCTCGGTCCGGGCGGCGGTCGGCATCCGGCCGGCGGATCCGCCTCCCCGTCGCCGGGCAAGGACGCCGCCGGCCCCGGCGCCTCCTGGGCCGGGGCCAACGCGGCCGGCCAGGGCGCCCTGCACGGCAGGCTGCACAACCTCGCCTCCGGCCTGTGCATCGGCGTCGTCGGGAAGAAGGCCGTCAAGGGCGCCGAGACCGAACTCGCCCCCTGCTCCGCGACACCGGGCCAGCAGTGGACGTACGAGACCGACGGACTGCTGCGCAACTCCGCCGCGCCCGGCCTGTGCCTGGACTCCAGCCTCGGCTACTCCGTCCGCCTCGCCCCCTGCTCGGCCACCGGCAAGGCCGCCAGGAACATCCGCTACGACTTCACCCTCCAGGGCGCCCTGATACCCCGCTGGAACCAGGACCTCGCCCTCACCCCGGCCGCCACCGACGGCTCCGGCGCCCTGGTCCTCAAGAACCGCGCCCCCGGCACCGCCCAGCGCTGGGCCGTCGACACCGCCAAGCCCGACCTGCAGATGCAGAACGTCAACTGGGACAGCCACGGCACCCCGCCGGCGACCGCCCCCTCGCACCGGGCGACCCTCACGGCGACGCCCGCGCCCAAGGCCTCCGGAACGACGGACGCGCCGACCCGGACCCCGGCCCCGACGGCGAACGGGTCGAGTCCGGCGGCCACGCCGTCCGCCACGGTGGACCCCTGCTCCGCCTACCCGTACTACTGCGCAGGGGACGGCGGGGGGTACGACGGCGGCGGCTACGGAGGCGGCGGGCGCCACCACCGCTGACTCAGGGGCGGTGCGGCGGTGGCGGCGGAATCGTGCCGAGTCCCGGGGCCGCCTCCGGCCACACCAGCAGCACCGGGCAGGGTGCGTGGTCGACGACGAACCGGACCGCCGGGCCGAGGCTCTTCGGCCCGAGCCGGGACCGGTCACCGTCCCGGGCCAGCACCAGCAGATCGGCGCCCTCGGCCGCGGCCACCACCTCCCGCTCGACCCGGCCCGACCGCTCCTCGCGTCCACAGGGCCGGCCCAGCCGCTCCGCCGCCGCGTCCAGCAACTCGGCCGCCGAACTCCCGCCGAGCGCCTCCAGGAGGTCACCGGGGTCCCGGTCCGGATGCCCACGGCCCAGCAGGCCCGCGAACGCGCCGTGCGCCAGCCCCGGCACCTCCGGCCCGCTGACGTGGAGCAGCACCACCTCGGCGGTGTCGGGTGTGTGGCCGCGCACCGCGTCCACGCAGGCGGGCCACGTGCCCTCGGTGAGCCAAGCGGTCACACGCATCCGGTCGTCCTCCCTCGGCGCCCTCGAAACCTCAGAGAACCTGCAGCGATCCCCACAGTGCCACCACCGCGACGCCCAGGGAGGACGGCACGGCGATCAGACCCAGCCGGGTGAACTCACCGAGGTCCACGCCGTGGTCGTGCTGGTGCACGATCCGCCGCCACAACAGCGTCGCCAGGGACCCGGCATAGGTCAGGTTGGGTCCGATGTTCACGCCCAGCAGCACCGCGAGCACCGCGCCCGGTCCGGCGGGTGCGGCCAGGGGCAGCAGGACCAGCACCGCGGGCAGGTTGTTGATCAGGTTCGCGAGGACGGCGGCCGACGCGGCGATCCCCAGCAGCGCGGGCAGCCCGGTGCCGTGCGGCACCACGTGCCCGAGCACGTCCGCGAGCCCGTTGTCCACGACCGCCCGCACCACGACGCCCAGCGCCAGCACGAACGCGAGGAAGGCGGGGGAGGCCGCGCGGACGACGGTCAGCGCGGTCGCCTCCCGCCGCATGAGCGCCCGCCCGGCCAGCACCAGCGCGCCCGCCGCCGCGACCCAGGCCGGCTCCACACCGAACGCCGATGCCACCACGAATCCCGCCAGCGTGCAGCCGACGGTCACCAGCGCGAACAGCGGCAACGGGGGCGCCGCAGCGGCGTCTGCGCCCGCCGGTGCCACCGACACGAGGTCACGGGCGAAGAACCGCCGGAACACCACGTACTCGGCGGCGATCGCCACCACCCACGGCAGTGCCATCAGCGCCGCGAACCGCGTGAAGCTCAGCCCGCTCGCCGCGAACGCCAGCAGGTTCGTCAAGTTGGACACCGGCAGCAGCAGCGACGCGGTGTTGGACAGGTGCGTGCAGGCGTAGACATGCGGTTTGGGCCGTACGCCGGTGCGTGCGGCCGTGACGAAGACCACCGGTGTGAGCAGCACGACGGTGGCGTCCAGACTGAGCACGGCGGTGATGGCGGAGGCCAGCGCGAAGACCGCCGTCAGCAGGCGCACCGGGCGCCCCGCCGCCCACCGGGCCATCCACGCGCCGCACGCCCGGAACAGCCCCTCCACATCGCAGAAGTGGGCGAGTACCAGCACCGCCGCCAGGAAACCGACGACCGGTCCGAGCCGCTCCACCTCGGCTCCGGCGTGGCCGGGGGAGATCGCGCCGGTGGCGACCGCGACACCGGCGGCGGGTACGGCCATGACCGCCTCGGGCCACCCGCGGGGCCGTACGACGGCCCAGGCGAGCACCGCGACGAGCAGTACGGCGGACAGGGCCGCGGCGAGCGGGGTGTTCAGGGCGGGTCCCTCCGGAAGGATCACGTGGTGCCCGCCCATGAAAGCAGACGGCCGCGGCCCTCTCAGGACGACCGGCTGCCCGCCGCGCCCAGGAACTCCTCCCAGCCGCCCACCGGGGCCTGACCCGGCACCAGCGTGCGCAGCTTGCGCAGCACCGCCGGGTCCTGCGCCTCCAGCCAGGCCACGAGCTGCTTGAACGACACGAACCGTACGTCGTCGCCGTAGGCGGCCATCTTCCCGATCGCCTCCTCGACGGCGTCCATGTAGATGCCGCCGTTCCAGCGCTCGAAGTGGTTGCCGATGAAGAGGGGGGCGCGGTTGGTCGTGTACGCCCGCTGGAAACCGGCGACATAGGCGTCGCGGGCCTGGGAGCGCCAGACGTCGTACTGGGTGCGGTCGCCGTTGGGGTTGCCGCCGGACTGGTTGAACATCATGTTGTAGTCCATCGACAGCACCTGGAAGGAGTGCCCGGGGAACGGTATGGACTGCAGCGGGAAGTCCCAGATCTTCCCGCCCTGCACCTTGCCCGGCCAGATCTGCAGCCCGCCGGGGGAGCTGGCGTCGTACTTCCAGCCGAGCGCGGCCGCGGTGGGCAGCAGGTTGGACTGGCCCTCAAGGCAGGGGGTACGGCCCCCGATCAGCTCCTTGCGGTAGTCGAAGGGCAGCGGTTCGAGGTCCGTGAAGCCGGTGTTGGTCTTCCACTGCGTCACGAAGGACATCGCCTGCTCGATCTCGCTGCGCCACTCGGCCGGGGACCAGTTGCGCACGCCGGTCGCGCCGCAGAAGTGCCCGTTGAAGTGGGTGCCGATCTCGTGGCCCTCCAGCCAGGCGGCGCGCACCTGCTGGAGGGTGGCGTGGATGTGCCGGTCGGCGAGGTAGCCGATGGCGGAGGCACCGACCGGGTGCTGCGGCGGACGGTACAGGTGCTTCTTGGACTCGGGCAGCGCGTAGATGCCGCTGAGGAAGAACGTCATCCTGGCGCCGTGGTCGGCGGCGACCTTGCGGAACCGGGAGAACAGCTGGTTGCTCAGCTCGCCCGCGCCGTCCCAGGAGAACACCACGAACTGCGGCGGCTTCTGGCCCGGCTTCAGCCGCTCGGGCTTCGGCTGGTGCGGCTGGGCCCCGGT
Organism: Streptomyces sp. NPDC048191; assembly: GCF_040652655.1. NCBI lineage: Bacteria > Bacillati > Actinomycetota > Actinomycetes > Kitasatosporales > Streptomycetaceae > Streptomyces > Streptomyces sp. NPDC048191. The sequence continues at coordinate 175,132 of NZ_JBEZMO010000016.1, forward strand.
GTCGGCCGTGGAGCCGTCGCCGATCGGTTTCACCGGCCGGGCCTGCGCGGTGCCCTTGCCGTCCCCCGGGCCGCCGTCCAACAGGCCGGTGCCGGAGGAGCACGCGGCCAGCGTGCCCAGGGCGCCCGCCGCCGCGCCCGCCGTCAGCAACCGCCTGCGTGAGATCCCGCTCATCTTGCTCCCCGATTTCCTTGTCACGGCCCCCGTGGGGCCTGCTCGCCGGTGTGGGTCGACGGGTTCGATGACAGGAGTCGGGGGAAAGGTCGCGGCCTCGGGCGCCTGTTGCCGTCCTGTGACAGTTGTGGCGCGAGCATGACGAACCCCGCTGCCCGGGGGAGTGGGCAGCGGGGTTCTCGGGGGTGTCCGGGCAGGTCAGGGGGCGGTGCCCGGGCTGAACACCGACAGGAAGACGGAGGAGGAGTTCCCGGAGACGGGCACCGCTCCGGCCGTCCAGGAGACCTTCAGCGAGTCCCGCTCGTCCGGGGGAGTGACCAGCAGTGCGGCCGGGGTGGCCGTCTTGGCGCCGCTGATGCCGGGGTTGGAGAAGGTCAGCCCCGCCCAGGCGCTCTGCCCCGGCCGCAGGGTGACCGTGGTCGCGGAGCCCGACGCCCGCCGGGGGTCGGGGCCGAGCTGGCTGCCGGAGCCGCTCACGAACGCCGCGCCCGGATAGCCGCGCAGGGTGCAGGTCCGGCCGGACTTGTTGGTGAGGACGACGGGGAAGTTCTCCTGGCCGGCGCCAGGGTCGTTCCGGCCCACCGACGCCCCCAGCTCGGAGCTGTGGCAGCGGCTGCTCGCCGCGGCCGTGGTCCCGCCGCCGCCACCGGTCGCGGAGGGCCCCGACTTCGAGACGGAGGGGGAGGAGGCACCGCCGCCGGTGGCCGGGGCGCCCGGCGTGGAGGTGTCGGACGCCGGGCTCTTCGAGTCGTCGGTCGCCGGCGCGGCCGTACCGGAGGCCGTCATCGGTGGGTTGCTGTGGACGTCCTTGCCGTTGCCACAGGCGGTCAGCAGGCCCAGCAGGGCGACCGTGCCCACGAGCAGGGCCCCGTGCCGCGCGGACCGGGGTGTGTACACCATGTCGCTCAACACTCCTGGTTGGTCATGGCACGCGACGCAGGCCGCGTACCTTGGGCGCCGAGTGCGCCGTCATCACACTCCGATGCGCGCAGCGCCGGAAAGGTTCGGCACACGCAGGGTTCTTTTCCCCACCGTGACCGTGCGCAGACGCCGGTCAGGCCACGCTCAGCGAACGGAGTATCGCGTCAGTGGCGTCCTTGACGCCCCGCTCGCGCACCTGCACGTACACCTGGGGCTGCCCGGCGCCGTCCGCCCGGCCCAGCGCGGACTCGGTGACCGAGCCGCCGTCCGGGCAGCCGCTCCAGGCCCGCACCGTGCCGTGCCAGTCACCGTCGGTGAAGGTGCGGCTGCCTGAGTAGCGGCAACCGGAGTGGTCCAGGGCCTTCACCTTCGCGGTGACGTCGCCGTGCTCGCTCACCCCGACGAACACGCCGTCCACCGGCGCCCCGAGATCGGACCACCGGTTCAGGTCGTCGGCGACCACCAGCGCCGGTTCGTGCCCCTTGGCGAGCCCCAGCGCGCCCGGGTCCCAGCCGGAGTCGCGCAGTTCGCGGCCGAAGGCGGCCGGCACCCGCACGACCACCCGCCCGGTCGAGTCCGAGACCCGCACCTCGTCCGAGGAGCCACCATGGTGGATCAGCACGGTCACTGTGACCGCGGCCGCCGCCGCGGCGAGCACCGCGGCCAGGGACAGCGTCACCGGAGTGAGCCGGCCGCGGACACCGTCCAGCCGGCGGGCGGACCGGAGCACCGGTGGGCCCGCCGCGAGCCGGTCCAGTTCGTTCGCGAACGGCTGCGCGCCGGGCCAGCGCCGCGCCCGGTCCGGTTCCAACGCCCGCAGCAGGGCCCGCTCCACGTCCTCGCCGAGGTCCGGCCGCAGCCGCCGGGGCGGTACGACCCTGCCCGGCGGGCCCGGCACACTGCCGGTGACCAGCTCGTAGCCGACCGCGCCCAGGCTGTAGACGTCCGCCCGCTCGTCGATCCCCTCACCGGGCTCGGCCTGCTCCGGCGGCTGATAGCCCGCCGAGCCCGCGGCCAGCGTGAGCACCGAGGCCTGCGCGAGGCTCTTGGCGAGCCCGAGGTCGGCCAGCAGCACCCGCCGGGTGCCGTCCGGGGCGGTGTGCAGCAGCACATTGGTCGGCTTGATGTCCCGGTGCACGATGCCCGCCTCGTGCAGCGCGGCGGCGGCACGGGCGGCCTCGGCCGTCAGCGCGAGCGCGTGGCGCACCGGCAGCGGACCGCCCGCCAGCAGATCGGCGAGGGTGCCGCCGTCGGCGTACTCCATCACGAAGTACGGCCTGCCGTCCGGGAGTTCACCGATGTCGTAGACCTGCACCACCCGGTTGGAGCCGGCCCGGCGCAGCAGCCGGGCCTCGGACAGGAAGCGGTCCCTGATGTCGAGCCGGTGCGCCCAGTTCTCGGCGAGGACCTTCACCGCGACCGGGGCCTGCAGCTCGTCGTCGTGCGCGAGCCACACCGTGGCGAAGCCGCCGGTGCCCAGCGGCCGTTCGAGGCGGTAGCGGCCGATCCGCTCCAGGGAGTGCATACGACTATCATGCCTGGCCTGAGATCGACTTGGAGGAGGGCCCGTCCGTGCAGGACCAGGCGCCGATGGAAGACCTCGCGCGGCGGGCCGCCGCCGGTGACAGCGCGGCCCTGGACCGGCTGCTGCACGAGATACGGCCGGAGGTCGTCCGCCGCTGCGGGCGCTTCCTGCCGTGCCGGGAGGACGCCGAGGAGGCGGCGCAGGACGTGCTGCTCCAGGTGGCCCGGCACATCTCCGCCTTCGAGGGCCGCAGCCGCTTCAGCACCTGGCTCTACACCGTCGTCGCCAACTGCGCCCGGCAGAAGTACCGCGAGCTGAAGCGGCGGGCCGCCGAGCAGCCGGCCGCCATCGAGCCGTCGTACGCCGTCGACCCGCGCACCACCAGCGTCATCGCCGGTTCCCGGGTGGACCTGCTGGAGGCGCTGGAGCGGCTGGAGCGTACCCATCCGCACCTGGTCGCGCCGCTGGTCTACCGGGACATCTGCCAGCTGGACTACGCCGAGGTCGCCGAGCGCGTCGGCATCCCGCTCGGCACCCTCAAGTCCCGGCTGCACGAGGCCCGCAAACAGGTGCGCCCGTGGCTGGCGGGGTCCTGAGCCCTACCCCTCCTCCTCGTACAGCGGCAGTTCCGCCCAGATCGTCTTGCCCTCCGGGGTGTGCCGGCTGCCCCAGCGCTGGGTGAGCTGGGCGACCAGCAGCAGGCCCCGGCCGCCCTCGTCGAAGGTCTTGGCCCGGCGCAGGTGCGGGGCGGTGTGACTGGTGTCGGACACCTCGCAGATCAGCGTGGTGGCGTCGTGGATCAGCCGCAGCCGGATGGGGTGGGAGCCGTACCGGATGGCGTTGGTGACCAGCTCGCTGACCACCAGTTCCGCCGTGAACGCGGCCTCGCTCAGCCGCCAGCCGTCCAGCTGCTCCACGACCTGCTTGCGGATCGGCGCGACCAGCGCCGGGTCGGCGGGAATGTCCCAGGTCGCCACCTGCTCGGCGGGCAGGCCCTGGGTACGGGCCAGCAGCAGCGCCACGTCGTCCGCCGAGCCGCCGGGCGGCAGCAGGGTGTGCAGGACGCGGTCGCAGGTCTCGTCCAGGGCGTCGGCGGACGAGCCGAGCGCCCGGTACAGCATCTCTCGGTTGGTGTCCGGGTCCCGTTCCCGGGCCCACACCAGCCCGTCCGTGTACAGCGCCAGGACGGTGCCCTCGGGCAGTTCCACCTCGGTGGACTCGAAAGGCAGCCCGCCGAGACCCAGCGGGGGACCGGCGGGCACGTCCAGTGCCCGGGGCGCGCTGCCCGGCAGCAGAACCACCGGTGGGGGATGCCCGGCGCGCGCGAGGGTGCAGCGTCTGGACACCGGGTCGTAGACGGCGTAGACGCAGGTCGCGCCGACCTCGCCGACCTCGCTGGGGCTGCCGTCGCCGCCGGACTCCTCGGACAGCCGGACCACCAGGTCGTCCAGGTGGGTGAGCAGCTCGTCCGGGGCGAGGTCGATGTCGGCGAGCGTGCGTACCGCCGTCCGCAGTCGACCCATGGTGGCCGAGGCCTCCACACCGTGCCCGACGACGTCCCCGACGACCATCGCGACCCGCATCCCGGACAGCGGGATCACGTCGAACCAGTCGCCGCCCACCCCCGCCCGCGCGGCCGGCAGGTAGCGGCAGGAGGCCTCCAGCGCGGCCGTGCGCGGCAGCGTGCGGGGCAGCAGGCTGCGCTGGAGGGCGAGCGCGGTCTCGCGTTCGCGGGAGTAGCGGCGGGCGTTGTCGATGCAGACGGCGGCCCGCGTGGTGATCTCCTCGGCGAGCAGCCGGTCGTCCGCGGTGAACGGGTCCGGTCGCCGGTGCCGGGTGAAGAGCGCGACCCCGAGGGTCAGCCCGCGGGCCTGGACGGGCACCGCCATCGAGGAGTGGATGCCGAGTCCCCGCATCCGCACGCCGGTCCGGGCCGGCGACGGCGGCACCGGTCCCGCGACCGCCGAGGCGATGATCGTGTGGCCGGCGGTGAGCGAGTCCGCCTGGGGCGAGCCGGCCGGGTACTGCGCGGTCTGCCCGGGCGCCAGCACGGCCTCGGGCACCCCGTGCAGGACGGAGCGATGGGCGGCCCGGTGCAGCGTGACCGGCGCGGTGATGCGGGCCGGGGGCTCGCCGCCGTAGTCCTGCGGGTCGAGCAGGTCGATGGTGACGAAGTCGGCGAGCGCGGGCACGCACACGTCCGTCAGTTCCTGGGCGGTGCGGATGACGTCCAGCGTGGTGCCGACGCGCATGCTCGCCTCGTTCACCAGTTGCAGCCGCTGCCGGGCCCGGTAGTTGTCGGTGATGTCGTGCGCGGCCAGGCACACCCCGCGCACCCGGCCACGGGCGTCCCGGACCGGGGCCATCCGGGCGAGCCAGGCCTGGGCGCGGCCCCTTCCGCCGGTGTGCATGGTCTGCACGTCCAGCGGACTGCCCGTGCTCAGCACCCGGAGCATGCCCTGCTCCAGTTCGTCGCTCTGCGGTTTGCCGCCGATCTCGGCGAGTCGCAGCCCGCGCAGGCGCTCCGCCGGCAGCCCGAGGACCTCGGCCATCGCGTCGTTCATCCGGCGCAGCCGGAGCTCGGCGTCGTACACGGCGACCGCACAGGGCGACTGGAGCAGGCCGGCCGCGGCGAGCGGGTCGTCGTCGGTGGGCGGTTCCGTGCCGGGCAGCGGGGTGACCACGAGCCAGCTGCCGCCCCGTTCGTCGTGCGGGGGCCGGCGGTGGGCGAGCAGCCAGACGGGGACCGTGCGGCCGTCCTGGTGGCGCAATCCGAGCGTCCCCTCCCAGCGGCCGCCCGTGGGCGCGGCCGGGATGTCCTCCTCCCCGGCCAGCAGCCGGGCGGCGGGGCGGCCCAGGACGGCGTCCGCCGGGTGGCCGAGCAGCCGCCGTGCGCCCTCGTTCCACTCGACCAGCGTTCCGTGGTCGTCGATGACAGCCCGGGCCGTCGCCGCCTCGTCGAACGGATAGACCCGGCTCATCGTCGCCGCTCCCAAGCGCACACTCACAGTGAACAGGTGGCACCTCTCGCGTTCCAGCGTAGTGCTTCGGGGACTCCCGTGAACCACGACCGCCGCCCAGGCGGCCGGTAGGTCGAACACGGTCAAGGGGGAATTCCGGCTGATCTGCCGTCCGGCGTGGTCACGGAGTTCCGGACCCTTGACGATCGTGTGTGCCGGGCCGTCAGAATCTGTTTGTTCACGATCAGTTGTGAGTACTTCTGAGTCCTGACGAGGGAGAGCCGCCATGACGGTCACTCGCCGATCGGTTCTGGTCGCCGCCACCGCCACCCCCGCGGCCGGAGCACTGCTGAGCATCCCGGCGGTCCCGGCCGCCGACGCCGCCGAGGCGTCCGGGACCGGCACACGCCACATCGTGCCGCTGCGCGACGGCTGGCGCTTCGCCCTGGTCGACGCGGGCGGCATCACCGATCCCACCGGCGCCTACGCGCAGGCCGCCGCCCCCGGCTACGACGACTCGGCCTGGCGCGAGGTCGCCGTCCCGCACGACTGGAGCATCGAGCAGACCCCCACCACCGACCACGGCACCACCAGCGGGACCGGCTTCCTCCCGGGCGGCCTCGGCTGGTACCGGCTCGCCTTCACCCTGCCGCCGTCCTGCGCGGGCAAGCGGATCTCGGTGGAGTTCGACGGCGTCTACATGGACTCCTACGTCTACTGCAACGGCACGCAGGCCGGCCACCACCCCTACGGCTACACCGGCTTCGCCCTCGGCCTCACCGGCCTGGTGCACACCGACGGCGGCACCCCCAACGTGCTCGCGGTCAAGGTGCAGAACCAACTGCCGAGCAGCCGCTGGTACTCCGGCAGCGGCATCTACCGCGAGGCCCGGCTCGTGATCACCGAACCGGTGCACGTGGCACGCTGGGGCACCCGCGTCACGACCCCCGAGATCTCCGCCGGCAGCGCCCTCGTCCGGGTGGCGACGACGGTGCTGAACGAGTCCGGCACCGGCGCGGACGTACAGGTGCTGTCCCGGATCACCGGCCCCGACGGCCGCACGGTCGCCCGTGCCTCCACCACGGCCGCCGTCTCCGACCGGGCCACCGAGACCCATGAACTGACCGTCGACGAGCCCCTGTTGTGGGACTTCGAGACACCCGGGCACCGTTACACGCTGCACACCGAGCTGCGCGTGGCCGGCCGCACCACCGACACGTTCCGCACACCCTTCGGCATCCGCGCCTACCGCTTCGACCCCGACGAGGGGTTCTCCCTGAACGGCACCTACACCAAGATCAAGGGTGTCGACCTGCACCACGACCAGGGCGCGCTCGGCGCCGCGATCAGCGTCGACGCGGTCCGCAGACAGATGCGGATCATGAAGTCGATGGGCGTCAACGCCTTCCGCACCTCCCACAACCCGCCCTCACCGCAGATGATCCAGGTCTGCGAGGAACTGGGCATCGTGATGATGGTGGAGGCCTTCGACTGCTGGCGCACCGGCAAGACGACGTACGACTACGGCCGGTTCTTCGACGAGTGGTGCGAGAAGGACGCCACCGAGATGGTCCTGGCCGCCCGGAACTCGCCGGCCGTCGTCCTGTGGTCCATCGGCAACGAGATCCCCGACTCCACCTCCACCGCGGGGCTGGCCATGGCCGACCGGATCATCGGCGCGATCAAGGCCGCGGACGACACCCGCCCGGTGGTGATCGGCTCGAACAAGTACCACGGCGTGCCGGCCAAGGGCTCGGCGGCCGACCTGATGCTCGCCAAGCTCGACGGCCTGGGCCTGAACTACAACACGGCCAAGTCGGTCGACGCGCTGCACACCCGGTACCCCCACCTGTTCCTCTTCGAGTCCGAGTCCTCCTCGGAGACCTCGACCCGGGGCGCGTACCAGGAGCCGGAACACCTCAACACCGGCGAGAACCACACGCCGGGCAGGCGGGAGACCTCCTCCTACGACAACAACCTCGCCTCCTGGACGATGAGCGGCGAGTACGGGCACAAGAAGGACCGGGACCGCAAGTGGTTCGCGGGGCAGTTCCTGTGGTCCGGCATCGACTACATCGGCGAGCCCACCCCGTACGACGTCTTCCCGGTCAAGGCGTCCTTCTTCGGCGCGGTCGACACGGCCGGCTTCCCCAAGGACATGTACCACCTCTTCAGGAGCCAGTGGACGAGCGAGCCCATGGTCCACCTGCTGCCGATGAGCTGGAACCACGAGGAGGGCGACACGGTCGAGGTCTGGGCCTACGCGAACGTGCCGTCGGTCGAGCTCCTCCTCAACGGAAGGTCCCTCGGCACACGGGAGTTCCACGTCAAGAAGACCACCGACGGACGCGCCTACCTGGAGACCACCGAGCCCACCGGCGACGACAAGACCTTCACCGACGGCCCCTACCCGGGCAGTTACACCAGCCCCAACGGCAGCGCGGGCAAGCTGCACCTGATGTGGAAAGTGCCGTTCCGGCCGGGCGAGTTGAAGGCCGTGGCCCGACGGGACGGCAAGGTGGTCGCCACCGACGTGCTGCGCACGGCCGGGGCCCCGCACGCCGTACGCCTCACCGCGGACCGTGACTCCGTCGCCGCCGACGGCCGTTCACTGGTCTTCGTCACCGCCGAGGTCGTCGACGCGCACGGCGTGGTGGTGCCCGACGCCGGGCACCTCATCGCCTTCGACGTCACGGGCGGTTCCCTGGCCGGGGTCGACAACGGCCGTGAGGAGAGCGCCGAGCGCTACCAGGCGAGCACCCGCACCGCGTTCCACGGAAAGGCTCTCGCCATCGTCCGGTCCGGCCCGGAGCCGGGCGCGCTGACCGTCACCGCACGGGCGGACGGGCTGCGCACCGGCACGGCCCGCCTGCCCGCCACCCGGGCGCGGGACACCGCTCGTACACCGGTGACCGGCTTCGAGCCCGACCACCCGGCGCCCGTGAACCACCCCTGGGCGGACGCCAGTTACTCCGGGCGCCCGGACACCCTGCCCGCGGCGATGCTCGACGGCGACCCGGCCACCGGCTGGTCCAACGCCTTCGCCAAGTCCGCCACCGCGCTGCTGCCCGCGTTCAACGGGGCGCGCGCGAAGGACTGGGTGTCGGTCGACTTCGGGCGCGCCCGCACCGTCGACCGGGTGGCCGTCTCCTTCACCGTGGACGCCACGCACGCGCTGCCCGCGCGGGCCGAGGTGGCGGTGTGGGACGGACGCGTCTACGTTCCGGTGACCGGCGCGAAGGTGGAGTGGGCCACGGCCTCGGACAGCCCGACCGTGATCACCTTCGACGCGGCGCGCGGCTCCCGGCTCCGGCTGACCCTGACGAGCGCCCACCCCGGCGAGGCCGGGGGAGCGGTGCGCATCAGCCGGCTCGACGTGTGAGCCCGGTGACCGGCTCCGTTCCACTGGTGCCCGGCCCCACGGTGTCCGGCCGCGCGCACCCACCGTCGCCGGTAGCAACCCCCAGCACCCCGCCCCGAGTCCCGGCACCAGCGGGCACGCCCCGAGCACACCCACGCCCTGGCCGTGCTGTAGGCCGAGGCGTTGGGGGGTGGTGGCCCGGTGGACCGAGCGCGGTGCGGTTGTCCTGGTGCGCACCCGTGGGACGGCGTGCGCTGGGTGTGGCCGTGCGGGCGGCTGGTGTGGTGCTTCGTCTCCGCATGCACCCCGGCCTCGTTCGACCGCATCGCGCCCCCGGCTGCCGGGAGACGTACCGCGCGGCGTCCTTCCAGGGCGTCGTCTTCGACGGCGGCGAGGGCCTGCTGCCGTCGGCATGACGCCCCGAGTGACCGCGCGCCCCGGCGCGGCACCGTGGGCACGGCCGGCCCTGGGCGATGACCCCGAGTTGCGGTCACGCCGCGTCGTGGAACACCAGCCCCAGGGTCCGCCGCCGCCCCGACCGCACGGTGCTCACCCCGTGCCGCATCGCCCCGGCCGACCAGCCACGGCGGGTGCGCACGGGTCGGTCGCGAGTGGTGAACACCAGTCCGCGTCCCTGGCGCAGGACGCTCGCCGAGCCCCGGGACTGGGCACGCGGGCGCTGCTCCACCATGAGGAACTCACCGCCGGTGTAGTCGGTGCCGTACACGTCCAGCGCGATCACCACCTGCAACGGGAAGACCAGCTCGCCGAACACGTCCCGATGCAGGGCGTTCCAGTCGCCCGGCCCGTAACTGAGCAGGATCTGCGCCGAGCGGTCCTGGCCGGCCGCGTGACAGCGCGCCAGCCACGCCTCCAGCGAGTCGGGCCAGGGCGCCGGGCGGCCCAGACGGGCCGCCCAGTCCCGGGCCACCGGCAGCAGGCGCGGGTAGAGCGCGTCGCGCAGCGCGGCCACCGGAGCGGGCAGGTCATGGGTGAAGTAGCGGTACTCGCCGGAGCCGAACCGGTGCCGGGCCAGGTCGACGGTGGTCCGGAACAGCTCCGGCTGGTCGTACAGCCCGGCCAGTTCGGCGCACTCGGCGGGGGAGAGCAGCGGGCCGGTGGATGCGCTGCCCTGCTCGTCCAGCTCGGCCGCGAGCGCGGTCCAGTCCGTGCGGGCCGCGCGGCGGCGGCCCTCGGCGGGGGTGAACGTCATGCCGTGCTCCTTCACACCAGGGCCGGCTGCAGCGCGCCTTCGTGCGTGAGCAGCCACAGCTTGCACCCGACTCCGCCCGCGTACCCGCGCATCGAGCCGTCCGCGCCGATCACCCGGTGGCAGGGGCGGACGAGCAGCAGGGGGTTGGCGCCGAGCGCCCGGCCGACGGCACGCAGTGCGGGACGCGCCAGGCCCAGCCGGGCGGCCAGCCCGCCGTACGTGGTCGTCGTGCCGTGGGGGATGTCCTGGAGGGCCTGCCACACCGCCCGCTGCGACGGCGTACCGGTCACGGCGAGCGGCAGGTCGAAACGGGTCAGGCGGCCCGCGAAGTAGGCGTCGAGCTGCCGGTGTGCCTCGGCGAACGGCCCGTCGTCGCGGTCCTCGTCGCGGACGGCGGGCGCACCGCGCTGCCCGGGCATGCTGAGCGAGGCGAGCGTGAGTCCGGCCGGCGTGACCGAGCCGGTCAGCAGCAGGTCGCCCAGCGGGCTGGGGTGGACGGTGTGGACGGCGCGTGCGCTCATCGGTGTGCTCCTTCATGTTCCGTCGGCCTGTCCTTGCGTGCTGCCGAGTCTGCTGCGCCGCGCGCCCGGTGACCGGCGGGAATCGGACATGGCTCTGGGTCCCCGCAGGTACCGTGAACGAAGGTGCTTGACCTGGTGATATTTACGGGTAAGTACCCTCGCGGTACCGTGAGGGGTATGCCAGCTCTCAACGTGGAGTTCAGCGAACGGGAACTAGAGGACCTCCGGCAGATCGCCAAGGAACGCGGTACGTCGATGAAGGCCCTCGTGCGTGAGGCCGCCGCCGCCGACATCGCCCGGCACCGGGCGCTGCAGGAGGGCGCCGAGGCCTTCCGCGAGTTCTTCGCCGCGCACGCCGAGGAGTTCGCGGCGGCCTTCCCCGACGACGAGTCCCCCGCGAAGGACGAGGCCGCCTGACGCATGCCCTCCGTGATCCACATCGACGTCCCCTGGCTGCTCCAGCGCCACGAGGAGGTCCTGCCCGACCAGCCCGCGGTCGACGACTTCTCCGCGCTGGTCGCCGCCGTCGCCCGGCACCGGGTGGACCCGCCCCGGCTCGGCGTGGACTCCGACCCCGCCTGGCGGGCCGCCGCGCTGCTGCACACCCTCGCCGTGCTCAAGCCGCTGCCCGCGGCCAACGCCCGCTTCGCCTGCGCGACCGCCGTGGCCTACATGTTCGTCAGCGACGTCGGCATCGACCCGCCCTACGGTGCCCTCGTCGACCTCGCCCGCGATCTGATCTCCGGCAAGACCGACGTGTACGGCGCGGCCGACCGGCTGCGGTCCTGGCAGATCTGACCGGGCCTCGAGTCCGACCGGGCCTCGAAGGAGCCGCCCCGCCCCGGCCGGCGGGGGAAGCCGCCGGGGCCGCCGGCCGGGGCAGGGTGGGCGGGACCTTTCCGGAGAGGCCGGACCCAGTCCACTACCGGCCCGCACACCCCGGAAGCGTGCGCGTGCCCGCCGGTGTGTGCGCGTGCTTCACACGGGGCGCACGGAATGCGGAAAGCCCGTCCGCAGGAGAGGGCGGACGGCGGCCGCTTTCTGACTTTGCTTCAAAAGACCGGATGTTGTGCGGGTGCCTTGTTGCTCGTGTGGAAGTTGTGCAAGGGTTGAAACGCCCGTGCGGGGGGTAAAATCCGGGGTTCTTCCGGCGGTTTGCGGAACCTTCGACGGCCGAGCGCCGGCGAATTTCCCTCCCCGCGCGCCGCAGAGGTACGCATCTACGCAAGACGCACCAAAGGAATCCGCTCAGTGCCCACCCCCCACCCTCCTCGTCCTCCCTTTCCGCCGCCCGGCGGCGATACGGGGGAGTCCGACGAGTCCCTCGCCGGCCCGCTGCGGGCCGGCTCCGACGCGGAGGCCTCCCGGTCCGCGGCCCTGCTGATGGCCCGGCACTGGCAGCCCGCCCAGGACTACGCGGTCGTCTGCCTCGCCCTGTCCGGGCCGCTCGCCCACATGGTCACCGCCACCGCCTTCCACCAGGTCCTGGGACGGCTCGCGCTCGGCGAACCCGGCGAGGCGCTGCGTCCCCGGCTGCTCGTGGCGGTCCGGGACACGGTCGTCAACTGGTCCGGCACCGACCGGATCACCGCCGTACTGCCCGGACTCGGCAAACCGGCCGGCGGTCGCGGTATGCGCGCCGCGAAGACCCTGATACCGGAAAACCGGGCCCTCTCCGACCGCTCATTTCACGCCCTTCCCCGACTGGAGCAGGCGCTGCTGTGGCACATGGAGGTGGAGGCCGAGCCGATAACCGTGCCCGCGGGACTGCTCGGTGTGGACGTCGAGAGCGCGGCGGTCGCGCTGGAGCAGGCGCGTGAGAAATTCCGGGAGGGCCTGGTGCGCGCTCACCGGGAACTCGCGCCCGGCAAGGAATGCCGCTACTACAACCGCCTGTTGGACGTTCCGATCCGCCGGGGCGGCGCTCTGCTGCCCGACGTCCAGGAGCACCTTTCCGCCTGCACCTACTGCCGGCACGCCGCCGAGCAGCTGGGCCACGCCGACGCGGCGCCCGGCGTGCTGCTGGCCGAGGCCGTGCTCGGCTGGGGCGCCCGCCGCTACCTCGACTCGCGGCCCGGCCGCCGCCCGGGTGCCGCCCGGACCCGCGGTGGCTCCCGTCGCTCCGGCGGGCGCCGGCGCGGCGGCGACGGACCCGGCCTGCTCGCCCGTGCCACCCTGGCCGGCACCCGGCGGCGCGGCGACGGCGAGCCCCGGGCCCGGACCCCGGGGTCCCGCGGCCGGCGGCGCGGCGGCGAGCCCGGACCGCTCGCCCGTGTCCCCGGCACGGCCTGGAGTTCCCGGACGCTGCTCACCGGCGTCGGCGTGGCCTCGGCCGGACTGCTGGCGACCGTCCTCGCGATCAGCCTGTGGCCGGACAGCGGTGCCGGCACCGACCCGGTGGCCTCCACGAACGCCGTCCCCGGTACCGCCGCCGGCCAGTCGCCGCCCCCGTCGGCCTCCGGCCCCGGCGCCGCGGCCCTGCCCGCGGCCGGGCGTCCCACCCGGCTGCGCAACGCCGCGGCCGACCTGTGCCTGGACACCAAGGGCACACCGAAGGCCGGCGCGGGCGCGGTCCTCGCGGTCTGCTCCGCGTCGCCCACCCAGCAGTGGACGTACGACACCGACGGGCGCCTGCACAGCGCGGCCGACTCGGGACTGTGCCTGGACTCGCACGCCGACGCCGGAGTGGTGATCCTCGGCACCTGCGCCGACGCCGGCTCGAAGCGGGGCGACGACGTGCGTTACGACCTCACGGTGCAGGGCGAGTTGCTGCCCCGCTGGGACCGGACCCTCGCCCTCGCGACCTCCGGCACCGACCCGGATGCCGACCTCGTCGTCAAGGTCCGCGACCACTCGGCCGGGCAGCGCTGGGTGACCGACGCGACCTCGGCGAGCCCCGGCTCCCTGTCCATCGCCGGTACCGGCGGACCGGCCGCCCGCCCGGCGGTGGAACCGCAACGGCGCACCTAGGGCCAGGCCCCGGGGCCGCGGGCGGTGGCTTCAGGGGCGGGCGGCCGCCTCCTTGAGGAGACGGGCCAGCTCCCGGGGGGTGGAGAACATCGGCCAGTGGCCGGTGTTCAGTCCCACCAGCTCCCAGCGCCCGCCCCGCAACGCCTCGGTCACCGCGGGCAGAGGTTCGGGTCCGTCCAGGAGGCACTTGACGTACGTCGCCGGCAGTTCGGCCAACGGCCTTTTGAGCACGGCCGGTTCGGTGAGCGTGGCGGCCGGGTGCGGGGTGCCCTCGTCGATGAGACGGGCGATCTGCTCGTCCGTGAGGTCCTGGCCGGCGTAGGCCGCCGGCGGGAGGAGCGGCCAGACCCCGTCGTGCTCGGAGAGCGAGGCACGGATGTGGTCGCTGGGGAAGCCGTCGAGGAAGGACACCCCGTCCTCCGGCACGTTGGAGTCGACGAACACCACGCGGCGCAACCGGTCACCGATCCGCTCGGCCGCCTGCCCGACCGGCACGCCCGAGTAGCTGTGCCCCACGAGGACGACGTCCCGCAGCTCCCGCCGCTCGACCTCGTCGACGATGTCCTGGACGTGGGTCTGCTGTCCCGCGGGCACCGCCTTCTTCTCGGCCAGCCCGGACAGGGTGAGGGCGTGCACCTCGTGGCCGGCGGCGCGCAGGTCGGCCGCCACCTCGTCCCACGCCCACGCGCCCAGCCAGGCGCCCGCCACCAACACGAATTCGGTCATGGCCGTCAACGTACCGGATCGTCGTGCCAACTCCCCGTCAAAAGTGCGGAGTTGTCCATTCCGGCCACCGGTCCGCAGGTGCCCGGCAGGCGCGGGTCCGCCGTCGCGGGGCGGCCCGCGCGGCCGTCATCCGACCCGGGCGACCGCCCGTACCGGAGCACCGTCCGCTCCGGGGAGCCGGAGCGGGAAGAGGAACACCTCGATCGCCTCCGCGTCCACCAGCCGGTCGAGGCCGGAGAGGTTCTCGGCGATCACCCCGCCCGCACCGCACAGCACCCGGTGGGCAGGCAGACCGAGGTCCGCGTGAGGATCGCCGGGCCGGGGCGTCGGGTCCACGCTGAGCGCGTCCACCGCCACGGTGCGGCCACCGGCCTCCAGCACGCCCGCCGCGGCCTCGGGAGTCAGCCAGGGATGGTCGAGGTAGGCGTCGGTGCCCCAGTGCGCCGACCACCCGGTGACCAGCAGCAGCAACGCGCCGGGCGCCGCCGCGAGGGCGTCCAGCGCGGGGGCCAGCTGAGCCGGGGCGATCGGCGAGCGGGGCGCCAGTCCCCGGACGTCGGCCACGACCGCGGGTCCGGCGAACCGGTCCAGGGGCAGCTCGTCCAGCCGGGGCCAGGCGTCGTCGACGTGGTACGGCGCGTCCACATGGGTGCCGGACTGCGAACCCAGGTGCAGCGCCAGGACGTTGACGCCGTCCGCCTGCGCGCTCAGGGCCGGCCCGACCGTGACCTCCGGGTCACCGGGGTACACGGGCATCCCGGTGACCACGGGCACCGACAGGTCGAGCCAGCCGCTCATCGGCCCGCCTCGGCCGTGAGCGCGGCCGGCGTGTCGCCCGCCGGAGCTCCGGGACCGGTGATCGGCGGCACCGGCGCCTCGACGGTACGCGCCAGACGCGCGCCCTCGGGCCCGTAGGCCGCCCGGGGCTCGGGGAACAGCCGCAGCAGCGCCAGGAAGAGGATCGCGGCCACCGCGAGCGAGAGCGGCAGGCTGATGTCGACGCCGTTGGCCAGGTTCCCCAGGGGGCCGACGAACTGACCCGGGATGTTGGTGAACAGCACGCCGATCACCGCCGAGACCCACCAGGCCGTCATCCCACGCCAGTTCCAGCCGTGCGCGAACCAGTAACGGCCGCCCCGCTGGCGGCGGTTGAAGACCTGCAGGGCGTCGGGGTCGTACCAGCCGCGCCGGGTGTAGAAGCCGAGCATCATCACGACCATCCACGGCGTGGTGCAGGTGATGATCATCGTGGCGAAGGTGGAGATCGACTGCACCAGGTCGAGGCCGAAGCGGCCGACGAAGATGAATGCGATGGACAACACGCCGACCAGGAACGTCGCCTGCACCCGCGACAGCTTCGGGAACACCGAGGAGAAGTCCAGGCCGGTGCCGTACAGCGAGGTGGTGCCCGTCGACATGCCGCCGATCAGGGCGAGCAGACACACCGGCAGGAAGAACCAGCTCGGCGAGATCGCCAGCAGCCCGCCCACGAAGTCCGGCGCGGCCGGGTCGACGTACTTCGGCGCCTTGGTCGCGATGATGCTCGCGGTCGCCAGGCCGAAGACGAACGGCAGCAGGGTCGCGATCTGGGAGAGGAACGCGGCGCCGACCACCTTGCGGCGCGGGGTGTTCGCCGGGATGTAGCGCGACCAGTCGCCGAGGAACGCGCCGAACGACACCGGGTTGGACAGCACGATCAGGGCCGCGCCGATGAACGACGGCCAGAACATCGACTGCGTCGCCGCGTTCGCCGAGGGCGTGAAGACACCGGCGTACGACGGGTCGAAGTCACCGGCGAAGGCGATCGCGCCGAGCAGGAACAGCACGGTCGCCGAGGCCACCGCGATCTTGTTGACGAACAGCATGAACCGGAAGCCGTAGACGCACACCGCGAGGACCAGCCCGGCGAAGAGGGCGTACGCCACCACGTACGACGGTGTGCTGCGCTCCAGGCCGAACAGCCGGTGCGCGCCGCCGACCAGGGCGTCGCCCGAACTCCACACCGAGATGGAGAAGAAGGCGACGGCCGTCAGCAGCGACAGGAACGAGCCGACCACGCGGCCGTGCACGCCGAGGTGGGCGGAGGACGAGACCGCGTTGTTGGTGCCGTTGACCGGGCCGAACACGGCCATCGGACAAAGGATCAGCGCGCCCGCGACGACACCGAGGACGGTGGCCGCGAGCCCTTGCCGGAAGGAGAGCCCGAACAGGATCGGGAACGCGCCGAGCACACACGTGGAGAAGGTGTTGGCACCGCCGAAGGCGACCCGGAAGAGGTCCAGCGGGGTCGCGGTGCGGTCCGCGTCGGGGATGCGCTCGACGCCGTAGGGCTCGACCTCGGTGAGGGAGGGCGGCGGCGCGGTGGGGGAGTCGGGGGACTGAGGGGTCACGGAGGGCTCCGGCGAGGTCGCGGCGATGGAGCGCTTGGTCGCGCGGGGTGGCGGACGACCGTGGGGCCGCAGGGGTGTTGCGGCGCCGGCAGGGGTCGTCCGGAGCGGTGTGCCGACCGTAAGGTCCCGGTGGAGGCCCCTGCCAGAGGATGAATCATCCATCTTCGCCGTCGTCGGTGGAGGAATCGGCCACCTCCTCCGCGTCGGGCCCCTGCGCCCGTACCCGCTGGACGTGTTCCAGTGACTCGCGCAGTTCGGTCAGCCAGTCCTCGGTGTGGCGCTGGACCAGACGCACGCACCAGGCGAGGGCGTCACTGCGGCTGCGGGCCACACCCCCCGCGATGAGGGTGTCCAGGACCTGACGCTCCGGCTGGCGCAGCCGGGTCATCACCGGCGCGGCCACATGGGTGAACAGCGCGCGCTCCGGGCCGCACACCGCGCCCCAGGAGACCTTGCGGCGGAACAGGTGCTCGGCCTCGCGGGCGACCTCCATCCGGTTCTCCCGGGTCCGCTCCCGGAACTCCTGGATCCGGGCGCGCAGGGCGGCCGCCCGCTCGGCGTCCGGGGCTCCCCCGGCGAGCCGGGGCTCGGGGATGCGGCCGATCACGGTGATCTCCTCGCGGTCGGCGGTCACCTCGACCAGTTCCTCGAAGAGATCGTCGGGCAGCCGGCCGGCGAACCAGCCGCGCAGCTTCTCCGTCTGCTCAGTTGTAATCATGTAATCAGGCTTACGCGCCTGCCTTCATGAACGCAAGGAGTCGTGAAGGGGTCGTGAAAGGGTTCACTCGGAGCGGAGCCGGAATGTTTCAGGCCTATTAACGAGGCAGTGATTTTCGGCCATGTGACCGCTTTCCGAGATCAAGAACCGCTCAGTTGGGCGGTTGTCGTGTTCGATTTCCGTGACTTCACGCCACTGCTTCAATACGCAAGGTTACTGAAACCCATGGGTTCGATGTGTGTTTCCGCCGCGGACTCGGCAGAGTGGCGCTCGCCGCTCCGGCGCCGACCGGGCCGGAGCGGGCACCCGTCTAACCGAGCGGAAGGATGCACACAATGCGGAACACCGCGCGCTGGGCAGCGGCTCTCGGCCTCACGGCCGCTGCCGTTTGCGGACCCCTGACCGGGGCCGCCGTCGCTGCACCGGGCGCCGCCCCGTCGTCGCTCTACGCCCCCTCGGCGCTGGTGCTGACCACCGGCCACGGCAGCGACGCGGCCACGGCGACCCCGGAGCGCGCCGTCACCCTCAACTGCGCCCCCTCGGCTTCCGGCACCCACCCGGCCGCGGCCCAGGCCTGCGCCGAACTGCGCGGCACGGGCGGCGACTTCAACGCCCTGAAGCCCGGCGACGTGTGGTGCAACAAGCTGTACGACCCGGTCGTCGTCACCGTCCAGGGGGTCTGGCAGGGCAAGCGCGTCTCCTATGAGCGCACCTTCGGCAACACGTGCATGCGGGACTCCGTGGGCGGCGGCGTCTTCGCCTTCTAGACCGGGATCGCAAGGAACCCCGCACACGCCGGAACAGGTCCGCAACCGGGGAGTGCGGCCCCTGGAGCGGGGTACCTGCGATCTCGCACCGGAGCCGACGGGCGGAGTGGGGCCGCCCGCCGGCCTCCGGGCACACAGCCGCTCCCCGGGTAGGCCCGTGGGGGGCCTCCCGGGGAGCGGCGAAAAACAACCGGTTTCAACCGGTGTTCTTGACCTTGCGCCGGTGACTCGTGTCGCACCACGGATAGCGGCCACTGCGCCGGCAGGTGCACAGGGCGACACGGAAACGGTCCGAGGAGACCGTGGTGCCGTCCTCCAACTCCACCTCCACCGGCCCCTCGACCAGCAACGGCCCCTGCCGCTGGACGGTGATCCGACGGGCTCGGTCAGCGCGTTCGTTCGGCACGGACCACCACCAACTCCTCGCCCTGTGCGTCCGGTGCGAGCAGCCCGCGCCGGCGCAGCCAGTCCTCCCGCGAGCGCAGCACCGGGCCCAGGGGGATCCGGCGGCGCCGCACCACCGTCGCCGTCAGGTGGGCGGCGTGCAGCAGTCGCAGGGTGCGGTCGGGATCGCTGAGCGCGGAGTGCACGATCAGCAGCACACCGCCGGGGCGCAGCAACGCGGGCGCGTCCCGGCAGATCCGGTCCAGCAGCAGCCTCCCGTCCCGGCCCGCGTCCCAGGCCCGGGAGCGGCCGCGCGGCCCGCGGCCGGCATCGGGTGCGGGGACGTACGGCGGGTTCGCGAGGATCAGGTCGTACGTGCGGTCCCGGACCGGTGCGAAGAGGTTGCCGCGCCGGATCCGTACCGGCAGCCGGGTCAGCCAGGCGTTCATCCGGGCCGTCCAGACCGCCGGCCGGGACACGTCCACCGCGGTCACCTCGGCCCCGTGCCGGGCCGCCTCCAGGGCCAGTGCCCCGCTGCCGGTGCCGACGTCGAGGACCCGGTCACCGGGTACCGGAGCCTCTTCGCGGAGTGACTCCGCCAGCAACTCCGTATCGTCCTGCGGGGCGTACACACCCGGAAGCACCATAGCGATCACCTCACGCGAGTACCCCGGCATTCAGGATGTATGGGACATTTCCTCTGTCAGGGGGCGGCGCAGGGAGGAGCGCCCGGCGCGCCAGTCGGCGAGCAGCCGCCGCGCCAGCCGGTCCTCCAGGTACTCGGTCGCGTCGATCCCGAAGGTCACGTCCGCCGCGAGTTCCGGCTCCTCGGCGAGCAGCCCGCCGATCACCTCGTGGCGGACGACCTGTTCGTGGACCGCGTCGGCCTCGACGTGCTCGTCGTAGAAGAACTCCGCGGCGGGCCCGGCGCGCGTACGGCGCATGGCCTCGGCGAGCCGGCGGGAGCCCGGCGAGGAAGTGATCTCCACCTCGGCGAAATGGCCCACCAGCGCGCCGCGCAGCTCGCGGTGCAGGCCGAACAGGGACATCAGGTTGACGACGGCCAGCATCTCCGCGTGGGCCGCGTCCACATAGCGGCCGTAGGCGGTGTCGAGGCCGAGGTCCGCCATCAGCGCGGCGAACAGACGCGCGTGGACCCGCTCGGCCCGGCCGCCGCCGAACTCGTCGAACTCCACCGCCGCCATCCCCGCCTTGGCCCGGCCCCACAGCCGGGGCAGCACCCAGGCGTGCGGGTCGGCCTCCTTCAGGTGGTAGAGGGAGCGCTGAGCGGCGTACTCGCGCAGCTGCCACAACTCGCCCTCGGCACACAGGAAATGGGTGACCCCGTCGCCCTCGGCCGGTTCCACCAGCAGCGCGCCCAGCGCTTCGTCGAGACTGTCGTGGCCCGGCGTGTCGGCGCGCAGCGCGGACAGGAAGCGGCGCTCCAGCGCGGCACGGACACGCAGCAGGTCGGGGTCCCACTCGGACTCCGGGGCGACGCCCGCGAAGCCCCGGTAGTGCAGCTCGTAGCAGAGGTACAGGGCGAGGTGCGCGTCGTCGCCGTACGGGTCCGCCGCCCCGGCCTCGGCCGGTTGGGGGAGGGGGCCCGAGCCGCGCAGGTACGCGGTGACTGCTGCGGAGAGGCCGCCCCGGGGCGGAGGCATCCGGGGTCCGCACTCGTGACTGTCCATGAGGCCCGGGTACCCCGCCCCCGAGAGGGCACGGCGCTTCTGCCGAGGGGAGGCGCGGCGGTCACCGCATCCCGTGAAGGCGCGGTGGTCCCCGTCCGGTCCCCTCAGTCCCCTTCCGCCTGCTCCTGCGCTCCGGTGTTCGGCGTGACGGCGTCCCCGGCCTCGCCGCCGTCGTCGGTCTTGTCCTCGTCGCGCTTCTCTGCCTCCTCGACCTCCCGGAGCACTTCCTCCAGGGCGGTGTCGAACTGTTCCTTGCGGTCCTTCTCGTCTTCCTCGCCGGACATGGCCTCTCCTTCCGCGTCCGTGCCCCTGATCAGCTGAGTTACCCGCCGACGCCGTCTCAAGCGCCCGGCGCCGGGCCGCGAGGCCGGCGCCGGCCGCCGGTGGTGCACGTATGCCGCGCCGAACCGGCGCACCGGCCCCGGCTACGCGTGGCAGCGGACGGATGCCCAGGTCAGTACCCAGGCACCGGCCGCATGGCCGACGAGCACCGGCCGGGCGGGCAGCAGGCCCTGCCCGGTGCGTAACGGCGACGACCACGACGTGGACCGGATTGCGAACGTACCGGTCCGGGCCGCCCACCACCAGCCGGGCTGGCGGGGTGTCGGGTGCGGGTACCGAGCCCGTCTCGGGCGCCGTACGACCGCGCCGCCCGGGGCGAGCACGAGGGGCGGGGCGCTGCCGAGTGCCGCCGGTGCCTTGCGCACACTCCCACCATGACAGGGCGAGGGGCCGCCGTCTCCCTGCCGACGGCGGCCCCCCGGGCTCGGTGGTGCGGATGTCACATGTGCACGACCTGTGTGGCCCCGGCGTCCTGCCGCGGAACACCGCGCCGGTAGAGCAGGAAGGCGAGCACCGTGCCCGCGGCGAAGAAGCCCGCGGACCACCAGAACGCGGTCGTGTAGCTCTCGATCGTCGCCTGCGCCCGCACCAGCTTGCTGGTGGCGTCCCGTCCGGAGAGGTAGTCGGTGGCGGCGCTCGCGGCGAGGGTGTTCAGCAGGGCCGTGCCGATCGAACCGCCCACCTGCTGCATGGCGTTGACGGTCGCGGAGGCCACGCCCGCGTCCTCGGCCGCGACCCCGCCGGTGGCCAGCTGCATGGCCGGCGGCATCACCATGCCGAGGCCCACGCCGATCACGATCAGCTGGGGCAGCACCGCGCTCAGGTAGTGCGAGCCGAGACCGATGCCGGTGAGCCAGGCCATGCCGGCCGTGGCGATGGCGAAGCCGAGCGGGATGACGGCCTTCGGGCCGAGACGGGGCACCAGGACCGTGGTGCCCGCCTGCGCGGTCACCATCAGCGCGCCGACCATCGGCAGGAACGCCACACCGGTCCTGGTGGGGCTGAACCCGAGGTTGAGCTGGAGGTAGTAGGTCAGGAAGAGGAACACGCCGAACATGCCCGCGCCGGTGATCAGCACCGCGAGGAAGGACGCCGCGCGGTTGCGGTCGAGCAGGATGCGCAGCGGCAGCAGCGGGTGCGCGGCCCTGGTCTGCCACCAGGCGAAGGCCACCAGCAGCACACCGCCCGCGGTCAGGAAGCCCCAGGTCAGCGGCGAACCCCAGTCGTGGGTCTCGGCGTTGGAGAAGCCGTAGACCAGGGAGAAGAGACCGGCGGCCACGAGCACCGTGCCCGGCACGTCCAGCTTGGCGTTCTCCGCGTCGCGGTGGTTGCCGAGCAGGATCCAGCCGCCCGCGAAGGCGACGACCGCGATGGCCACGTTCACGTACAGGGTCCAGCGCCAGTCCAGCGCGTCGGTCAGCACGCCGCCGAGCAGCAGGCCCACGGCGCCGCCGGCGCCGGCGATCGCGCCGTACACGCTGAAGGCGCGGGCCCGTTCCCTGGCGTCGGTGAACGTGGTGTTCAGCAGCGACAGGGCGGCGGGCGCGAGGAGTGCGCCGAAGGCGCCCTGCAGGGCCCGGGCGGCCACCAGCATGGTGAGGCCGTTCGCGGCGCCGCCCAGCGCGGAGGCCGCGGCGAAGCCGACGACGCCGACGAGGAAGGCCGGCTTGCGCCCGAACAGGTCGGCGATCCGTCCACCAAGCAGCAGCAGGGAGGCGAAGGCGAGGGCGTACGCCGTCACGATCCACTGCCGGTTGCCGTCGGAGAAGCCGAGGTCGGTCTGCGCGGAGGGCAGGGCGATGTTCACGATCGTGGCGTCGAGGACGACCATCAGCTGGGCGATGGCGATGACCGCGAGGATCCACCACCGCTTCGGTGAGGCCGCCCCGCCGTGCTCGATCGCACCGGCTCCCGCTCGGGAGCTTTCGGCGAGGGTCTTCTGGGACATGGGGAACCACTCCAGGGCAAGTCGTTCGGTGCGCAGGTAGGCAGACAGCTCGTAAACGAAACTGTTTCGTACACATCGAGCGTACGACACGCTTAGCGAAACGGCAACGTTTCCCTTCCTTGCATTCCTTGACTGGCATATAACCCGTGAGGCATATTGAGGCTCGTGTCCGACGCCGCCCTCTGGTCCGCACTCGCCGACCCGCACCGCCGGGCCATCGTCGCCCTCCTGCTGGAACGCCCCCGTTCCGTCGGGGAGATCGTCGAAGCCTGCGGACTGAGCCAGCCGAGCACCTCCAAGCATCTGAAGGTGCTCCGCGAGGCGGGCCTGGTCCGGGTCAGACAGGACGCGCAGCGCCGCGTCTACGCCCTGGACCCGGCACCTATCGCCGCCCTCGACGCCTGGCTGGAGCCCTACCGCAGGCTGTGGAACAGCCGACTGGACGCCCTGGGCCGGCGTCTCGACGAGACCTCGGACGACACCTGACCCCCCACAGCGAAGGACTGAAGCACCATGCCCGTCGACCTCACCGGCACCTATCTGACCCTGGACGACGGCCGCCCCGCCGTCCGGTTCAGCCGCACCTACGACCACCCGGTGGACCGCGTCTGGCGGTTCGTCACCGATCCCGGCGAACTGGCGCAGTGGTTCCCCTCCCGCGCCGAGATGGAGCTGCGCCCCGGCGGCACCATCCGCTTCAGCGGCGACCCGAACATGCCCGAGTCCACCGGCCGCGTGCTCGCCGTCGACCCGCCCCGGCACCTGTCCTTCGAGTGGGGCGGCGACGAACTCCGCTTCGACCTGGAGGCCGTCGGGGAACGCCGCACACGCTTCACCCTCACCAACGTCCTCGGCGAGGCCGACACCGCAGCCCGTAACGGCGCCGGCTGGGAGGTCTGCCTCGCCGCACTCGACGCCACGGCACGCGGCGAGCGCTTCGAGGGCCCGCACGCCGGGGCCGGCGCGCCCTGGAAGGACTTCTACGACGCCTACCTCGGCGCCGGTGTGCCCTCCGGCGCACCGGTGCCCGGCCTGGACTGACCCGCCGCGCCGGTCAGCTCACGCAGACCGGGTCCAGGGCCCCGGACGGCGCGTCGGGCCCGCTCCGGGATTGGTGCGCCTGGACGACCGTCCGGGCGCACCGGAAACACGGAGCCCCCGCGTGCGGTCCCCAGGGTGTCCCTGAACGCCGGTGACGGCAGGAGGACAGGGCGCCCCCGTCCGGCAGCGCCCCGCAGCCGATCGGCCGGCCAGGATCGTCCAGGTGGGTGAGCAGCTCGTCCGGGGCGCGTCGATGTAGGCGAGCGTGCGTGGCGATGTCCGCAGCCGGCCCATGGCGGCCGGGGCCGCCGCACGCACCGGTCGCCGCCCGGCCCGGCCCGCGTGTCCGGCTGGTACCGGGACGGCCGAACCGCCTCCTGTGCGCGTTCCGCGCTGCCCCCGCGCCGGTGGACTACGGGCGGGTGTGCGGCAGGACTGGTCGCGTCCGCGCAGCGGCTCGTGCAGGCCGCCGTGGTCCGGAGGCCCGCTCGACCGGATCCGGATGGCGACGGCCCCGCCGTACGGCGGCCGGTCGACGAGCCCGCAGCCGCAGCCAGCCGCGCGGTGGCCGGTCGACGAGTCCGTCCGGACCCAGCCGCGCGGTGCGAGGACCGAGGCCCCCCTTCTCCGGCCAGGTGCCCCGGCGTACGGTCGGAGGACCAGAGGAACGGCCTCACGGATCCGGCCTCTTCCGGCCCCGCGCTCCATGGTCGTACCGGACGCACCACACGGCGACCGGACCCCCTCCGTTCACCTGTACCGGGCGTCCGGCCGGGCTCCGCCGTGCGCGGTGTTTCAGTGTGTGGCGCCCTGGATACACCGCGAAGGTTCGGCCCCGGAGTTCGCGAGCCCGTGCACACGTCGCAGTGAGGTCGTCATCATGTCCCACGCCCCGCCCCCCGCAGGACCGTCGAACCGCCCCGGGCCGGTCACGACCTCTGCCCCGGAGGCGGGCGCCGCCCCGCTGTCCGCCGGCGACCGGGCCGGCCGGGGCACCGCCCTGGTGACGGGTGCCTCCTCGGGCATCGGCGCCGCCGTCGCCCGCCGGCTGGCCGACGAGGGTGGCTGGCGGCTGGTGCTCAACGGGCGCGACGCCACCCGCCTGGAGCAGTTGGCCGCGCGCTTCGACGCCCTGGCCGCGCCGGCCGACCTGACCCGGCCGGGTGCCGACCGTCTGCTCACCGACCTCGTCCTGGACCACACCGGCCGTCTCGACCTGCTGGTGGCGAGCGCCGGGGTGGGCTGGGCCGGGGACTTCACCGCCATGCCACCGGCGCGCATCGACGAGATCGTCGGCGTCGACCTGCTGGCCACCCTGCACCTCGTACGCGCCCTGCTGCCCCACATGGTCGCGGCCGGTTCGGGACACATCGTGCTCATCGGGTCCGTCGCGGGGAGCGTCGGGGTGCGCGGTGAGGCCGTGTACTCCGCCGCGAAGGCCGCCCTCGCCGCCTTCGCCGACGCGCTGCGCTACGAACTGCGCCGCACCGGGGTGGGCGTCACCCATGTGATCCCCGGCGCGGTCGACACGCCCTTCTTCGAGCGGCGGGGCGCCCCCTACACCCGGACGTGGCCGCGGCCGGTGCCGGCCGAACGGGTGGCGGACGCCGTCTGGAGCGCCGTCCAGCACGGCAAGGACGAGGTGTACGTCCCCGGCTGGCTGCGCTGTCCCGCCCGGGTGCGGGGCGTCGCTCCCGGGCTCTACCGGTGGCTCGCCGCCCGCCTCGGGTGAACCGTCATGACCGCCGTCACGGTGCTGCTCGCCCTGCTCGCGGCTCTGTCCAACGCGTCCGCGTCGGTGCTGCAGCGCCGGGCCAACGTGCAGGAACCCGACGAGGGCACCGGGGCGCGGGCCGCCCTGCGCCGGCTCACGCATCTGCTGCGGCACCCGAACTGGCTGGCCGGCAGCGGGCTGCTGGCGCTCTCCAGCGTGTTGCAGGGCGCGGCACTGGCCACGGGCAGCCTGTCCCTCGTCCAGCCCCTGCTCGCCGCCGAGCTGCTGTTCACCCTGGTCGTGGGCAGTCTCGTCTTCCGGCGGGCCCCGGACCGCCGGACCTGGCTGGCGTTCGCCGCCCTCGCGGTGGGGCTGGCCCTCTTCCTCGTGGCGGCGTCGCCGTCCGCCGGCCGGCCCACGGCGTCGCCCGGGTCCTGGCTGGTGGGAGGCGGCGGGGCGCTCGGTGCCGTGGCGCTGCTGGTGGCGCTCGCGCGTCCGACCAAGGGCGCCACCCGGGCCGCGCTGCTCGGCCTCGCCTCGGCCATGTGCTTCGCGACCACCGCCGCCCTGCTCAAGGAGGCCGTGGGGTGGCTCGATCAGGGGCCGGGCGCGATGTTCGCCCACTGGTCGCTGTACGCCACCGGCGCCGTCGGGATCGTCGCCTTCCTGCTGCTGCAGAGCGCGCTGGCCGCCGGTTCCCTGACGGCGTCGCAGCCGGCCCTCACCCTCGGCGACGCGATCACCAGCGTGGTCCTCGGCTGGGCGCTGTTCGACGAGGTGATCCAGCTGGGGCTGCGCGTGATCCCGGAGGTGATCGGCATCTTGCTGATCGGAATCGGCAGTCTGGGGCTCGGCCACGCCTCGGCCGAGGGGCAGGAGTGGGACGCGCACGTGCGGGACCACCCGGACCACGGGACACGCCACCCGCACGGAGTACGCCGTTAGTACGTCACCGTGGGACATCACTACCAGGAAGGCGGTTCAGCGATGGTTCCGACGCCCGGCCGTGCCCGTGCCCGTGCTTGGCGGAGGGCGGCCCTCCTGCTGCCGGCCGGTGTCGCGGCCGCACACATCGGACCGGCGGCCACCTGGCTTCCGGGCGTGCGGCTGCTGCTGTTTCCGCAGCTGTCCGGCGCCGGCCGCCGCCGGCACATCGCGCTGACCTTCGACGACGGCCCCGACCCGGCCTCGACCCCGTGCTTCCTGGACGCGCTGGAGGGGCTCGGGGTGCGGGC
The DNA here is from genome assembly GCF_040652655.1 of Streptomyces sp. NPDC048191. Lineage (NCBI taxonomy): Bacteria > Bacillati > Actinomycetota > Actinomycetes > Kitasatosporales > Streptomycetaceae > Streptomyces > Streptomyces sp. NPDC048191. Next base: position 201,733 of record NZ_JBEZMO010000016.1, read on the forward strand.
GACCTTCTTCGTGCTCGGCGAGCACGTGGTACGTCATCCCGAGCTGGTCCGGGAGACCGCGCGGCGGGGGCACGAACTCGCCGTGCACGGCTGGACGCACGACCGCCCCTGGCGTCCCGCCCCGGCCCGCGACGCCGAGGAGGTCGCCCGGACCGTCCGTGCGGTGCACGACATCTCCGGCCACCGGCCGCAGTGGTACCGCCCGCCGTACGGCATCCTCACCTCCGGACGCTGGCTGGCGGCACGGCGGGCCGGCCTCCGGCCGGTGCTGTGGTCGGCCTGGGGCAAGGACTGGACGGCCGACGCCACCCCGGCTTCCGTGCGGGCCCTGGTCGCGGCGGATCTGCGCGGCGGGGGTACCGTCCTGCTGCACGACTCGGACCGTGTCGCGGCCCCGGGCTGCTGGCGCTCGGCCCTCGGCGCGCTGCCGGCCCTCGTGCAGGGCTGCACCGAGGCCGGCCTGGCGGTCGGCCCGCTCCGCGACCACGGCCCGGCGGGACCAACCCCCACACCCACTGCACCGGCCCACCGATGACCGGCGGTCAACACGTCGGCCACGACCGCCGGCCACGCCCTCGGCGCAGCGGGCCCCCGGTCGTCCTGGTCTCGCCGCGCGGGACGGGGCCGGAGCTCGCGGGTCTTGGGGGCGTCGTGTCCGAGCACCGCGGTGTGCGTCGGGGACGCGCCGGGCGCAGGGGGCCTGCGGGTGTTGCTGCCGTATCGCCCGGGGTTTCGCCGCACGGGGTGGCGTCGGAGAGCGCACGCCTGGGTGGCGCCGCGTCACAGTCCCGCCACGTGGGCCATCGGATCGCCCCGGAACAGGGCCCGGCCCCGGGCCACGCGTTCGGGCCGCTCCGGGCCGTCCTCCGTGAGTCCGGCGAGGGCCGACAGCAACGCGGGGCCGTTCGGGGCCAGTTCCGACACGCCGAGGTCGGACATCCGGCGGACACCGTCCACCCCGTGGCCGGGCAGCGGGCGGTAGCCGATCACGGGCAGTCCGGCGGCCAGGGCCTGTACGGCGGTCTGGCCGGCGGCGTTGTCCACCAGGGCGTACGCGGCGGCCAGCAGCCCCGGCATGTCGTCCACCCAGTCCAGGGCGAGCACCCCGGGCACCCGCGCCACCCGGGCCCGCAGCCGCGGGTTGCGCCCGCACAGGACGACCGGCAGATAGCCGGCACCCGCCAGCAGCCGGGCGGTGCCGTCCGGCCGGGAGGCCGCGCCCCAGGCGCCCGCGGACAGCAGGACCGCCGGCC
>NZ_JBEZMO010000017.1:0-6468 GCF_040652655.1 Streptomyces sp. NPDC048191
CACGCAGGCTCTCCGAAGCGGTGGAGATGCCGAGGGCGTTGAGGAACCGGCCGGCCGCGGCTTCCGCGGCGGCCAGGTCGATGCCCTCGGGCTCGTGGACGACCCGCAGGCCGGGCCGTACGGGTGCCGGTTCCGCCTCCTCGCGCAGGTCCATGTGGGCGGTGGTGCGGGGGCGCTCGGTCATGTCAGCTGCCCCCGACGCCGAGAGCGGTGAGCAGGACCAGGACGAGGGTGGCCACGGCGAGCAGACCGTGGGCCAGCACGACGGCCACCGGAAAGTGCCGTTCGGCGGGGACGGTTCCTTCGGTGGCCTGCGCCGTTGCCGCGGCCGGTGCGGCCCCGGCGGCGGCACGGTCGCGGTGGACGGGGATCCAGCGGGCCAGCATCACGAATCCCAGCAGGGCGACCGGCAGCAGCAGACCGAACGCGGTCCACGCCAGGGCGGACTTGTCGGCCACGACATAGACGATCCACACCACCAGGCCGATCGCGGCCAGGGCGAAGTGGCCGAAGACGACAGGGGCGGGCAGGCGGCTGGTGCCGGACTGCTGTTGCCGGACTCCGCCGCGTTGGATCCAGGTGCCGAGCAGGTAGAAGCCGCCGAGAGCGGTGACCACCCAGGTGATCAGTGCGGCGATGTCCATGGGGAACTCCCAGGTGAGGTCGGTGTCGAAGGCAGCCGGAAGGGACCGGCCGCCGTGAGGGGGACGGGGGACGGGGGGCCGGGTCACGCGGGGGTGCGGGTGCTCCGGCGGCTGTGGTCGCGTGCGTATCCCTCGGCCTGGGTGTTCTCGTCGGCGACGCGCACGCCGTAGCGGTAGGCGAGCCTGCCGCCGAGGAATCCCGAGACGCCCAGGGCCGCCACGCTGGCGGCGGACAGCACGAGCCGTCCGATGCCGACGCTCGCGCCGTCGGCGTAGTCGCCGTGCCGCCAGAGGAAGTTGACGACGTAGGCGGCGGTCACCAGCAGGTTCAGCGCCATGTGCACCAGAGCGGTACGGAAGGCCGGGGTGCCGGCGGGAATCGCAAACAGGTCGAGGAATCCGGCCATGGCCGCCAGCAGCGCGCCGATGACACCGACCGCGATCAACCACTCCGAGGCCTGGGTCAGGAACCCCGGTCGGTGCACGACGTGCGAAGCGATGTCGAACACCAGGCTGGTCACCCAGGCACCGATCGGCACGGTCACCAGGATCGGGTGGAACGGGTGACCGTACGGACCGGCGAGCGAGGCACTGACCGGACGCTTGGCCTGGAACTGCAACTCATCGGTCATCGCAACCACCCCTCTAGTTTCACCAATAAAGCTTGGTCTTATTCGGGGAGGGCGTCAAGACGCGCAGCGCATGAGGGCGGAGGAACACTTGTGCCCACGTACGTAGGAGTTAACGTGGTCATGTGTCTTCCGACCCGACTGCGCAGGCCGACGCGGCCGACAGCGCCATCGACTCCGTCAGCGTCCTGAGCGAGGACTCGCGGCGGCGCATGTTCGCCTTCATCCGCCGTGCCCGCCGCGCCGTCACACGGGACGAGGCCGCCGCCAGCGTCGGCATCTCCCGCAAGCTCGCCGCCTTCCACCTCGACAAGCTCGTCGACGCCGGTCTGCTACGGGCGCGCTACGAGACGCCCGGCGGCATCCGGAAGGTCGGCCGGCAGCCGAAGGTGTACGAACCCACCGACGCCCAGATCACCGTGAGCATCCCCGACAGGCGCCACGAACTGCTGGCGGACCTGCTCCTGGACGCCGTCCTGACCGAGGGCACGGACGAGAACGCCGCGCAGGCAGCCGTACGGACCGCCGAGCAGCGCGGTCGCGAGTTGGGTGAGGCCGCGCGGAAGGAGACCCGCCCGGGCCGCCTGGGCCCCGAGCGGGGACTGACCGCCTGCGAGCAGCTGCTGGACCGATACGGCTACGAGCCCGTCCGGGAAACCTCCACCCAGTTGCGCCTGCGCAACTGCCCCTTCCATCCGCTGGCCGCGAAGGCCCCCGACCTGGTGTGCGGCATGAACCACGCTTTCCTCAGCGGCTACCTGGGCGGCCTCGAGATCCAGGGACTCCAGGCCGTCCTCGCCCCCGAGCCCGGCGAGTGCTGCGTGCGGCTGGGCCCGAACGCCGTCGATCACGCGTGATGACCGGACGGCTCGGAACCAACCACTCACCCCACCCGTGATACGACAAGGGCCCCGTGACCTGCTCTCACAGGTCACGGGGCCCTTGTTCCGTGTGGCGGCGCCAGGATTCGAACCTGGGAAGGCTGAGCCGGCAGATTTACAGTCTGCTCCCTTTGGCCGCTCGGGCACACCGCCGGGGGTTGTACACCAGATCGAACCGCTCTGCGGCGCTCCCTGGCGACGACGTAAACAATACCCGATACACAGGGGTGCTCCGCCACCCGGTTGATCTCCACCCCTCGGCTCGCGGGGTGGCTAGGCTGGTGCGGATGCGGCCCGGCGCCAAGCCGGGCCCGGCGGCCGCCGCCGCGCACGCCGGCACGCACCCGTTACGCACCCCGATACAAGGAGCCACAGGACATGGCCGACTCCAGTTTCGACATCGTCTCGAAGGTCGAGCGGCAGGAGGTCGACAACGCCCTCAACCAGGCCGCCAAGGAGATCTCGCAGCGCTACGACTTCAAGGGCGTGGGTGCCTCGATCTCGTGGTCCGGTGACAAGATCCTCATGGAGGCGAACTCCGAGGACCGGGTGAAGGCCGTCCTCGACGTCTTCCAGTCCAAGCTGATCAAGCGCGGTATCTCGCTGAAGGCCCTGGACGCGGGCGAGCCCCAGCTGTCCGGCAAGGAGTACAAGATCTTCGCGTCGATCGAGGAGGGCATCTCCCAGGAGAACGCGAAGAAGGTGGCGAAGATCATCCGTGACGAGGGCCCGAAGGGCGTGAAGGCCCAGGTCCAGGGTGACGAACTGCGGGTCTCCTCCAAGAGCCGTGACGACCTCCAGGCCGTGATCGCGCTGCTGAAGGGCAAGGACTTCGACTTCGCGCTGCAGTTCGTGAACTACCGGTAAGAAGCCGGCAGGACCCCGCAGGAGACGGGAAGGGCGGGCGCCCCCGAGCGGTGCCCGCCCTTTCGTGCTGCCGGTGCCGCGTTCAGTCGCGCGAGTTGCCGAACAGGATGCGGTAGAGGACCAGCAGCACCAGGGAGCCGCCGATGGCCGCGACCCAGGTGGCGCCGTCGTAGAAGCTCTTGGTGATCGGATGGTGCAGCCAACGGGCGGAGATCCAGCCGCCGATGAACGCGCCCGCGATGCCGATGACAGTCGTGCCGATGAAGCCGCCGGGGTCGCGCCCCGGCAGGAGGACCTTGGCGATGGCTCCGGCCAGCAGTCCGAGGATGATCCAAGCGATGATGCCCATGCCGTGAACCTGCCCTTCCGCGCTGTGTCCGCACTGTCCCGCTCCTGGGAATCCGGTGAGGAACCGCTGTCCACGCGCGCGTGTTCGTGCCGTGTCGATGAAGAGGACGTCACCCGTCCACCACACGGTTGCCGCGCTCAGTAGGGTGCGGCGCATGACACCTGCCGACACCGGACTCCGCCGTACCCTGGGCGTTCGTGACGCCGTGGTCGTCGGCCTCGGCTCGATGGTCGGCGCCGGCGTCTTCTCGGCCCTGGGGCCCGCCGCGCGCGCGGCCGGAACGGGCCTGCTGCCCGGGCTGGCGCTCGCGGCCGTGGTGGCCTACTGCAACGCCATGTCCTCGGCGCGTCTCGCGGCCCGCTACCCGGCCTCCGGCGGGACGTACGTGTACGGGCGGGAACGGCTGGGCCCGTTCTGGGGGTACCTCGCGGGCTGGGCGTTCGTGGTCGGCAAGACGGCGTCCTGCGCGGCCATGGCGCTCACCGTGGGAGCGTACGTCTGGCCGGGGCAGGCGCACGCCGTGGCGGTCGCGGCCGTGGTGGCGCTGACGGCCGTGAACTACGGCGGGATCCAGAAGTCGGCGTGGCTGACGCGCGTGATCGTGGCGGTGGTGCTGGCCGTGCTCGCCGCCGTGGTGGTCGTGTGCCTGGCGTCCGGGCGGGCCGGGGCCGGGCGGCTCGACATCGGGCTGTCGTCGGGCGCGGCCGGGGTGCTTCAGGCGGCGGGGCTGCTGTTCTTCGCGTTCGCCGGATACGCGCGGATCGCGACCCTCGGGGAGGAGGTACGGGATCCGGCGCGGACGATTCCGCGCGCCATCCCACTGGCCCTGGGGATCGCCCTTGTGGTGTACGCGTGCGTGGCCGTCGCGGTGCTCGCCGTCCTCGGCGCGGGCCGGCTCGGGAACGCGACGGCTCCGCTGGCCGACGCGGTGCGGGCGGCCGGTGCGCCCGGGCTCGTGCCGGTGGTGCGGGGCGGGGCGGCGGTGGCGGCGTTGGGCTCGTTGCTCGCGCTGATCCTGGGCGTGTCCCGGACGACGCTCGCCATGGCCAGGGACGGGCACCTGCCGGCGACGCTGGCCGCGGTGCACCCGCGCTTCCAGGTGCCGCACCGGGCCGAACTGGCCGTGGGCGCGGTGGTGGCCGTACTGGCCGCGATGGTGGACGTGCGCGGCGCGATCGGTTTCTCCTCCTTCGGAGTCCTCGCCTACTACGCGGTCGCCAACGCCTCCGCGTGGACCCTGAGTCCGGCTCCGTCATCCCGTGTGGTGCCCGTGGTGGGCCTGCTCGGCTGCGCCACGCTGGCGTTCGCTCTGCCCGCCGTCTCGGTGGCCGTGGGGGCGGGCGTGCTCGCCGTGGGCGTGGCTGCCTACGGCGTACGGCGGTGGTTGGCGGGACGGCGCCTGCCGTGACCCACCGTCATCCCGCGGGCGGCCCTGCCCGCTTCGTCAGCGGGTCCGGGATCGTCTCGGAACGTTCCCGGTCACTACGACGGCGCTCCGGTACCGCCTGGACACATGATCAGCTGATACTGGTGGCAGCAGGCATGCCGACGGAGTGACCTGGAGAGGTACCGATCATGAAGGTCTTCAACCTGCTGCTCAACATCCTGTGGCTCGTCCTCTGCGGGCTCTGGATGGCGATCGGTTACCTGATCGCCGCCCTGATCTGCTTCATCCTGATCGTCACCATCCCGTTCGGCATCGCGTCGCTGCGCATCGCCGGGTTCGTCCTCTGGCCGTTCGGCCGCACCACCGTGGAGAGGCCGGACGCCGGGGCGCCGTCGTGCGTCGGCAACGTCATCTGGCTGGTCTTCGCGGGATGGTGGCTCGCGCTGGCCCACCTGATCACGAGCATCCCGCTGTTCCTGTCGATCATCGGGATTCCCTTCGGCTGGGCGAACCTGAAGCTCATCCCCATTTCGCTCATGCCTCTGGGACGGGAGGTCGTACCCACCGACGCGGCGTTCGGCGGACGCTGACCCCGATCCCCCCATTTCCGGCTTCCGTTGCTGCGGCTTGCCTGGATTCGGCCCTGGTTATGTCCGACAATGGGACTGTTTGATGGCCGCGCTTTCGCGAACCGGTGGGCTGGTCAGCCCCCGACGTGAACTTGCCACCCACATCATGCGGCCCGCCCGAGAGGACGCGCCGGACACCCTCCCCCTCGACGCGGCCGTGATTCTCGCGCTCCGTCCCTTGCACGAGACGAGGGATCGAAAGGTATGGCCCATGAGTACACAGCGCACAAAGCGCCTTTTCGCGGTGTCCTCCGCCAGCGTTCTGATGGCCGGCGGTGTCGCGCTCGGCGCGGCGGGGCCTGCTTCGGCGACCGCCCCGACTCACGTCCCCTCATACGCCCACCACTCGAGCCGCGGCTGCGACGAGGTATGGGGCGACGGCGACTGCAACACGCCGTACGGCGCATACGGAGGGGCTGCCCAGGGCGGCGACCATGGTGAAAGCCACGCCGGACGCTGATCCGGCTGGCGAACCACATCAGGCGCCGTCACCTGGCCCCGGCGCCAGTACCGGCACCGGCGCCCGGGGTCATATTGGCCGGGCGAATGTCATCCAGGCTCTGTACGAGAATCACCGGCGCCGAATGTGAAGGCGTGGGCACCTGAATGAGAATGGGGACGTAGACCATATCGCCGTTCCTGTACTCGGCCTTCCATGAATTTCGGTAGCAGACGACATCACTCGGGTTACCGCGCGTCGCATAGCACTGAGTCACCGACTTCGACGGCACTGCCGCTGATGCGTTCCCTGCCGCGAAGGCTGCACAGCAGGCAGCCAGGGCAACTACGAGGCCGCCGCTCCGCAAGGCTGCTTTCTTCATTCTCGACTCCCTGGGATCCGCGCATGTGAAAGCCCGGCAGCCAGGCAATTGGGACCACCCGGCCGCCGGACCGTCAAGTTCAGCCGTTGTTGTTATTGTTGTTGTTGTTCGCGCCTCCGCCGTTGTTGTTATTGTTGTTGTTGTTCGCCCCACCCCTGCCGTTGTTGTTGTTATTGTTGTTGTTGTTCGCCCCACCCCTGCCGTTGTTGTTGTTATTGTTGTTGTTGTTCGCCCCACCCCTGCCGTTGTTGTTGTTATTGT
>NZ_JBEZMO010000017.1:6565-6647 GCF_040652655.1 Streptomyces sp. NPDC048191
TGTTGTTGTTGTTCGCCCCATCCCTGCAGTTGTTGTTGTTATTGTTGTTGTTGTTCGCGCCTCCGCCGTTGTTGTTGTTATT
>NZ_JBEZMO010000017.1:6745-140731 GCF_040652655.1 Streptomyces sp. NPDC048191
CGTTGTTGTTGTTATTGTTGTTGTTGTTCGCGCCTCCGCCGTTGTTGTTGTTATTGTTGTTGTTGTTCGCGCCTCCGCCGTTGTTGTTGTTATTGTTGTTGTTGTTCGCGCCTCCGCCGTTGTTGTTGTTGTTATTGTTGTTGTTGTTCGCGCCTCCGCCGTTGTTGTTGTTATTGTTGTTGTTGTTCGCGCCTCCGCCGTTGTTGTTGTTATTGTTGTTGTTGTTCGCGCCTCCGCCGTTGTTGTTGTTATTGTTGTTGTTGTTGTTTCCTCCGTTGTCATTCGGCGCCGTCGCGTGAGTTCCCGTGGGTGCCGAGGCAGCAACGGCAACCGAGGGTGCCATGGCTCCGCCCGCGGCCAGAGCAGCCGATGCGGCTATCAGTGCCGCGCGCTTCGCGTACTTCTTCGACATGATGACTTCTCTCCGACGGTTTCTGGACTCTGTCGATTTGCGGTCCATGTTGATTACGGAAGGCATTCCTCGAAAATTTCACCGCCAGGGCGAGGCCCCTCGGGTATTTTCGAGTGACCGTCCGTTCGATCTGGTGAGTTGATCAGACACCTGTAAATCCGGCAGTTTTACCTCTGGAGCACCGAGGCTCTGGCAATTCACGGCCAGAGTCGTTCCGGAAGCACGGGTAGGCGTCATGCTCAGCGCGGACCATGGAGCCGCTAACTCGGAGGCCCGGGATCCGGGACTCTTTGGCCAGAGTGCTCCGCCGTAGCCGGGGACACATCGGGTGCACACCCCAAATTGCACTGCCGCGCACCCCACGTCCCACCCGGGCACACCCCATATCACCCCCGGAATTCCACGACACCACCCACCGACCGACCGCCCTTGATCAGTCTTGGATCTTTTGCGTAGCTCCGGCCATGGAGAGAAACTGACTGGTGATGGACCTGCTAGAGCGAGAGGCCGTGCTCCAGGACCTCGCCGGTCATCTGCAGGATGCCGTGAGCGGCCCTGGACAACTGGCCCTTGTACGTGGCGAGGCCGGCGTCGGCAAGACCGCCGTCGTCCGCCGTCTCGCCCAATTGGCCGATCCCCACATCCGGGTCTTGATCGGCGCCTGCGACCCGCTGGCCACGCCCCGTCCCCTGGGCCCGCTGATGGACCTGGTTCCCCGCTTGGGCCCGGCGGCGCGCACTGCCCTGACGGGCACGCTGGCCGGAAACTGCCGTTCCGACGAGGTCTTCGACTGCCTGCTCGCCGATCTGAGCACCTATCCCAGCCTGCTGGTCGTGGAGGACGTCCACTGGGCCGACGAGGCGACGCTGGACCTGCTGTGCTTCCTGGCCCGGCGCCTGCCGAGTGTTCCGGCACTGGTGTTGGCGACGTACCGCGACGACGAGATCGGCCGGACCCACGACCTGACCGCTCTCCTCGGCACCCTGGCGGGTTACCCGTGGGTGTACCGCCACGACCTGGCCCCCTTGAGCCGCCGGGCCGTGGCCCGGCTGGCCACCGGGCACGCCGTCGATGCCGAGCAGTTGTACCGCGTCTCCGCGGGCAACCCGTTCATCGTCACCGAGGTCCTGGCCGCGCCTTCCGAACCCATACCGGCCACGGTGCGCGAGGCCGTGGCCGGCCGCTTGGCCGGCCTGTCGGCCACGGCGCGCATGGTGGTCGACGTACTGGCCGTCCTGGGACGCCGGGTCTCGCCGTCGCTGCTGGCCAACATCCTGCCGGCGCCGGAGGAGGCGCTCGATGAGGCCGTGGCCTGCGGGATCGTACGCGGAGACGGACAGGTGACCGAGTTCCGCCAGGAGCTGACCCGACTGGCGGTGCTGGAGGCGGTGCCCGCCGCCTACCGTCTGCGGGTACACCGGCAGGTGCTTGCGGCGAAGCGGTCCGGCCCGGTTGCCGCGGACGAGCTGGCGCTGCTGGCTGATCATGCCGAGGGCGCCGGGGATCCGGCCGCCGTGCTGGCGTACGCGCCCGCGGCGGCCGTCCATGCAACCGCGATGGGCGCCCACCGGGAGGCCGCCGTCCAGTACGCCCGCGCCCTGCGCTACGCCGACCGTCTGCCGCCCGATCAGCAGATCTCCCTGCTGGAGGGCCGTTCGCAGGCCTGTCTTCTGTCCAGCCAGCTGGACGAGGGGATCGCCTCTCTCCGTACGGCGGTGAGGCTGCGTCATGCGCTGGGCGACCAGCTGCGCGAAGGAGACGACCTGCGTTGGCTGTCATCCTGGCTGTGGCCGGCCGGGCGGACCATCGAGGCCAGACAGACGGGCCTGGACGCGATGCGGTTGCTCGAAAAGCTGACGCCGAGCCGGGAGCTGGGCAGGGCGTACCTGAACCTCTGTCAGCTGGCCTGCTACGAGCACGAGGGAATGGCGGTGGCCGCCGACTACGCGGAAAAGGCGATCGCTCTGGGTGAGCACTTCGGGGATCCGGGCGTACTCGTCCAGGCGCGCTTCCATGCCTCGGCGGCGCGGACGCTGAGCGAAGGACGTGGCTGGGAGGACTGCGAACGGGCGGTGTCCTGCGCCATGGCGCAGGACGTGCCACTGGACGCGGGTCTCATGGCGCTCATCATGTGCTGGCTGGCCGCGCTGCAGCGCGATGCCGACCGGATGACTGCGGCCGTGAACCGGGCGGAGGCCTACTGCCTCGATCGCGACCTTCTGTCCTATCTGCTGTGCACGAGGGCGCTGGACAGTTGGGGGCTGCTGCACCGGGGTTCGTGGTCCCATGCGACCGAGGCCGCGCAGAAGGTCCTGACCCGGCCCGGCTCACCACCGGTCGCCCGGGCCCTGGCCTTGACCGCCCTGGGTCTGGCGCGGGCCCGCCAGGGCAAGTCACAGGTGCGGCCGTTGCTGGAAGAAGCGGCGGGCCTGGTCGACTCGCAGTGCCTGTTGGACACGGGCCTGGGTTGGGAGGCCCGGGTCGAGGCGGCCTGGCTGGCCGGTGACCGCGAGCAGGTGCTGGCCGAGGCCCGCCACGGGCTGGACAAGTTGGAAAACCGTACTCATCCCTGGCTGTCCGGGCCCCTGGCCTGCTGGATCCGTCGCGCCGGAGGAGAGCCCCCGAAGGTGCCGGCCGCCGAACCCTACGCGCTGGAGTTGGCCGGCGACTGGGCTGGCGCGGCGGCACGGTGGGACAGGCTCGGCTGCCCGTACGACGCCGCGCTGGCCTGTCTGTCGGGCGACGCGACCGCCCTGCGTCAGGCCCTGGCCGCGTTCGAGGCCCTCGGCGCCTGGCCGGCCGTGGCTCACACCCGCGCTCTGATGCGTACCCGCGGTATCCGCCTGATCAGGCGCGGCCCGCGAGCGGCCACCCGGGCCAATCCGTTCGGCCTGACCAACCGGGAGATGGACGTGCTGAAGCTGTTGCACGAGGGACTGTCGGACGCCGAGATCTCCGCCCGCCTCTACATCAGCCCCAAGACCGCCGGGCACCACGTGGGCGCGGTGCTGAGCAAACTCGGCGTCCACACCCGCCACGAAGCCGCCCGCAAACTCCACCATCCCGGGCCCGAATAGCTTTCCCGCGCCCGGTCACCTCAGCTGAATTTGGTGTGGAATTCACGCGAATCGGATGATCTTCACCGGTAGCCGCCCGCCATCTTCTCGAGCCGGGCGATCCGGTCGGCCATCGGCGGGTGCGTGGAGAACATCTTGGTCAGTCCCTCGCCCGGGCGGAAGGGGTTCGCGATCATCATGTGGCTGGCGGTCTCGATCCTGGGCTCCGGCGGCAGGGGGAGCTGCTGGGTGCCGGCCTCCAGCTTGCGCAGGGCACTGGCGAGGGCGAGCGGGTCGCCGGTGAGCTGGGCGCCGGAGGCGTCCGCCTCGTACTCCCGGGAACGGCTGATGGCCAGCTGGATGAGAGTGGCGGCGAGCGGGCCGAGGATCATGATCAGGAGCATGCCGACGAGGCCCGGGCCGTCGTCGTCGTCCGAGCGGCCGACCGGGATGAGCCAGGCGAAGTGCACCAGGAACATGATCACCGAGGCGAGCGCACCGGCCACCGAGGAGATCAGGATGTCCCGGTTGTAGACGTGGCTGAGCTCGTGGCCGATGACGCCCCGCAGCTCGCGCTCGTCCAGCAGGCGCAGGATGCCCTCGGTGCAGCACACGGCCGCGTTGCGCGGGTTGCGGCCCGTGGCGAACGCGTTGGGGGCCTCCGTGGGCGAGATGTACAGCCGGGGCATGGGCTGGCGGGCCTGCGTGGACAGCTCGCGGACCATGCGGTACAGCGCGGGGGCCTCGAACTCGCTGACCGGACGGGCACGCATCGCGCGCAGGGCCAGCTTGTCGCTTCTCCAGTACGCGTACGCGTTCGTGCCGAGGGCGACCAGGACTGCGACGATCAGGCCGGCGCGGCCGAAGAAGCTGCCGATGACGATGATGAGTGCGGACAGTCCCCCGAGGAGTACTGCGGTCCTGAGCCCGTTGTGCCGGCGGTGCACCGTACGCCCTCCAAGTCGTGCAGCTGGGGAACACTTCGGTCCAGTGGACCCTCCCGCTTGTGACAACGCCAGGCGGCGGCTGCGAGTTCCCTGTCGCCCGCCCGGAGGTCGGTCGGCCGTACGGGTGACGTGCTGCTTCGCTCTCGCGCGCGCGTGCCGGCACGGCTGCGCCACACGCGCGGGGCGGCTCACGGAGCGATCCGCCGTCCCCCGCGGTTCGTGGCCCGTTCCGGAGCAGCCCGGCCGCCCGCTCGGAAACGGTCCGGTGGCCCGCCCCGGAACAACCGGACGCCCGATCGGACGGTCCGGTCGGCCGCTCAGAACAGGCCGGTGGCCGCGAAGCGGAGGACCAGCTGGGGTGCTCCGGACAGGGCCACGCCCAGTACGCCGGTGAGGGCGAGGGCGGCGGTGAGGGGGCCGGGGACGCGGTGCCGGGCGGGCTCGCCCTCGGGGGCGCGGAACAGCAGGGCGGCCCACTGCAGGTAGTAGAAGAGTGCGATCACCACGTTGACGGCCATGACGACGGCGAGCCAGCCCAGACCTGCATCGACGGCCGACGAGAACACGGTGACCTTGGCGAACAGCCCGATGATCCCCGGCGGCAGCCCGGCCAGGCACAGCAGGAAGAACGCGAGCAGCAGCGCGGTGAGCGGGTTGGTGGCGTACAGGCCCCGGTAGTCGCTGATCCGGTTCAGGGCCCGGCTACGGCCCACCAGGGCGGCCACCGCGAACGCGCCGAGGTTCACGGCGGCGTACATCAGCGCGTAGGCCACCGTGGAGCCGATCGCCTTCTGCGGGTCCTTGGCGTAGCCGGCGGCTGCGATCGGCACGAGCAGGTAGCCGGCCTGGCCGACGGAGGACCAGGCGAGCAGCCGTACGGCGCTGTACGCGCGCGTGGCCCGCTGGCGCAGGGCGCCCACGTTGCCGACCGTCATGGTCAGGGCGGCCAGAGCGGCGAGCGCGGGCCCCCAGACGTCGGCGTACGACGGGAACGCGACGACGGTGACGAGGATGAGGCCGGAGAAGCCGACCGCCTTGCCGACGACCGACAGGTACGCGGCGACGGGCAGCGGCGCGCCGACGTAGGTGTCGGGCACCCAGAAGTGGAAGGGCACGGCGGCCGTCTTGAAGGCGAAGCCGATCAGGGTGAGGACCACGCCCACCTGGGCCAGGGTGTGCAGCTGGCCGTCGACGTGCGTCAGGCGCCCGGCGACCTGGGTGAGGTAGAGGGTGCCGGTCGAGGCGTAGACGAAGCTGACGCCCATCAGGCTGACCGCGGTGGCCGTCACCGAGGAGAGGAAGAACTTCAGTGCGGCCTCGGAGGACCGCTTGTCGCCGTGCCGGATGCCGACGAGGGCGAAGGCGGGTAGGGAGGCGACCTCCAGCGCGACGATCAGGGTGGCGAGGTCGCGGGAGGCGGGCAGCAGGGCGGCGCCGGCCGCGGACGACAGCAGCAGGAACCAGAACTCCCCCGCCGGCACACGCCGCTGGTCGTCCTCGAGGTTCGTGACCGACAGCAGGGCCGCCAGCAGCGCGCCGCCGAGGACCAGGAACTGGATGACCAGCGTGAAGTGGTCGGCGGTGTAGCTGCACGCGCGCGGGGCGCCGCTCACGCAGAAGGTGCTGCGGTCGCCGTCCAGCAGGGGCAGCAGCATCAGCGCGGCCACGGCCAGTCCGGCCACCGAGACCCAGCCGAGGACGGCCTTGCGGGCCTCGGGCAGGAACAGGTCGGCGACCAGGACGACCAGTCCCACCACGGCGGCGATGGTCGGCGGGGCGACGGCGAGCCAGTCGACGGACTGGACCAGCGACTCGGCGAGGGGCTGGGCGCTCATCGGGTGCCTCCTGCGAGGAGCTGGTGCACGGCCGGGTCGGTCAGGCCGAGCAGCGCCCTCGGCCACAGTCCGGCGACGACGGTGAGGGTGACGAGCGGGGTCCAGGCGGCGAACTCGTAGCCGTGGACGTCGGCGAGCTCGGGGACCTCCTGCTCCGCGCCGCCCATGCAGACCCGGCGGACCACGACCAGCATGTACGCGGCCGTCAGCAGGGTGCCGAACGCGCCGATCGCCATGAAGGTGAGGAAGGCCGGACGGCTGAGGTCGGCAGCGGGCTTGAACGCGCCGAACAGCGCCAGCATCTCGCCCCAGAATCCGGCGAGGCCCGGCAGGCCCAGCGAGGCGACGGCGCCGAAGGCCAGCAGTCCGCCGAGCCGCGGGGCCCTGCCGTACAGCGCGGCGCCCGTCTCCGCGGCCAGGGAGTCGAGGTCGGTGGTGCCGGTGCGGTCCTTCAGCGCGCCGACCAGGAAGAAGAGCAGACCGGTGATGAGGCCGTGGGCGATGTTGGCGAACAGGGCGCCGTCGACGCCGGTCTGGGTCATGGTGGCGATGCCCAGCAGGACGAAGCCCATGTGGCCGACGGAGGAGTAGGCGATCAGCCGCTTCAGGTCGCCCTTCGCGCCCCGCTTGGCCAGGGCCAGACAGGCCAGCGACCCGTAGATGATCCCGACCACGGCGAAGGCGGCGAGGTACGGCGCGAAGGTGTGGAATCCGTGCGGCGCGATCGGCAGCAGAATCCGGACGAACCCGTACGTACCCATCTTCAGCAGGACACCGGCCAGGAGCACCGAGCCGACGGTCGGAGCGGCGGTGTGGGCGTCGGGCAGCCAGCTGTGCAGCGGCCACATCGGCGTCTTGACCGCGAGCCCCATCCCGATCGCCAGAACGGCGATGACCTGCACGGATGCGGTCAGCGACCGGCCGTTGTCAGTGGCGAGTGCCACCATGTCGAACGTGCCCGCCTTGATTCCGATCAGGAGCAGGCCGAGCAGCATCACGACGGATCCGAGCAGCGTGAACAGGATGAACTTCCACGCGGCCCGGGTCCGGCCCTCGCCGCCCCAGCGGGCGATGAGGAAGTACATCGGGATGAGCACCATCTCGAACGCGAGGAAGAACAGCAGCAGATCGAGGACGGCGAAGGTCGCGAGGGTGCCGGACTCGAGCAGGAGCAGCAGCGCGACGAACGCCTTCGGGGAGCCGCCCGCGGGCGGCTTGAAGTAGGAGTACAGCGCGCAGAGGAAGGTCAGCAGCGCGGTCAGGACGACGAGGGGGAGGGAGATGCCGTCGATGCCGAGGTGGATCCGCACGTCGAGCGCGGGGATCCAGCTGATGTCGGTCGTGGCCTGCATCTTCGACGGGTGGTCGTGGTCGAAGCCGAGCGCGAGGACGACCGCGGCGATGAGGATCGCGCCGGTCACGGTCACGCCGTGCCGCAGCACGGCCTGCTCGGGGGACTTCCCCTTCAGTCCGGGCGGTGCCGGCAGGAGAGCGGCGACGGCGCCGAGGAGCGGGCCGACGACGACGAACGCCAGAAGGAACTGCATCACGGACTCGTTGATATCGATCACGCCTGCTCACGCTCCCGTGGCGACGAGGACGACGGCGACCGCCAGGACGACGGTGCCGGCGAGCAGCGCGCTCACATAGGTCTGCACATTGCCGGTCTGCGCCCGCCGTACGCCGGCCCCGAGCAGCCGGGGCAGGGCGGCCGCGCCGCGTACGTAGGTGTCGACGACCGCGCTGTCGAGGAACCGGACGAGACTCGCTCCGGCCTGGACGGGGCGGACGAACAGCGCCGCGTACACGGCGTCCAGGTGGAAGCCGGCGGCCGCGGACCGGCGCAGCGGGCCGAGCAGCAGCCGCGCCGGGTCCGCCGGGTCGGGCGCGTAGGCGATGTCGCCGTAGGCCGGCTCGTGGGTGGCGATGGCCTCGGCCTCGACCAGCCCGGCGTCCTCCTCCGGATGGGCGGCGACCGCGCCCAGCGGGACCCGCGCGGCGAGCTGGCTGGTGCGCTGCCAGACGCCGTAGGTGAGCAGCCCGCCGACCAGGGCGAGGCCCGTGCCGAGGACGGAGGTGAGCAGGCTCGGGGTCAGGTCCCGGCCGTCGAACCAGTCGGGCAGCGAGCGGTAGGCGAGCCCGCCGAAGGCGAGGGACGGCACGGCGAGAACCCACAGCACCACGGTCATCGTCAGCGGCTGACGGCCGTGGTCGGGGGCCTCGGCGCCCCGGCCGCGGAAGGCCAGCAGCCACAGCCGGGCCGCGTAGGCCGCGGTCAGCAGGGCCGTGACCAGACCGGCGACGAGGACGGTCCAGCCGGCCGCGCCGGGCACGTGCGGCGTGTGCCCGTCGGCCGCGTGCTCGGCGGCGCCGAGGACGGACTCCTTGGAGAAGAAGCCGCTGAAGGGCGGGATCGCGGCGAGCGCGAGGAGCGCCACGGTCATCGTCCAGTAGGCGTCCGGGATGCGGTCGCGCAGGCCGTGCATGCGGGACATGGCGGCCAGCGAGTTGGTGCCGGCGGCGTGGATGATCACACCGGCCGCGAGGAACAGCAGCGCCTTGAAGGCGCCGTGGGACAGGAGGTGGAAGACGGCGGCACCGCGGTCGCCGACGGCGAGGGCGCCGGTCATGTAGCCGAGCTGGCCGATGGTCGAGTAGGCGAGGACGCGCTTGATGTCGTCCTGGGCGAGCGCCGCGAGCGCCGAGCCGGTCATCGTGACGGCGGCCATGACGGCGAGGACCAGCATCGCGGCCGAGGAGGCCTCGAAGACGGGAAGGAGCCGGGCGATGAAGTAGACACCGGCGGCGACCATCGTGGCCGCGTGGATCAGCGCCGAGACGGGCGTCGGGCCCGCCATCGCGTCCGGCAGCCAGGTGTGCAGCGGGAACTGCGCCGACTTGCCCGCGACGCCCGCGAGGAGCAGCAGGGCGACGACCGTCGGGTGGTGCAGATCGCCGCTCGCGACGGCGCCGAGGACGCGGGTGATCCGGAACGAGCCGGCGTCCGTGGCGAGGGCGAACAGGCCGATGAGGAACGGCACGTCGCCGAGCTTGGTGACCAGGAAGGCCTTCAGGGAGGCGGCGCGGGCCTCGGGGGTCTCCCAGTAGTGGCCGACCAGGAAGTAGGAGCAGATACCCATCACTTCCCAGCCGACCAGCAGCACGATCAGGTCACCGGAGTAGACGACCAGGAGCATCGCGGAGGTGAACAGGGAGACGAGAGCGGCGTACGAGGAGTAGCGCGGGTCGTCGCGCAGATAGCCCGTCGAGTAGATCTGCACGCAGGCGGCGACGAACGCGACCAGGATCGCGACGAGCGCGGCGAATCCGTCGATGTGCAGCGCCAGCTCGATGGGGACTGAGCCGGTGGGCGTCAGCTCCGTGTGGGCGTCGATGGCCTGACCGCCGCCCTGGCGTGCGGCGACCAGCGCGGCCAGGACGAGCGAGGCCAGCGGCGGCAGCACGGCGAGCGGGCGGACGAACCCGGGAGCCGTACGGCCGAACAGCAGTCCGGCGACGGCACCCAGGAAAGGCAGGAGGGGGACGAGTACGGCGAGGGTGGTCGTGGTCACGCGGTGGCCTCAGCCTTCTCGGCCGCGGAGGAGTCGGGGCCACCGGTCTCGGGGCCCTCGGCGGTGTCGCGGAGCTTGTCGATGTCGGAGGTGCCGCGGTTGCGGTAGACGGCGAGCACGATCGCCAGGCCGATGCCGATCTCGGCGGCGGCGATGGCGATGGTGAACAGGGTCAGCGCCTGGCCGGAGTGCAGGGTCTCCTGCGCGGCCCGGCTGAGCCAGACGTCGAAGGCGACCAGGTTGAGGTTGACGGCGTTGAGCATCAGCTCGACCGACATCAGGACCAGGATCGCGTTGCGGCGGGCCAGGACGCCGTACAGGCCGGTGCAGAAGAGGAGGGCGGAGAGTACGGCCGGGTAGGCGAGGTGCATCAGCGGGCGCCTTCCTTCTCGCCTGGGGTGTCCACGCCGGCCCCAGGGTCGGCGGGCGTGGCCGCGGTGGCCGTCGGCCCGGAGGCGCCCAGGTCCGCCTTGGCCTTGCGGGACAGGACGATCGCGCCGACCAGGGCCGCCAGGAGCAGCACGGACAGGGCCTCGAAGGGCAGCACCCAGTTCCGGAACAGGCTCGTGCCGGTCACGCGCGTGCTGCCGGCGGCGGGGCCGTTCAGGTCGATCCAGGTGGTGCGGAAGGCGTCGACGACGACCCACACCAGGGCGACGGCGGCGGCGACCGCGACGGCGAGGGCGGCCCAGCGGTTGCCGGAGTCGGCGTCCGGGGAGCGGCCGATCGGCGCCTTGGTGAGCATCAGGCCGAACAGGAGGAGGACGACGACGGAACCGACGTAGATCAGGACCTGCACCCAGGCGATGAACTCGGCGGTGAGCAGCAGGTACTCCACGGCGAGGCCGCCGAGCGCGACGACCAGCCACAGGGCGGCGTGCACCAGCTGGCGGGTCGTGACGGTGACCAGCGCGGCGCCGAAGGTGACCAGGCCGACGAGCAGGAAGGCGATCTCGACGCCGGTCGGCGACAGGAAGCCCTGCGGGGCTTGGGCGAGGGTCACGACTCTCCCTCCCCCTGCTCGGTCCGAGCGGCCGCCTGCTTCTCGGCGGTCTTGCGGGCGGCGGCGATCTCCTTCGGCTCCTCGGCGGCGGGGTCCAGGGCCGGCGGGGCCGGGACGGTCCACATCCACTCGCGGAGTTTGTCCCGCTCATGGGTGAGGTCGCGGATGTCGGTCTCGGCGTACTCGAACTCCGGGGACCAGAACAGCGCGTCGAAAGGACAGACCTCGATGCAGATACCGCAGTACATGCACAGGGAGAAGTCGATGGCGAACCGGTCGAGGACGTTGCGGCTGCGCTCGCGGCCACCGGGGGCGGCCGGGGGGACCGTCTCCTTGTGGGAGTCGATGTAGATGCACCAGTCGGGGCACTCACGCGCGCAGAGCATGCAGACCGTGCAGTTCTCCTCGAACAGGCCGATCACGCCGCGGGTGCGGGGCGGCAGTTCGGGCTGCACGTCCGGGTACTGCTCCGTGACCGTCTTCCTGGTCATCGTGCGCAGGGTGACGGCCAGGCCCTTGGCGAGGCCGGAGCCGGGGAAGGGGGCCATGGTTAGCTGATCACCACCTTGACGACGCCGGTGAGGGCGATCTGGGCGAGGGAGAGGGGGACGAGGAGGGTCCAGGAGAGCTTCTGGAGCTGGTCCTCGCGCAGCCGTGGGTAGGTGACACGGAGCCAGATGACGAGGAAGGCGAGGATCGCGGCCTTGAGCAGGGTCCAGACCCAGCCGAGGCCGTCGGCGCCCCAGGGGCCGTGCCAGCCGCCCAGGAAGAGGACGGTGGTCAGGCCGCACAGGACGACGATGCCGGCGTACTCGGCGAGCAGGAACAGGGCGAAACGCAGACCCGTGTACTCGGTGTAGGCGCCGAAGATGATCTCCGAGTCGGCGACGGGCATGTCGAACGGCGGGCGCTGCAGCTCGGCGAGGCCGGCGACGAAGAAGACCACCGCGCCGACGATCTGCCAGGGCACCCACCACCAGTGGAAGGCGTGCAGGATGCCCGGGAGGGAGACGGTTCCCGCGGCCATGGCGACCGAGGCCGCGGCGAGCAACATCGGAAGCTCGTAGGCGAGCAGCTGGGCGGCCGTGCGCAGGCCGCCGAGCAGGGAGAACTTGTTGGCGCTGGCCCAGCCGGCCATGAGCGAGCCGAGCACGCCGACGCCCATCACCGCGAGCACGAAGAACACGCCCGCGTCGAGGACCTGGCCGACGGCGCCCTCGCTCGGGCCGATCGGAATGGCGAGCAGGACGAGGAGGTACGGCAACAGGGCGACGGCGGGGGCGAGTTGGAAGACACGGCGGTCGGCGCCGGCCGGGACCACGTCCTCCTTCTGCGCGAACTTGACGCCGTCGGCGATGAGCTGGGCCCAGCCGTGGAAACCGCCCGCGTACATCGGGCCGAGGCGGCCCTGCATGTGGGCCATCACCTTGTGCTCGGTCTGCCCGACGATCAGCGGGAACGTCAGGAAGACGACGAACACGACCAGGAGTCGCAGGGCGACGTCCAGCGCGCCGTTCACTGCGGGCCTCCCGTGGGGTCGTCGTCGTTCGGGCTGTCGGGGGTGGAGGGGGGCTCCGGCGCCTGCTCGGACCCCGCGGAAGCCTCCTCCGGCTCCGCCGAGCTCCGCTCAGGCCGGCCCGGGCCCTGCCCGGGCTGCGTCGGCGCCTCGTCCGGCTCCGCCGGCGCATGCTCAGGTTCCGCCGACGCCTCCTCCGGCTCCGGTGGGGCCTGCTCAGGTTCCGCCAGGGTCTTCTCCGGCTCCGTAGGCGTCCGCTCGGGCGTCGTCGGCTCCTCGAAGGCCGGGCGGGCGTGGTGCCACGGGGCGTCCGAACCGCGTGGGGCCGTGCTCCGGCGGGCGGGGCGGGTCGCGCTGTCCGGTGCCGTCGGCTCGTCCGAGGCGGGCTTCGTCGGCTCCGGGCCCTCGGCGCGTTGTGAGGCCGAGCCCTCGGAGGCGCTGCGCGCGCGGCGCGGACGGGCCGGGGCCGGGCCGGGCTCATGCGCGACGGAGGCCTCGGCGGCCGGACCTTCCGCCGCCGCGGCCCGAGCCGCATCGCCCTCGGTCGTGGCCTGCTTGAGCTCGGCCGCGTCCTCGGGAGCCGTCGCCGGCGTCTGGCTCACCGAGCCGTCGCTCGCGCTCCGCATCCGCCGCGGCCGGGCACCAGCGCCACCAGCAGCCTCCCCCGGCTGATCGGCCTGACTCACTGAGCCCTCGCTGGCACTCCGCATCCGCCGCGTACCAGATGCACCACTGGCACCGGCACCACCAGCAGCCTCAGCCGCACCAGCCGCACGCTCCACGGCCTGCCCCGCCGGACTCTCCTGCCCGGTCTGGCTTGCTGAGCCCTCCGAGGTGGTGCGGGTGCGTCGTGCTGGGCGGTCTCCGGTCGGGCGGGGCGGGCGTTCGGCCGGCCCGCGTGCTGCCGCGCCTCGCGCGGGGCGGGCCGGGGCAGCGGGGACGCGGCCCTTCAAGGGGCCCCACTCGTTGGGGTCCGGTACGCCCGGCGGCAGCATCTGGCGGCGCTTCGGCCCGCCGTGCTCCGACTCCCCCGGCTCCTTCGCGCCGGGCCAGGCCTTGGCCACACGCGCGGCGAGGACGAAGTCCTTGCGCAGGGGGTGGCCCTCGAAGGTCTCCGGGAGCAGCAGGTGTTCGAGGTGCGGGTGGCCCTCGAAACGGACGCCGAACATCTCGTGGGTCTCCCGCTCGTGCCAGGCGGCACCCGCGTAGACGCCGACGGCGGACGGCAGCGCCGGCGCGTCGTGCGGGACGGTCGTGCGCAGCAGCAGTCGGCGGACCGGCGAGAGGGCGACGACGTGCGCGGACACCCGGAAGCCGGTCCCCGGTTCGTCGACCGCGCTCAGCCAGTCGAAGTAGGTGCAGCCCAGGGTCGTACGAGCCGTCTCCAGGGCCGTAAGCCAGGAGGACGGCGGTACGTCCACGGTCAGGAGGTCGTACGACTCCTCGGCCGTGGCGTCCGTGCCGAAGAGGTCCTCGACCGGGGTGGGCAGCCAGCCGGCGGTGCTCATCGAGCATCACCCTCGGCGGCCGGGGCAGGAGGCTTCACCAGGTCGCTGGTCAGGGCGGCCGCGGACGGCCGGGAGTGCCCGTACCGCTCCTCCAGCGACTCGCGGGCGATCTTCTCCTGGAGCTTGAGGATGCCCTGGAGCAGCGCCTCGGGGCGCGGCGGGCAGCCGGGGACGTACACGTCCACCGGGATGATCTGGTCGACGCCCTTGGTGACGGAGTAGGAGTCCCAGTACGGGCCGCCGCAGTTGGAGCAGGCGCCGAAGGAGATGACGTACTTGGGCTCGGGCATCTGCTCGTACAGGCGCTTGACGGCCGGTGCCATCTTGTCCGTGACCGTCCCCGAGACCACCATCAGGTCGGCCTGGCGGGGCCCCGGGGCGAACGGGATGACACCGAGGCGGATGAAGTCGTGGCGGGCCATCGACGCGGCGATGAACTCGATCGCGCAGCAGGCGAGGCCGAAGTTGAAGACCCACAGCGAGTAGCGGCGGCCCCAGTTCAGGACCACCTTCATCGGCTCGGGGGCCAGGCGGGCCAGGGCGCCGAGGCGCTTGGGCTCCGGCAGGTAGACGGGATCCGGGGTCACGTCCATGCGAGGACGCCCTTCTTGTATGCGTACAGCAGGCCCACGGCGAGGAAGCCGAGGAAGACGAACATCTCCACGAGCGTCGCCGCGCCGTAGCCGGGGGCGGCGAAGACCGTCGCCCAGGGGAACAGGAAGATCGAGTCGACCGCGAAGATCACGTACAGGAAGGCGTAGACGTAGTAGCGGACCTGGGTGTGGGCCCAGCCTTCGCCGACGGGGTCGACGCCGCACTCGTAGGTCAGGAGTTTCTCGGGGGTCGGTACGACCGGGCGCAGCAGCCGGCCCGCGCCGAAGGCGACCGCGACGAACAGCACACCGATGAGGGCGAGCAGGCCCACCACCGAGTACGACCGGAAGTAGCCGGCCGCGATGTCGTTCGCCGCGGCGGCCGTCGAGTGCCCCAACGTCTCCCGCACCGTGCGTCCCTCGCTCCCTGACCTCGTGTCCTTGGTGAACTCTGTGATGCAACGTGATTCGACGATCTGTACGCACGGGAGTCTAGGCCCTGATAAAGAGCGGGTAAGCAGCCCGTCACGGGGTGAGACGGCCGGCGCACGCGGTGGTGGGGATTTCCCCCGTCGGCGGAGGGCGGCATACCGCATGGCGTGGAGGGTGCCGGGCACGGCAGGCTGACCGGTATGACCGCTACCAGTTCCGCCGTGGGCCGGGCCGACGGCACCGACCGGCTGCCTCCGCTCCGGCCGGCGTACGACGCGCACACGTGGAAGGAGATCCTGTATCTCCTGCTGAACCTGCCGGTGACGGTGTTCGGCTTCGTCTACGCGATCACCGCGCTGTCCGTCGGCGGATCCCTGACGATCACGGTCGTCGGCCTGCCGCTGCTGGCGCTCGGTCTGCTGGGCTCCCGGCAGCTGGGGAAGCTGGAGCGGGCCCGCGCCCGGCGGCTGCTCGGGCTGCGGGTGGAGGAGCCGACGCCGCTGCCGCTCGCCAGGAGCGGCACGCCGGCGCAGCGGCTGTGGATGGCGCTGAAGGACCCGGTGGGCTGGCGGACGATGCTGTACGACGCCATCCGGCTGCCCTGGGGCATCCTCACCTTCTGCACCGTGCTGACCTCGCTGTTCGTGCTGTGGCCGGTGCTGCCGTACCTGGCACGGGGGCTCACGAACGTGGACCGCTTCATGGTGCGCGGGCTGTTGTCGCCCTCGGACGAGCTGGAGCGCCGTATCGCCGAGCTGGAGTCGGACCGCGGGGTCGTGGTCGACACGGCCGCCGCCGATCGGCGGCGCATCGAGCGGGATCTGCACGACGGGGCCCAGGCGCGGCTGGTCAACCTGGCCATGGGGCTCGGCCTGGCCAAGGAGAAGCTGCTGGAGGACCCCGACTCGGCGGCGGCGATGGTGGAGGAGGCGCACGGCGAGGTGAAGCTGGCCCTCCAGGAGCTGCGCGACCTCGCCCGCGGCATCCATCCGGCCGTGCTCACCGACCGGGGCCTGGACGCGGCCCTGTCCTCGGTCGCCACCCGGTGCACGGTGCCGGTGAAGGTCACCGTGGACCTGCCGGACCGCCCGGCCCCGGCCATCGAGGGCATCGCCTACTTCACGGTCTCCGAACTGCTGCAGAACATCAGCAAGCACAGCGGGGCCCGGTCCGCGTCGGTGGACGTGTGGCGCACCACGGACCGGCTGCTCATCCAGGTCCAGGACGACGGCCGGGGCGGCGCCCGCCTGGAGGGCGGCACCGGGATGCGGGGCCTCGCGGAACGGCTCGGCGCGGTGGACGGCATGTTCGTACTCGACTCCCCGGAGGGCGGCCCGACGGTGATCACGGCGGAACTCCCGTGGCGGGACCGAACCGACTAGCCAACGGCCCCTCATGCGAGCCGGCTCCGCAAGAAGGCGCGTCCCACGGCGATCGCGCACGGCAGCACCCGTGGCCGACCGGGCCGTGAGGCCGACGGCGCTGGACAACGGCCTGCCCGCCGGAGGCACGGGGTGGGGAAAACCCCCGCTCCAAGACGCCGACGGACTCCATGGCCCGGCGACCGGCGGCACACGACTCTGGAGACACGGCTGAACCGGCCGTACGGACGACGAGAACGGGACGGAATCGATGGCCACGGAGTACGGACACGGGTACGGGCGGCGGGAGGACGGACACTCCGCCGGAACCGGCCACCGGCTGCCCGCCGCGCTGCGGGCGCCGTTCGAGGCACGCAGCTGGCGCGAGTTCGGCTATGTCCTGCTGAGCCTGCCGGTCTCCGTCGTGCTGTTCACCTGGACGGTGACCATGGTGTCGCTGGGCGCGGGGCTGCTGGTGACCTTCCTCGGCATTCCGGTGCTCGCGGCGGCGCTGGCCGGCTGCCGCGGCTTCGGCGCGCTGGAGCGGGCGCGGGCGCGCGGGCTGCTGCGGCTGGACGTGGCCGAACCGGAGCCGCTGTGGACGCGCAAGCCGGGGGCGCTGGGCTGGATGGGCGCGGTGCTCAAGAGCGGCACCTCCTGGCGGAACATGCTCTACGCGCTGCTGCAGTTCCCGTGGGCGGTGTTCTCGTTCTCGGTGGTGGTGACCCTGTGGTCCCTCGGCTGGACCCTGCTGACGTACCCGCTGTGGTTCTGGGTGTTCCCGATGTACGGCGGCCAGAGCGGGCTGCAGCTGTACGGCGACGAGCACCACAGCGTGTACCTCGACAATCCGTTCGAGATCACCGTGACCGCGTTGGTCGGACTGCTGTTCACGCTGGCCACGCCGTGGATCGTGCGGGCCCTGACGACGGTGGACGGGCTGCTGGTCCGCGGGCTGCTGGGGCCGTCGCCGCTGTCGGCGCGGGTGGTGGAGCTGGAGTCGGACCGCGGGGCCGTGGTCGACACGGCCGCCGCCGATCTGCGGCGCATCGAGCGGGATCTGCACGACGGGGCGCAGGCGCGGCTGGTCAACCTGGCCATGGACCTGGGGCTGGCGAAGGAGAAGCTCCGGGAGGACCCGGGGTCGGCGGCGGCGATGGTGGAGGAGGCGCACGACGAGGTGAAGACGGCGCTGCAGGAGCTGCGCGACCTCGCCCGCGGCATCCATCCGGCCGTGCTCACCGACCGGGGCCTGGACGCGGCGCTGTCGTCGGTCGCCTCGCGCTGCACGGTGCCGGTGCGGGTCGAGGTCGATCTGCCGGCCCGTCCGGCCCCGGCGATCGAGGGCATCGCCTACTTCACGGTGTCCGAACTGCTGCAGAACATCAGCAAGCACAGCGGGGCCCGGTCCGCGTCGGTGGACGTCTGGCACACCGAGGACCGGCTGATGCTGCAGGTGATCGACGACGGCGTCGGCGGCGCGGACGCCTCCGGCGGCTCGGGGCTCGCCGGTCTGGCCGGGCGTCTGGACGCGGTGGACGGCGTCCTCGTGGTCGACTCCCCGGCGGGCGGCCCCACCCGGGTGATCGCGGAACTGCCCTGGCGCGCCTGACGCCGGGTACGCGCCGCCGTGCCGCACACACACCGTGTGCGGCACGGCGGCCGTGGCACGTCGGCTCATGCCCCTCCCCCCGCGCCGGTCGGCAGGACGTGTGAAGAAGATCGCCGATGCGGCGAGCGGCGCGTACCGAATGCTGGAATGCTGGACCTCCGTACGGACGGACGTCGTCGCACAGCGGTATCGGGCATGGGGGGCCGGAAGATCGTGGAGGACAGGGTGCGGGTGGTCATCGCCGAGGACTCAGTGCTGCTCAGAGAGGGCCTGACCCGGCTGCTGACCGACCGCGGACACGATGTCGTGGCCGGCGTCGGGGACGCGGAGGCGCTGGTGAAGACCGTCGCCGACCTTCAGGCGCAGGGCACGCTGCCCGACGTGGTGGTGGCGGACGTACGGATGCCGCCGACGCACACCGACGAGGGCGTCCGGGCGGCCGTACTGCTGCGGAAGACGCATCCGGGTCTCGGGGTGCTGGTGCTGTCGCAGTACGTGGAGGAGCGTTACGCCACCGAGCTGCTGGCCGGTTCCAGCCGGGGCGTGGGCTATCTGCTCAAGGACCGGGTCGCCGAGGTGCGCGAGTTCGTGGACGCGGTGGTGCGGGTGGCCCGGGGCGGTACGGCGCTGGACCCCGAGGTGGTCGCGCAGCTGCTCGGCCGCAGCCGCAAGCAGGACGTGCTCGCGGGGCTGACCCCGCGCGAGCGCGAGGTGCTGGGGCTGATGGCGGAGGGGCGTACGAACTCGGCGATCGCCCGGCAGCTGGTGGTCAGCGACGGCGCCGTGGAGAAGCACGTCAGCAACATCTTCCTGAAGCTCGGCCTGGCCCCGAGTGAAGGGGACCACCGGCGTGTTCTGGCCGTGCTGACCTATCTGAACTCCTGACCGGACGACACTGTGTCAACAAGGTGTCAGACCGTCCGGTTCACCGTGGATGACGGATATTCAGTCGGAAGGCGGGACGAGGGAACCGGAGGAGGGCGTTCCTCCACGTCAGCGCCGAAGACCGGTCCAGAATCGCTACAGGCCGACTCGAAATGTCGACCAATCTGTGGATCGCCTCGGGAAGGCGACCCTAACCGACGTAGGGTTGATCCTGGGATGGTCGGTGGGTCGACCACGCCCCGGACAGCCGCCTCGAAGGAGGTCCAGTTCAGTGACCAGCCAGGTCAGTAGCCCAACGGAGCAGACCGACGGAACGGTCGTGGGAGAGCAGCGCCAACCGGGCGGCGCGAAGGACGTGCGGCGCCTGGACCGGGTGATCATCCGGTTCGCGGGGGACTCGGGTGACGGTATGCAGCTCACGGGTGACCGGTTCACCTCGGAGACCGCCTCCTTCGGCAACGACCTCTCCACCCTCCCGAACTTCCCCGCCGAGATCCGCGCCCCCGCCGGCACCCTGCCCGGCGTCTCCAGCTTCCAACTGCACTTCGCCGACCACGACATCCTCACCCCGGGCGACGCGCCGAACGTCCTGGTCGCCATGAACCCGGCCGCGCTGAAGGCGAACATCGGCGATCTGCCGCGCGGCGCCGAGATCATCGTCAACACGGACGAGTTCACCAAGCGCGCCCTGCAGAAGGTCGGCTACGGCGCCTCCCCGCTGGACGACGGCTCGCTGGACGGCTACAACCTCCATCCGGTGCCGCTGACCACGCTCACGGTGGAGGCGCTGAAGGAGTTCGACCTCTCCCGCAAGGAGGCCGAGCGCAGCAAGAACATGTTCGCGCTGGGCCTGCTGAGCTGGATGTACCACCGGCCGACCGAGGGCACCGAGAAGTTCCTGAAGTCGAAGTTCGCGAAGAAGCCCGAGATCATGGCCGCGAACATCGCGGCGTTCCGGGCGGGCTGGAACTTCGGCGAGACGACGGAGGACTTCGCGGTCTCCTACGAGGTCGCCCCGGCCACCAAGGCCTTCCCGGTCGGCACCTACCGCAACATCTCCGGCAACCTCGCCCTGGCCTACGGCCTGGTCACGGCCTCGCAGCAGGCGGACCTGCCGCTGTTCCTGGGCTCGTACCCCATCACCCCGGCCTCGGACATCCTGCACGAGCTGAGCAAGCACAAGAACTTCGGCGTGCGGACCTTCCAGGCCGAGGACGAGATCGCCGGCATCGGCGCGGCGCTGGGCGCGGCCTTCGGCGGCTCGCTCGCGGTGACCACCACGTCGGGACCCGGTGTCGCGCTCAAGAGCGAGACGATCGGGCTCGCGGTCTCGCTGGAGCTGCCGCTGCTGGTCGTCGACATCCAGCGCGGCGGCCCGTCGACCGGTCTGCCGACCAAGACGGAGCAGGCGGACCTGCTGCAGGCGATGTTCGGCCGCAACGGCGAGGCGCCGGTGCCGATCGTCGCGCCGAAGACCCCGGCGGACTGCTTCGACGCGGCCCTGGAGGCGGCCCGGATCGCCCTGACGTACCGGACTCCGGTCATGCTGCTGTCCGACGGCTACCTGGCCAACGGTTCCGAGCCGTGGCGGATCCCGGACCTGGACGAGCTGCCCGACCTGCGCGTGCAGTTCGCCTCCGGCCCGAACCACACCCTGGACGACGGCACCGAGGTCTTCTGGCCGTACAAGCGGGACCCGCAGACCCTGGCCCGGCCGTGGGCGATTCCGGGCACGCCGGGTCTGGAGCACCGCATCGGCGGCATCGAGAAGCAGGACGGCACGGGCAACATCTCCTATGACCCGGCCAACCACGACTTCATGGTCCGTACCCGGCAGGCCAAGATCGACGGGATCGAGGTCCCGGACATCGAGGTCGACGACCCGCACGGCGCGAAGACACTGGTGCTGGGCTGGGGCTCGACGTACGGCCCGATCACGGCGGCGGTACGGCGGCTGCGCCACGCCGGCGCGTCGATCGCGCAGGCCCATCTGCGCCACCTCAACCCCTTCCCGCGCAACCTCGGACCCGTGCTGCGGCAGTACGACAAGGTGGTCGTCCCCGAGATGAACCTCGGGCAGCTCGCCACCCTGGTCCGGGCGAAGTACCTGGTCGACGCCCACTCCTACAACCAGGTCAACGGCATGCCGTTCAAGGCGGAACAGCTCGCCGCGGCGCTGAAGGAGGCCATCGATGACTGACGCCACCCACGGGCTGCTGCAGCTGGTACCCAAGGCCGAGGCCAAGCAGTCGATGAAGGACTTCAAGTCGGACCAGGAGGTGCGCTGGTGCCCGGGCTGCGGTGACTACGCGATCCTGGCCGCCGTGCAGGGCTTCATGCCGGAGCTGGGGCTGGCGAAGGAGAACATCGTCTTCGTCTCCGGCATCGGCTGCTCCTCCCGCTTCCCGTACTACATGAACACCTACGGGATGCACTCCATCCACGGCCGCGCCCCCGCCATCGCCACCGGCCTGGCCACCAGCAGGCGGGATCTGTCGGTGTGGGTCGTCACGGGTGACGGCGACGCCCTGTCCATCGGCGGCAACCACCTGATCCACGCCCTGCGCCGCAATGTGAACCTGAAGATCCTGCTGTTCAACAACCGGATCTACGGCCTCACCAAGGGCCAGTACAGCCCCACGTCCGAACTCGGCAAGATCACCAAGTCGACGCCGATGGGCTCGCTCGACGCCCCGTTCAACCCGGTGTCGCTGGCGATCGGCGCGGAGGCGTCCTTCGTGGCCCGCACCATCGACTCCGACCGCAAGCACCTGACCCAGGTGCTGCGCGAGGCGGCCGACCACCCGGGCACGGCCCTGATCGAGATCTACCAGAACTGCAACATCTTCAACGACGGCGCCTTCGACGCCCTGAAGGACCAGCAGCAGGCTCAGGACACGCTGATCCGCCTCGAACACGGGCAGCCGATCCGCTTCGGCGCCGACAACGCACGCGGTGTCGTACGCAACCGGGCCACCGGCGACCTGGAGGTGGTCACCGTGACCGCGGAGAACGAGGCCGACATCCTGGTCCACGACGCCCACGCCGAGTCGCCGACCACCGCCTTCGCGCTCTCCCGCCTCGCCGACCCCGACACCCTGCACCAGACCCCCATCGGTGTCTTCCGCTCCGTCGAACGGCCCGTCTACGACACGGCCATGGCCGAGCAGTTGGACACCGCGATCGAGCAGAAGGGCAAGGGCGACCTGGCCGCGCTGCTGGCCGGCGGGGACACCTGGACGGTCGTCGGCTGAGCCGGCCGCCGTTTCAGCTCTCTCACGAGGCCCGGGACCGGTTGTCCCGGGCCTCGTCGTACGCCCGGCGGTTCTCGTCGTAGGCCTGCCGGGCCTTCTCCACCTCGCCCATGCGGTCGTGGGTCCACCCGGCCAGCGCGCGCACCTGCTCCGCGGCCTCACGGCCCAGACCGGTGAGCGAGTAGTCGACGCGGGGCGGGATGACCGGCTTGGCGTCCCGGTGGACCAGGCCGTCACGCTCGAGGGTCTGCAGGGTCTGGGTGAGCATCTTCTCGCTGACGCCCCGCCCGACGAAGCGGCCGATCGCCCGGCGCAGCTCGCTGAACCGGTACGGCCGCTCCAGGAGCTCGATCAGGACGAGGACGCCCCAGCGGCTGGTGACGTGCTCCAGGACGAGCCGGTAGGGGCACAGGGCCTCGGCGTCCACGGGCTGCTTCTGACTTACCGCCATGCCAGTACCTTACTTCAAAGTGGGTACTTTCGTTCAGTTAGTGCCACTCCTAGGGTGAGTGACATACCCACCGCACAAGGAGTTCTGAACCATGAGCATCGTCGTCACCGGAGCCACCGGACACCTCGGCCGGCACGTCGTGGAGCAGCTGCTGGAGAAGGTTCCGGCGGAGCAGATCACCGCCGTCGTGCGCGACGAGCAGAAGGCCGCCGACCTCGTGGCCCGCGGGGTGAGGACCGCCGTCGCCGACTACAACGCGCCCGAGACCTTCGACGGCCTGTTCACGGCCGGCGACAAGGTCCTGCTGATCTCGGGCAACGAGTTCGACAAGGGCCGGGTGGGGCAGCACCGGGTTGTCATCGACGCCGCCAGGGCCGCGGGCGTGGCCCTGCTCGCGTACACCAGCGCCCCGGGCAGCCTCACGGCCGCGCTCGCGGACGACCACCGGGCGACGGAGGAGGTGCTGCTCGCCTCCGGCCTGCCGTACACCCTGCTGCGCAACGGCTGGTACTTCGAGAACTACACCGAGAACCTCGCGCCGGTGCTGGAGCACGGCGCCGTCGTCCAGGCCGCCGGCGACGGCCGGATCTCCGCCGCCTCCCGCGCCGACTACGCCGCCGCCGCGGTCGCCGTGCTCACGGGCGAGGGACACGAGAACAAGACCTACGAGCTGGGCGGCGACGAGCCGTTCGGCTTCGCCGAGTACGCGGCCGAGCTGAGCCGGCAGACCGGCAGGGAGATCGTCTACAGCCCGGTCTCCGTCGAGGCCTTCACCTCCATCCTGACCGGCGCCGGGCTGCCCGCGCCGCTGGCCGCGATCCTGGCCGGTGTGGACGCCTCGGTCGAGAAGGGCGAACTGGTCGTCACCAGCGGCGACCTCGCCCGCCTGACCGGCCGCCCGGCCACGTCGCTCGCCGAGGCGGTCGCCGCCGCGCTCAAGGGCTGACCCCTCCCCCGGAACCCGCCTGTCACGACCGTATGGCGATACGGACATGACAGGCGGGGGTGCCCGGCGCTACCTTCGTGTCCCCGCGTGCGTGAGGCGAGAAGGAGGGGCCGTGGCCGGGACGTCCAAGGGTGAGCATCGAATAGGCCTGCTGAACGGTTTCGCCGCCTATGGCATGTGGGGCCTGGTGCCCCTGTTCTGGCCCCTGCTGAAGCCCGCCGGGGCGGTGGAGATCCTCGCCCACCGCATGGTGTGGTCACTGCTCGTCGTCGGCGTCGCCCTGCTCTTCGTACGGCGCTGGGCCTGGGCGGGACAGCTGCTGCGCCAGCCGCGCCGACTCGGGCTGATCACCGTGGCCGCTGCCGTCATCACGGTGAACTGGGGCGTCTACATCTGGGCGGTGAACTCCGGCCATGTGGTCGAGGCCTCCCTCGGGTACTTCATCAACCCGCTGGTGACCATCGCGATGGGCGTGCTGCTGCTGAAGGAGCGGCTGCGGCCCGTGCAGTGGGCGGCGGTCGCCACCGGCCTCGCCGCCGTCGTCGTCCTGACCGTCGGCTACGGCCGCCCGCCGTGGATCTCACTCGTCCTCGCCTTCTCCTTCGCCACCTACGGCCTGGTCAAGAAGAAGGTCGCCCTCGGCGGTCTGGAGTCGCTGGCCGCCGAGACCGCGATCCAGTTCCTGCCCGCGCTCGGCTATCTGCTGTGGCTCGGCGCGCACGGCCGGGCGAGCTTCGTGAACGACGGCGCCGGGCACGCGGCCCTGCTCGCCTCCACCGGTCTCGTCACCGCCGTACCGCTGGTCTGCTTCGGCGCCGCGGCGATCCGCGTGCCACTGTCCACGCTCGGGCTGCTGCAGTACCTGGCGCCGGTCTTCCAGTTCCTCCTCGGCATCCTCTACTTCCACGAGGCCATGCCGCCCGAGCGCTGGGCCGGGTTCGTGCTGGTCTGGCTGGCGCTGATGCTGCTCACCGGCGACGCGCTGCGCTCCGCGCGCCGGACCGCCCGTACGCTCGCCCGGAAGACCGGCGCGGCCGACACCACCGTGACGACCGGCACCACCGTGACTACCGGCACCACCGTGACGACCTCCGGCACCACCGTGACAACCGGCACGGTCATGGCGACCGGCACGGCCGTACACGGCACGGAGAGCACGCCCTCCGGGCCCGACCCGGAAGCCGGGGCCGAGCCCGAGGCCGCGAGGCCGTAGCCGGCGGGCACCGCGGTGATCCCCGGGCGGACGGATCCGCGAGCGCCATCCGCGCCGGGGCGTGGCGGCGCGGGGCGACAGCATGACGTCGTGTCAGCAGGGCGGCGGCGCGAGGAGGGACGGGGGAATCGGCCCGTCCTACCGGTGCCCGAGGCTATAAGTGGTCACCATGACCACCCGGACACCCGCTCCCACGCCCGCCCCGCTGCACTGGAAGCTCGTCGTCGACGCGGCCGACCCGCACACCCAGGCCGACTTCTGGGCCGGTGCGCTGCACTACACGGCCGAGGACAACAGCGCCCTGATCGAACGCCTGCTGTCCCTCGGCGCACTGCCCGGCGAGGCCACGGTCGAGTACCACGGTCGGGCCGCCTTCCGCGACCTGGTCGCCGTGCGACACCCCGACGACCCGTACTACGCCGAGACCGGCACCGGGCTGGGGCGGCGGCTGCTCTTCCAGCGCGTACCGGAGCCGAAGACCGTGAAGAACCGGCTCCACCTCGACCTGCACCCCGGCGAGGGCCGACGCGCGGACGAGGTGGCACGCCTTCAGGCGCTCGGCGCTCGGGTCCTGACCGTGGTGAAGGAACCCTCGGGCGAGTGGGTGGTGATGGCGGACCCGGAGGGCAACGAGTTCTGCGTGCACTAAACGAGTTCTGCGTGCACTAGGTGTATTGCCCTGAGAGGTTGGGGACGCGGCTGGCGGGCAGCTCCGCGTGCACGGAAGCCGCCGGATGCTGCGCCCCGCGGCGGGTCCCTACGGCGTCGGTCTCCGGTTACGGCCGTCAGGCCTGTGCGGCGCGGGCCGCGCGGTCGGCCAGACGGGTCATGCGGGCCCGGGCGGACTCCAGCGGGGCCGGGTCGTCGGCGGCAGGACCCGGCTCGGTGCTGAGGTCCGTCCACAGCTCGATCAGGTCACGGCCCAGCCGCAGGCCCTCCTCGGGATCGCGGACCGCGCGCCACGCGGTCGCCGCGCTGCGCACGTTGCCGTAGGCGGCCTCCGCGTCCCGAGCCTGCCTGCGCAGCCGGGCCAGGTCCAGGGACAGCGCGAAGGCGCGGGCCGGGTCGCCCGCCAAGTAGGCGATGTAGGCGGACAGTTCGCGCAGGTGCAGGACCTCGGCATGGCGGGGGCCCAGCACGGTGGTCGCCTCGGTGACGGTACGGTCGGCGAGCTCCGCCGCCGCCTCGATACGGCCGTCCCGCACGGCCTCGTTGATCCGCGTCATCGGCTCGGTGAGCAGCTCGGCCCCCTCCGCGGTCTCGGTCACGGGCCCGTCCCCGAGCACCTCCTCGGCGACGGCGTCGAAGCCTCGGGCGGGGGTCGGGGTGGGGGTGGCGGCCGGGGCGGAAGCCATGAGGTCGGACTCGTGCTCCGAGACGTCCACGAGGAACGCGGGAAGCTTCTTGACCGGCATGTCGGGCGCGGGCACCTCCTTGACCGACATCACCGGCGTGGGGGTCTCCCTGACCGACAGGACGGGCGCGGGCACCTCCTTGACGGACATGACGGGCGCGGGGCCGAACTGTCCCGTCGGCGCCTGCACCATCCCGGCCGGCACGGGGGCAGGCTGCTCAGCGCGGGCCAGGTCCGGGGCGCGCTTGGGCGAGGGCGTCTCGCTCGTGCCCTCCGGCGAGGTCCCGCCCACCGGCGAACCCACGCCCGCCGCGCCCGCCGCAGCCGACGTCTCCGGCGGAGTCACCCGTACCGGCTCCCCCGTGACCCGGCTCGAACCGTCCGCCGAGACCTCCAGGGGAACCACGCAACCCGCGCGGTCGTCGTGGATCGTGGCGCGTATGGGGGCGCCGAGGCTGATGGCCAGGCGCTGGAGGTGGTTGAGCACGGTCTGCTGGATCTCCTCGCCCGGCGCCGCCACCACCTGCGTCCCGCCCACCGACGCGCCTCCCGCGCCGAACACCCGGACCGGTACCACCGCCGGATGCGCCGCGGGCTGCTGCGCCCGCTTCTTCTCGAAGCTGAGTCGAGACATCGGTTTTCCCTCACTCCCCCGGCGTCGCGATCCGGTCGTACGCGTCCTGCCAACCAGTGTGTCGTTTCCCTTCGGCTTCCGCGTCACCGCAGCGTCACAGCCTCGCACCAGCCGCACCCTGGCCAGAATTGCTTGCGTGTGCATAAAATGCAGACGCCTTTATTCGTGATACGACAGCACGCCCCTGGGGGAACCATGAGTCGCCGCTTCCTCTTCGTCCTGGGCAGCGCCCGCGCCGAGGGCAACACCGAGCTGCTGGCCCGCGCGGCTGCCGAGCAGCTGCCCGGCGACGTCGAGCAGCGCTGGATCCGCCTGGCCGAGCACCCGCTGCCCGACTTCCCGGACCTTCGGCACGATACCGACCATGTACGGCCGCCTGCGGACAGCGCCACCGGTCTGCTGCTGGACGCCACCCTGGCGGCCACGGACATCGTGATCGCCTCGCCGCTGTACTGGTACTCGGTGTCCAGCCTCACCAAGCGCTACCTGGACTACTGGTCGGGCTGGCTGCGCACGCCGGGCCTCGACTTCAGGGCGACCCTGGCCGGCCGCACGCTCTGGGGCATCGCCGCGCTCGCCCACGACGAGCCGTCGGTCGCCGACCCCTACGCCGGCACCCTCAACAACTCGGCCGCCTACATGGGGATGCACTTCGGCGGGGTGCTGCTCGGCAACGGCAGCGCCCCCGGCGACGTCCTCAAGGACACCGACGCGCTGACGCGCGCGAAGTCCTTCTTCGCGCAGGACGCGCCCCTCGCGCGCTTCCCGTACGAGACGGCTGCCGGCTAGGCCCTACGCGGTGATGTCCTTCGTCGTGAACCGCGCCCAGGCCGCCGAACCGAACACGGCCGCGTACAGCGCCTGGAGGCCGAGGTTCTTCACCAGGTCGTCCCAGTAGACGGGGTCGCGCATCAGGTCGGCGAAGGACAGCCAGTAGTGCGAGAAGAAGTACGGCTGCAGCGCGTGCAACTGGGGTATCTGGTCCAGGATCTGAACGGTGATGAGCAGGCCGACGGTGGTCGCCATCGCCGCGATGCCGCTGGCCGTGAGCGTCGACACGAACAGGCCGAGCGCCGCCACGCCGACCAGTGAGGCGGCGACCACCACGGCTATCAGCAGGGCCCGGCCGAGGCCCTCGGTGAAACTGATCCGGGTGCCGGATATCGTCGTCAGGTCCCCCAGCGGGAAGAGCAGCGCGCCGACGATCAGCGCCGAGACGGCCACGACCAGGGTGGCCAGCACGCAGAACGCCATCACCGTCGTGTACTTGGTGAGCAGCAGCCGGGTGCGGCCCGCCGGTGCGACCAGCAGATAGCGCAGGGTGCCCGCGCCCGCCTCGCCCGCGATGGCGTCGCCCGCGACGACTCCGACGGCCATCGGCAGGAAGAACGGCAGGGTCGCGGCGAGCGCCGTGAACACCAGGAACAGGCCGTTGTTGGTGATCTGCGTGATGAACGCCGGGCCCTGGCCGCTGTGGTCCGCCGTCCCGCCGCCCCGCGTCTGGATCTTCACCGCGATCCCGACCAGCACCGGCACCGCGGCCAGCACGCCGAGCAGGGCGAGCGTGCGCCAGCGGCGGACGGTCGTGACCAGCTCGCTGCGCAGCAGCCCGAACGTCCACAAGGGGCTCGGCCGGCGTACGGCGGTCACGGGGACCGTCTCGGATCCGGGGACCGTCTCAGCCCGCGACATCGAATCCCTCTCCCGTCAGCGCCACGAACGCGTCCTCCAGCGAGGCCCGTTCGACCGTGAACCCCCGGACCCGGACTCCGGCGGCGACCAGGGCCGCGTTCACCTCGGCGAGGTCCCGCGCGGGCGGTTCACCCGCGACCCGGTCGCCGTCCGCCGTGACGTCCCCGACGCCCTGTTCCTTCAGCACCCGGGCCGCCTCGGCCGGATCCGGGGTGGTCACCACCAGCCGGCCCCGCGCGCCGGCGGCCAGGTCGGCCACCGCGCCCTGGGTGACCAGCCGGCCCCGCGCCATGACCGCGGCATGGGTGCAGACCTGTTCGATCTCGTCCAGGAGGTGGGAGGAGAGGAAGACGGTCGTGCCGTCGGCGGCCAGCTCCCGGATCAGGGTGCGGATCTCGCGCATGCCCTGCGGGTCGAGGCCGTTGGTCGGCTCGTCCAGGACGAGCAGCCGGCGCGGCTGGAGCAGCGCGGCGGCCAGGCCCAGCCGCTGCTTCATGCCGAGCGAGTACGCCTTCGCCTTCTTGCCCGCCGCCGCCGCGAGGCCCACCCGGTCCAGTGCGGTGGCGACGCGGACGTGCCGGGTGCGCGGGTCGGCGGTCGGGTCGGCGGCGTCGTAGCGCAGCAGGTTGTCCCGGCCGGAGAGGAAGCCGTAGAGGGCCGGGCCCTCGATGAGTGCTCCGACCTGCGGGAGGACGGCGCGGGCCGCCCGTGGCATCGGGCGGCCCAGCACGCGGGCCGTGCCCTCCGTCGGTTCGATCAGGCCCATCAGCATGCGGATGGTGGTGGTCTTGCCCGAGCCGTTCGGGCCGAGGAAGCCGAAGACGCTGCCCGCCGGGACGGTCAGGTCGAGACCGTCCACGGCGAGTTCTCCGCCGCGATAGCGCTTGGTGAGGCCGCGGGTGACGATGACACTCGCCTCCGCGGCGCCCACCCGGGCATGCCGCTCCCCGTCCTCCGCCTCCCGCTCCCTCGCGGACGGTTCGTCCATCGGCTCCCCCTCGCCCCTTCGATCCGCGCTTGCTGAAGGGTCAACGCACGGTCACGGTCCGTAGTGCCCGGAAGGGGTCACTTTCCCGTGTTCGCCGCCTTCACCAGGGCGTCCTTGGTCACCGCGCCGGCGTAGACCTTGCCGTCGTCGGTGATCAGGGCGTTGACCAGGCGGGTGGAGAAGACCGTGCCCTTGCCGAACTTGCCGGTGACCGTGTCCCCGAGCGAGCCGAGGAAGCCGCCGAGGTCACCGCCCCGGGAGCCGGTCGGCAGGCCGCCCTTGGCCCCGGTGTCGAAGGTGGCGATGGACGTCCAGCCCTTGCCGAGGACGGTGCCCTTGTCGTGGCCCTCGGCGAAGCCCATGCCGGGGGTCCGCTCCGGACGTGCCGTGGCGCCCTTCTCCTGCTCCGTCACCTTCGCGCCCTTGGGCGGGGTGAAGTCGAAGGTGGAGGCGGCCGGCCGGGCGAAGGAGACCTGGGTGAAGCCCGCGTCGAGGACGGCGGCGCCGCCGCTCTTCGGCGTCAGCGTGAACTTCAGCGGCATACCCGTCTTCGCGTCCACGGCGATGCTGATCGCGCCGACCGTGGTGCCGGACTGCCGGGGCTTGATCAGCAGCTTGTAGGCGTCGCGGCCGGCGACCCGCTCGGTGCCGTCGACAGTGACGGACGTGGTGTCGTCCACCGACTTCAGGGCCTGGTCGGCGAAGTCCTTCGGGGTGGCCGGGGGCTCGGCCCTGCGGTCCTTGCCGGAGTCGGCAGAGATGCCGTGGGACACCTCGTTGCTCTTGCTGTCGTAGCCCCACACGTCCTTGCCGTTGTGGATGAGGCTGTACTCGGAACCGCTCTCCAGCAGCGACAGCTTCTGCTTGTCGGGGCCGCTGGCGGCGACGCGCAGCGTGTGCGTGCCGGAGACCAGCGAGGTGAGCTTGGACTGCGGGTCGGCGGAAGAGCCGTCGCCGGAGCCCTTGGCGGCGCCGGAGGCCAGGCTGTTCTCCAGGCCGCCGAGGTTGGGCAGGCCGAGGTCGGTGCTGGTGCGGACGGTGCCGGACAGCTGCTGCACATCCGACTTGGCGATCTTGTCGATGAGCTGCTGTGCGGTGATCCTCGGCAGGTCGGGGTCGCCGGAGGCGGCGAGCGCCGGGACCAGACCGATCGTGGCCGCGGCCACCCCCACCACCGCGACCGGCACCGCGTAGCGGGCGGCCTTGCGGCGTCCGCCACGCGGGTCCTCGTCCCGCGCGGCGTCCACTGCGTCGTCGGATTCGTACGGTGCCATGTGTGCCTTACCTCCGTCGTCGGCGGCGGCTGTCCTCACGCTGGTCCACCAGAGCCGCCATTCTCACCCGAATCGGTGAGGAGTGGTGATTTCCGTGGTGTCCATCTCACCAAATCGTCCATGAGGAAGCGTCAGACCTCGGAGCCAACTCCGTGTACGCCTGCGGTATGACACGTAGGGGCCGCGGCTCCCCCGACCCGT
Organism: Streptomyces sp. NPDC048191; assembly: GCF_040652655.1. Lineage (NCBI taxonomy): Bacteria > Bacillati > Actinomycetota > Actinomycetes > Kitasatosporales > Streptomycetaceae > Streptomyces > Streptomyces sp. NPDC048191. The sequence continues at coordinate 37,485 of NZ_JBEZMO010000017.1, forward strand.
AAGGGTCTCACCGGAACGGACGTGACCGGAAGGGGACGCGCAGGGCCGTACGGCCGCCGGCACCGGCCGGGTGGGTACGGTCCGCGGGCACCGACCGTCCGCCGGCAGACCCGCTCCGCCCAGACGCCCGGTCGACTTGGTCCGGGCGGGTACGGCCCGCGGGCACCCGACCGTCCGCCGGCCGACTCGGTCCGGCCGGGCGTCAGCCGACTCGGGCCGGCCGGGGAGCGGCCGGTGCAGCCGGTGCGGCGTCAGCCGGCGCGGTGCACCACCGCGTCGCACAGTTCCAGCAGCGCCGCCTTGGCGTCGCACTCCCGCAGCGGCGCCAGCGCGGACCGGGCCTCCTCCGCGTACCGGACGGTGTCCCGGCGGGCCTGCTCCAGCGCGGGGTGGGCGCGCAGCGCGGACAGCGCCTCGGCGTGCCGGCCGTCGTCGCTGAGGTCGGAGTCGAGCAGCTCGCACAGCGCGCGGTCCTCGGGGAGGCCGAGCCGGGCCGCCCGCTCGCGCAGCCGGAGCACCGGGAGCGTCGGGATGCCCTCGCGCAGGTCGGTGCCCGGGGTCTTGCCGGACTCGTGGGAGTCGGAAGCGATGTCCAGGACGTCGTCGGCGAGCTGGAAGGCGACCCCGAGCCGCTCGCCGTACTGGGTGAGGACGTCGACGACCGTTTCGTCGGCGCCGGACATCATCGCGCCGAACCGGCAGGACACGGCCACCAGCGAGCCCGTCTTGCCGCCGAGCACGTCGAGGTAGTGCTCGACCGGGTCGCGGCCGTCCGAGGGGCCGGCGGTCTCCAGGATCTGGCCCGTGACCAGCCGCTCGAACGCGAGGGCCTGCACCCGTACCGCCTCGGGGCCGAGGTCGGCGAGGATCTGGGAAGCGCGGGCGAAGAGGAAATCGCCGGTGAGGACCGCGACGGAGTTGCCCCAGCGGGTGTTGGCGCTGTCCACACCGCGCCGCACGGCCGCCTCGTCCATGACGTCGTCGTGGTACAGCGTGGCCAGGTGGGTCAGTTCCACGACGACGGCCGAGGGCACGATGCCCGGCGCGTAGGGGTCGCCGAACTGGGCCGCGAGCATCACGAGCAGCGGCCGGAACCGCTTCCCGCCGGCCCGTACGAGGTGCTGCGCGGCCTCCGTGATGAACGGGACCTCGCTCTTGGTGGCCTCGAGCAAGCCTTCCTCGACAGCCGCCAATCCGGCCTGGACATCGGCTTCCAGAGCCTGGTCCCGCACGCTCAGCCCGAACGGCCCGACGACGGTCACGAGGGGTCTCCTGTCTGCTGGTGTCTGCTGGCGATTACACGGTTTGTCGATAGGTCGCTGCCATCACTCAAGTCAGCGTATCCGGTCCCTGTTCGATCACCGATAGCGCCCACCGGTCCAGCCCGGGCGGTATCGGATCATGACCGGTATGTTTTTGATCAAGTGGTAATAACGCACATTTATCGACTTAACAGGACCCCACACACTTTGTCGCGAACCGAGGAGCGAGCGGAGTAACGCCCGCACCTCGCCTTCGCGCCGCGACGATCATGCACCACGTGCCGACACCCACGGCCGTCGCAGCCAATACGACAACGACCGGCACCGCGTCACAGGTTCCACCGCCCGTCCGATCCACCCAAATCCCCCATGTCCGATTTGAACTGCTTTGCTATTTCGTGAGTTGGGTCACGGTCACCGGCCGGCACCCTGAACCCCCGGTCCGCCGCTCCCGCCGCGCCCCGTCGGCGAGTTGAGGGTTGGCAACCGCAAAGGATCAAGCACCCCATACGGCACAGACCAAGGTCAAATGGTGCGATGTGTGGATCCGGCACTTGTTCCCGACATGTGCTCTCGCATACGTTCCGGGCCAACCGGGCGGACGCCGAATCCTGCCGCCGCCCGCGTGACCCATCGACGAACTCATTCGTACGGCAGGAGCGGGGGACCCAGGTAAGTCGCCGGACCGGACGGCACACGTCGCACCGGAACGGCTAGGGGTGAAGCCGAGCCCATCCAGGGCACGGCCGGGCACCTCCCCGCCCGAACCCGACAGCTCACCTCGCAGGCGACGGAGAGGACTTCCCCATGCCTGCTGCCGCTCAGCCCCGCCCCACCCGGATGAACCGCCTCGTCCGCACCCTCGCCGTCGCCGGCACCGGTGCCGCCGTCCTCGCCCTGCCGCTCATCAGCGCCACCAGCGCCACGGCGGCCACCACCACGGCCACCGCGAAGGCCTCCACCACTCCCGCCGGGTACCCGAACAACCTCGACGGCTGGATCCGCGAGTCGCTCGCGATCATGGCCCAGAAGGGCATCCCGGGCACCTACAACGGCATCTACCGCAACATCATCCGGGAGTCCTCCGGCAACCCGAACGCCATCAACCTCTGGGACTCCAACGCCGCCAAGGGCATCCCGTCCAAGGGCCTGCTCCAGGTGATCGACCCGACCTTCAACACGTACCACGTGGCCGGCACCGCCTTCGACCCTTACGACCCGGTCGCCAACATCACCGCGGCCTGCAACTACGCCGCCGCGCGGTACGGCTCGATCGACAACGTCTTCAGCGCGTACTGATCGTCCCGCTCCCGCGGACCGGCACGACACCGGCCGTCCCGCACGCACCCACACCTGACGGACGGGGGCGTGCCGGACGGCCGCCGCGCATCCACCGGGCCCCGCACGGCGGGGCCCGGGCCCCGGGCGCCTACTGATGTGCCGGTCAGTCGGTCGGGAACAGTCTTTCGAGGACGACGGCGATGCCGTCGTCCTCGTTCGACAAGGTGATCTCATCGGCCACCGCCTTCAGTTCAGGGTGCGCGTTGGCCATGGCGACCCCGTACCCGGCCCACTCGAACATCGGGATGTCGTTGGGCATGTCGCCGAACGCCAGGGCCCGCGCCGCGGTGATCCCGAGCCGCTCGGCGGCCAGCGCGAGACCGGCCGCCTTGGTCACCCCGGACGGCTGGAGCTCCACGGTCCCCGGCCCCGACATGGTGACCGTCGCCAGCGAGCCCACCACCGAGCGCGCCACGGCCGCCAACTCGTCGTCGGACAGGGTGGCGTGCCGCAACAGCACCTTGCTGATCGGCGCGCACCACAGGTCGTCGCGCCGGCCGACCCGGACCGCGGGCAGGGTCGGGTGCGGCATCAGATAGCCGGGCTCGATGAGCGTGAGCCCGTCGACACCGTCCTGGTCGACGGCGGCATAGACCTGCCCCACCTCCGCCTCGATCTTGCCGAGCGCGGTCTCGGCCAGCTCCCGGTCCAGCCGGACCGACCACAGCAGCCGGCCGGCCGCGGCGTCGTAGACCTGTGCGCCCTGCCCGCACACCGCGAGCCCCGTGCAGCCCAGGAGCTCCAGGAGGGGCCGTACCCGCGGGGCCGGGCGGCCCGTCACGACCAGATGCCGGACACCGGCCCGCGCCACCCGCCCGAGCGCGGCGAGCGACCGGTCGGAGACGGTGTCGTCGCCGCGCAGCAGCGTTCCGTCCAAGTCGGTGGCGATCAGTGCGTACGCGGGGGAGGCTGCCATGATCAGAGAATACGGATCCCACGCCGCGCCGACTCACCTTGTCGCCCTGCGCACTTACGTACTGATCGCCCCCAAGTGCCCCTCGTCGAGCCGCTGATGGCGATGCCGGCGGTGAGGCGGTGGGTCCGGCGCCGGCTCCCGGTAGCGGTCGGCGGACCGGTCGCTGCCGGGATGCGCCGGACGCCGACGGGCCCCGCTCAGCCGTGCGCCGCCGCCAGGTGTTTCGCCAGTCGCGGCGAGGCGAACTCCGTACCGCAGACGAAGCGCATCACCGGGCCGTACGACGACGCCGCCGGCAGTCCGGTGAAGTACAGGCCGGGGACGGACGAGACATAACCGGGGCCGAGCTTCGGCGCGCCGCGGCTCACCGCGAGCCGGGTGCGCAGTTCGTGGCCGAGGAAGTCCATCGCCGCGATGTCGACGCGGTAGCCGGTGGCGGCGATGACGTGGTCGGCGGTGAGCCGCTCGGTGTGCCCGCCGTGGGTCCGTACGGTGAGGACGGGGCTGCCGTCGGGCGCCTCGGCGGCCATGACCCGGTCGACGTCCTGCACCTGCACGGCGCTCTCGAAGCGCTCGCGCAGCCACCAGGCGCCGAGCGGTCCGAGGACCCGGCGGACCAGGTAGTGGCGGGTGGCCTCGGGCAGATAGCGGTAGGGGTGCGGGTAGTAGCTGAGCGCCCACAGCGACCAGGCGTTGCCGAAGGGGGACTCGGGACGCAGCTTCGGCTGGTTCCAGGGCGGGGCGCCGAAGGCGACGCGCCCGCGGCCGCGCGCGACCACACGCACGCGTGCCCCCGCCTCGGCGGCGAGCGCCGCCGTCTCCAGCGCGGACTGGCCCGCGCCGATCACGATCAGCTCCTTGCCGGCGAACCGCCCCAGGTCGTGGTGCTGGGAGCTGTGCGAGAGGGGGCCCGTGGGCGCCGGTCCGTCGGCCGCGGCCCCCGCGAGCTCCGCCGGCAGGTGCGCCAGGCCGGACAGCCCGGTGGCGACGACGACGGCACACGCGGTGAACAGCTCCCCGGAGTCCAGCTTCAGTTCGAAGCCGCCGCTCTTGTCGCGGTCGACGGAGACGACCCGCACCTGCTCCAGGCCGGGCACCAGCTTCTGCTGGAACCACTCGCCGTAGGCGATGAACGTCTCCACCGGGATGATGTCCTCGTCGGTCACCAGGCGGCGGGTCCCGGCCGCGTCGCAGTAGTCGGCGAGGGTGTGGCCGGGCTGCGGGCAGTCGAAGTTCGAGGCGACGGGCGTCGACTTCAGGAGCATGCCCTCGGGCATGTGGTCACGCCAGCTGACCATGGGGTCGCCGAAGACGCGGACGGGGATGCCGCGCGCCCGCAGATGGGCGGCGGTGGACAGGCCGAACGGCCCGGCCCCGATGACTACAACCGGTCGAGTCACGAAGTCCCTCCCCAGGACATGGTGCGCCACTCGCTGGTGGCCTTGCCTACTTCGTGGAGGTGCCACTGCCGCGGCGGTTGGTCCGCCACAGCTGATAGAGGTGCTTCGCGCCCGGGCGCACGAAGCGGGCGAGCATCGTGAGGAACGGCAGCGGGTCGTCACCCGCGAGCCAGGCCAGCTCCGTCCCGCTCGCCCTGGCCGGCGCGTGCGGCGTCGTATAGCCGCTGCGGCGGTAGGCGAGGAGGGCGGGGAGGTCGATGTTCTCCACGACGTAGCGGTGGCCGGCGCGCTGTTCCCCCTCCGGAACGGGACGGCCGGTCAGGCTCAGGTGCATGGCGCGCACGACGTCCACGCCCGACTCGTTCTCGAAGAGCCGGAACTGGGCGCCCATGCGGGGGTTGAAGTCGAGGAGCTTGTACTGTCCGTCGCGCCGGTCGAAGCGCAGGTCCAGGTCGATGATGCCGCTGTAGCCGATCTGTTTGATGAAACGTGCGGCGAGGTCGGCGAGTTCCGGGTTGTCGACGACGTACGCGTTAGCCGTCATGCCGGCGTGCGGCGGCCACGAGCGGACCTTGACGCCGGTGAACAGCGCGAGCGGGCTCGCGTCCTGGTCGAAGCAGGCGTGCACGATCCAGTCCTCGGCCTGTTCGCGCGGCAGGTACTCCTGGAGGATCACGCCCGGCCGCGCGCCCCAGTCGCGGGCGAGGGTGAGCAGACCCTCGCGGGTGGCGATCCTCGTGGTGCCGTTGACGGCGGGCCGTTCGCGCCGGACGAATGCCTCGCGGTTCTTGGCCACCACCGGGAAGCGGGCCGTGTCGGCGAAGGCGACGATGTCCTCGTACGACTCCGGGAACGCCGACGCGGGAGCCGCGATGCCGTGCTCCACGCACAGTTCGTACAGACCCTGCTTGCTGGCGAGGCGGCGCGGCAGCGCGGGATCGACGCGCGGAAAGAGGAAGGACCCGGCCAGCTCGTCCTGGTGCTCGGCGATCAGTACGGCGGCCTCCTCGTCCGTCGGGACGAGGACGGTGGGGCGGCCGATCCGGCGGCCGATCCGCAGCAGTCCCCCGACCAGGTGGCCGGGGTCCTCCGCGCCGGTCGTCGGCCACACGAAGGCCTTCTTCAGATAGCGCGACGAGGCCGCGGGCGTGTACGCGTCCTCGGTGATGGCGTACATGGGCACGCCGAGCCGCCCCAGGCTGCGGATCGCGCCGACTCCGCCGTGGTGCAGCGGATAATCGCCGAACTTGACGATCAGCCCTGGTACGTCCCGGTCCGCCTCGAACGGCACACCGACGGTGTCTCCGGCCACGGGTCCCCCCACGTGTCCCCCCAATGGAACGGACCCACCCCGTCCGTGTCCCCAAAGGACGCTAAGCCGGAATTGCCGCCTCCGACAAGGCCTATTCGGACATTGCGAACTCTTTAGGCAGGGTGCGAGCAACCTTTCGAAGGTTCTTCGACGCGCACGTTTCGGACACCCCTCCAGGTGCCGCATGGGGCTCTGCCCAAGAGCCGCGTCACCGCCGTAACGTGTGGCCCGACCACATGGAACGATCGCCATGCATGGCCCGGATGAGAGTGAGGCAGCACCCCATGCCCCCCTTCGACGTCCCCGAGGGCGACCCCTTCGGACCGCACAACCTTCCCTATGGCGTGTTCTCGCCCTCCGGCAGCACGGAGCGGAGGGTCGGTGTCCGGCTCGGGGACCACGTCCTCGACGCGGGTGCCGCGGCGGCCGCCCTGGGCTCGCCGCACCACTCGCTGCTCGCGCGGTCCACCCTCAACACGCTGCTGGCCGCCGGCCGCCCGGCCTGGTCGGAGGTACGGCGCGCCGTCACGGCCTGGGTCACGGACCCTGGGCACCGGGAGACGCTGGAGCCCCTGTTCCACCACCTGTCCGAGGTGACGCTGCACCTGCCCTTCGAGGTGGCGGACTACGTGGACTTCTACGCCTCGGAGAACCACGCCCGCAACGTCGGCCACATCTTCCGCCCGGACGCCGCGGACTCCCTCACCCCCAACTGGAAGCACCTGCCGATCGGTTACCACGGCCGCTCCGGCACGGTGGTCGTCTCCGGCACGGACGTCGTACGGCCGTCCGGGCAGCGCAAGGCTCCCGCCGACCCGGCGCCCGTCTTCGGCCCGTCGATCCGGCTGGACATCGAGGCCGAGGTCGGCTTCGTCGTGGGCACGCCGTCCGCGCTGGGCAGCCCGGTCCCGCTGACCGGCTTCCGCGACCACGTCTTCGGGCTGTGCCTGCTGAACGACTGGTCCGCGCGGGACATCCAGGCCTGGGAGTACGTCCCCCTCGGCCCGTTCCTCGGCAAGTCCTTCGCGACCTCGGTATCGGCGTGGATCACCCCGCTCGACGCGCTGGAGCACGCGCGCGTGGCGCCTCCGCAGCGCACGCACCCCCTGCTGCCCTATCTGGACGACTCGGCGCCCGGCGTCGAGCCCGGCGGCTACGACCTGCGCATCTCCGTCGCGATCAACGGCCACGTGGTCTCCGAGCCGCCCTTTTCGACCATGTACTGGACCGCGGCCCAGCAACTCGCCCACATGACGGTGAACGGCGCCTCGCTGCGCACCGGCGACCTGTACGGCTCGGGCACGGTCAGCGGCCCCGAGGAGCGTCAGCGCGGCTCTCTGCTGGAGCTGACCTGGAACGGCCGCGACCCCCTCGAACTCCCCGACGGCAAGCGGACCTTCCTGGAGGACGGGGACGTCGTGACCCTGTCGGCCTGGGCGCCCGGCCCGGACGGAACCCGCGTCGGACTGGGCGAGGTCGGCGGACGGGTCGTGGCGGGGTGAGCCGTCTCGTGCTCACCGCTTGGTGGAAGCGGTGAGCACGAGGGCACCTCGGCCCGCGCCTACCGCGCACTGGAACCGGCGTCCTGATCCGGTTCGGGCGCGACACGGAACACGGGTGCTCCGCCACCGCCCGGGCCCCCGCATCCGGCTGGCATCTGCCCCGGCGCGCCCGCAGAACTCGCCGACGGCACCAGGGGCTTCGTGACCGGGCAGGCGCCCTGGGCTCCGGAGGGGCGGTGTGCGGGAGGCGGTACTGCACGTGTTCCGGGACCGGGAGACGCGACGCTCCGCTCCTGGAGGCCGGGCATGACGGACGTCAAGGACCGCAGTGGCCGCAACCACGGGACGGATCACCGTCGAGACCTGCCTCTCGCCGCCCGTCACCGTCATACTGGGCGGGGACCGCACCACGCGGCGCGCCCCTGGGCGCATCGCCCCGCACCACCCGAGACCCGCGCCACCCGACACCCGCACAACTCTCCGACCAGGAACCGGAGCCCCGGCATGACCGTCTGCCTGCTCCTGCTGAGCGTCGTCGCCCTGACGGCCGCCCTGCCGGCGCCGCGCGCGCTGACCCGTGCCTCCTGGCCCGAGCGGGAGCCTGTGGTCGCGCTGTGGGTGTGGCAGTGCCTGGTCGCCACCGTGCTGCTGTGCTGCCTGGCGGCACTGATCCTGGGCACGGCGGCCGTCTTCCACACCGTCCGCGAGCGCGTGTTCGCCCCCGCACCGCCCTCCGTCACCGCCGCCTACGACCTCTCCTCCACGCCCGCCTGGGCCGCCACCCTCACCGTGCTGCTGGCGTGCGGGGCCGCGTGGACCTCGGCGATGCTGGGCCGGGAACTCGTCGAGGCCCGCCGCAGCCGCGGCCAGGCCCGCGCCCAGTTGCGGGAGCGCGCCCCCGACCTGCCCGCCGGGCTGCCGGCGGCGCGCGGCCCGATGCTCGTGCTGGAGGACGAGTACCCCGACGCCTGGTGGATGCCGGGACACCCGCCGCAGCTGGTCGTCACCACCGGCGCGCTGCACCGGCTCACCGACCACCAGCTGGACGCCGTCCTCACCCACGAACGCGGTCACGCGCGTGCCCACCACGACTGGCTGCTCCACCTGTCGACGGCGCTTGCCACGGGCTTCCCGCGCGTGCCGCTGTTCGCGCACTTCTGCGACCAGACGCACCGCCTGGTCGAGCTGGCCGCCGACGACACGGCGTCCCGGCGCTGCGGGCACCTCACCACGGCCCTCGCCCTGATCGAGCTGAACCAGCACCGGGGCGTCCTGTCCTGCGCCTCCAGCAAGCGCCTCCTCGGCGAACGCGTGGACCGGCTGCTGGAACCGCCGCCACGGCTGCTGCGCCGGCACCGGGCCCTGACGACGACCGTGGCCGCCCTGGTGCCGCTGCTCCCGCTGCTGATCACGTTCGCCCCGGGACTCACGGCACTGTCCTGACCGCCCCACCGGGTGGCAGATCTTCCCGCCCAGAACGGAAACCCGCAGCTCAGCGACGTATCGAACGCCCCATCACCTGGCGCAACACTGCAGCAACACCGCTTTCCCTACCGCATCGGTATGGTTCCAGCCATGCCAGCCACCGACCGCCCCCGAGACCACGCCGGTCAGGGCGCCGCGACCACCGTCGCCGCCCACCGCACGCGTCGACGGCTGCGTGCGGACCAGGCCCGGCAACTCGCCGATCTGCTGCGCCGCCAGATCCTCACCGGCGCCTTCCACAGCGGCTCCCTCCCCCACGAGTCGACCCTCGCCACCGACTACCGCGCCTCCCGCAACGCCGTCCGCCAGGCGCTGGAGCTCCTCCGGGCCGAGGGTCTGGTGGAACGGCTGCCCGGCGTCGGCACCGTCGTCGTCGCCCGGAAGTACCCGCACGGGCTCGACCGCCTGATGGGCCTCGCGGAAACCCTCCGCGAACACGGCCGCGTCACCAACGAGGTCCGCACCATGGGCCCCGCTCCCGCACCCGCCCCGGTGGCCGACCGCCTCCGTGTCCCCGCCGGCGCCGACGTGCTCTACATCGAGCGCCTGCGCCGCCTCAACGGCCTCCCCCTCTCCCTCGACCTCACCTACATCCCGCTCGACATCGGCACCGCCCTGCTCGGTGCCGACCTGGAGAACACCGACGTCTTCCGCCTCCTGGAAGGCATCACCGGCCGGCGCCTCGGCCACGCCGAGATCACCCTGGAGGCGGTGACCGCGGACGCCCACTCCGCCGCCGTGCTCCAGGCCCCGCGCGGCGCGGCCGTACTCATGCTGGAACGCCTCACCCACCTGGCCGACGGCCGCCCCGTCGACCTGGAATTCATCCGCTTCCGCGGCGACCGGATCACCATGAGCGGCCTGCTCCACCGGTCGTAGCCGCCCCGCCGACACACATCCCTGCCTGCACGTTTCCTGGAGACAGCCATGCCCTTGGCGCCCCAGCGGGCCGACGTGCCCGTGACCATCGACGAGTCGAAGTGCATCGACGGCTGCACCCTGTGCGTGGACATGTGCCCGCTGGACTCCCTCGCCATCGACGAGACCAACGGCAAGGCGTACATGCACGTGGACGAGTGCTGGTACTGCGGCCCGTGCGCAGCGCGCTGCCCCACCGGGGCCGTCACGGTCAACATGCCCTACCTGCTCCGGTGAAAGGCGCAACCACCATGAAACGAACGGCAGTTGCCGTATCCGCCGTCACGCTGCTCCTTCCCCTGACCGCGTGCGGCGGCAGCGCCGAAGCGGGCAGCGGCTCCACGATCACCGTGACCGTCGGCTACCAGTCCAAGACCATCAACACCGTCACCGCGGGCACGCTGCTGCGCTCCCTCGGCTACTTCGAGAAACAGCTCAACGCCCTGCACGACGGGCACACTTACAAGGTCGACTGGCAGGACTACGCCACCGGCGCCCCGATCACCGCCCAGATGACAGCCGGCAAGATCGACATCGGCTCGATGGGCGACTTCCCGCTGCTGCTCAACGCGGCACGCGGCAAGCAGCTCGGCCGCCCCACCCACCTGGTCTCGGTGACCGGCTACAACCTGCGCGGTGGCCTCAACACCGTGGTCACCGCTCCCGGCTCGAAGATCGCCTCCTTGCAGGACCTGAAGGGCAAGAAGGTCTCCACGAGCATCGGTTCCGCCGCGGACGGCACCCTCGTACGGGCCCTGCAACGCGCCGGCATCGACCCGGACAAGGGCATCTCCAAACTCAACCAGCAACCCGCCGTGGGCGCCTCGGCCCTCACTTCGGGCAGCGTGGACGCCCTGTCACAGTTCGTGGCATGGCCGGGTCTGCTCGCCTACCAGGGCAAGGCGAAGGCCCTGTACGACGGCGCCCAGCTGAACCTGCCCACCTTCCACGGCGTCACCGCCCGCGAGGACTTCACCAAGCAGCACCCGGCAGCCCTGGAAGCCTTCCTCAAGGCCCAAGCCGAGGCGACGGACTACCTCAACGCCCACCCGGTCGCCGCCGCCGAGAAGGTCGCGACGGCCACTGGCCTGCCCGCCGAGGTCGTCTACCTCTACAACGGCGCCCACGGCATCGCGACCTTCGACCCGGCCGTCAAGCCCCCGCTCGTGTCCGCGCTGAAGCAGGACGTGTCCGTGCTGAAGGCCGCCAAGCTGACCGGCGACATCGACGTGGACTCCTTCGTGGACGACCAGTACGTGAAGAAGGCCCTCGGCACCTCGTACACCCAGCGGCTCACCGCCGGGCCTGCGCCCGCCGCGAGCGAGGTGTGGCCCAAGGGCACCGAGAAGACCGTCTCCTTCAAGTCCGCGAAGGAGCTGCTGGCCTACGTGGCCGGACACCGAGCCGGCATCCGCGCCGCCTACGTGCCCGATGCCGTCACCGGCACCCTGTGGTTCGCCGACAAGGCGGTGTGGGTGACCGACGGCGACCGGGTACTGCCCTTCGTCACCTTGGCGACCGCGCAGGCCTATGTCACCGCCCACTGCGGCGCCCGTACGGTGTCGTACCGCGAGGCTCTGGAGCGGGCCTCATGACCCGCCAGCCCCTCGCCCGGTATGCGCTGCGCACGGCTTCCCTGGCCGCCTTCCTCGGCCTGTGGCAGTTGCTGACCAGCTTGAACGTGGACCTGTGGCTGCGCTTCTCGCAGTTCCCGACGGTCACCGATGTGGCCCGTGCCTTCGCCGGCCGGCTCTCCGGCAGCGACTACTGGACGGACCTCACCGACAGCCTCACTCGGATCCTCACCGGCTTCGCCCTGGCCGCCGTGCTGGGTGTGGCGACGGGCGTGCTCGTGGCCCGGTCGCGTCTGGCCGAGGATCTGCTGGGCCCTGTCCTGGAGGTCATCCGCCCCATCCCGGCGATCGCCCTCGTCCCGGTCGCGATCCTCCTCTTCCCGTCCAACGAGCAGGGCATCGTGTTCATCACCTGCACCGCCGCCTTCTTCCCCGTGCTCGTCTCCACCCGGCACTCGGTCCGCGCGCTGACGCCCGTCTGGGAAGAGGCCGTACGCACCATGGGCGGCGGCAGGTTGCGGATCCTCGGCTCTGTGGTGCTGCCGGGCGCGCTGCCGGGCATCTTCGGCGGGCTGTCGGTCGGCATCGGAGTGTCGTGGATCTGTGTCATCTCGGCCGAGATGATCTCCGGCCAATACGGGGTCGGATACCGCACCTGGCAGGACTACACGGTGGTGAACTACCCGGGTGTCTTCGTCGGCATGGTCACGATCGGCGTCCTCGGCTGGGTCACCTCCACGGCCGTGGAACTCATCGGCCGACGTCTGACCCACTGGCTGCCCCGCACCTCGTACGTACCCGTTGGCCGCACCCGCGTGCCTCGGCCTGCCGCCGCCTCCGTTCATACCGGCGGCGATTCCGAGCAGCAGGCCCAGCCCGAGCAGCAAGGCCATGAGCACACCGAGGAGGCCCGTGATGAGCACCTCGTCTGAGACCGTCACCGCTCCCGTCGCGCCTGCGTCCGAGGCCGTACGCGGCACCCGGCTCGCCTTCCGTGCCGCCACGCTCGGCCGTCCGGACGCACCGGTGCTGTACGACGTGGACGTGGATGTCTCCCCGGGTGAGATCCTCACCGTCGTCGGCCCTTCCGGCTGCGGCAAGACCACGCTGCTGCGGACGCTCGCCGGACTGCTGCCTCCGCTGGACGGCGTGGCCGAGGCGGACGGCATCCCGCTGACGGGGCCGTCGGCCGACCGTGCGCTGGTCTTCCAGGAGGACGCCCTGCTGCCCTGGCGCACTTTGCGCGGGAACGTCGAACTGCCGCTCGCCATCAGCGGCGTACCGCGCTCCGTACGCCGTTCCCGGGCCGAGTCCTGGCTCTCCCGCGTCGGACTCAGCGCGCAGGCGGGGCAGTTGCCGCACCGGGTGTCCGGCGGGCAGCGCCAGCGGGCCCAGTTGGCCCGTGCACTGGCCGACAGCCCGCGCGCCGTCCTCATGGACGAGCCCTTCGGCGCCCTCGACGCCCAGACCCGCTCGGGCATGCAGGACCTGCTCGTGGAGGTGCTGCGCGGCACGGGCGCGACCGTCGTCTTCGTCACGCACGACGTGGACGAGGCCCTCTTCCTCGGCGACCGTGTGGCCCTGCTCGGCTCCGGTCGGGTGGCCTCGGTACGAGACGTGCCCGGGCCCCGTGACCGCGGGGCCGTCGGCGATCCGGCCCGCGTGGCCCTGCGCCGCGACATCCTCGCCTCGCTCGGCTCCTGAAAGGCACCCCTGTGACCACCCCTGCGTCCACTTCCCCGGAGATCCCCGCCGTCACCGACGCCGAGGAGCTGACCTGTGACGTCCTCGTCATCGGCGGTGGCACCGCCGGCACCATGGCCGCCCTGACGGCCGCCGAGCGCGGCGCGAACGTGCTGTTGCTGGAGAAGGCCCACGTCCGCCACTCCGGCGCGCTCGCCATGGGCATGGACGGCGTCAACAACGCGGTCATCCCTGGTCGCGCCGAGCCCGACGACTACGTCGCCGAGATCACCCGCGCCAACGACGGCATCGTCGACCAGTCCACCGTCCGCCAGACCGCGATCCGCGGTTTCGAGATGGTCCAGCGGCTGGAGTCGTACGGGGTCAAGTTCGAGAAGGACGAGCACGGTGAGTACGCGGTGCGCCAGGTCCATCGCTCCGGCTCGTACGTACTGCCGATGCCAGAGGGAAAGGACGTCAAAAAGGTCCTCTACCGCCAGTTGCGGCGGCGCGAGATGCGGGAGCGGATCCGGATCGAGAACCGGGTGATGCCGGTGCGGGTGCTCACCGCGGAGGGGCGGGCCGTGGGCGCCGCCGGTTTCCACACCCGCACCGGCGCCTTCGTCACCGTCCGCGCGGGCGCGGTCGTCCTCGCCACCGGCGCCTGCGGCCGGCTCGGCCTTCCCGCCTCCGGTTACCTCTACGGCACCTACGAGAACCCCACGAACGCCGGCGACGGGTACGCCATGGCCTACCATGCGGGCGCCGAGCTGACCGGTATCGAGTGCTTCCAGATCAACCCGCTGATCAAGGACTACAACGGCCCGGCCTGCGCCTACGTCGCCAACCCCTTCGGCGGCTACCAGGTCAACCGGCACGGCGAGCGCTTCGTCGACTCCGACTACTGGTCGGGGCAGATGATGGCCGAGTTCGCCACCGAGGTCGCCAGCGACCGCGGCCCGGTCTACCTCAAGCTCAGCCATCTCCCCGAGGAGTCGGTCTCCGCCCTCGAGTCGATCCTGCACTCCACCGAGCGGCCCACGCGTGGCACCTTCCACGCCGGGCGCGGACACGACTACCGCACCCATGACGTCGAGATGCACATCTCCGAGATCGGCCTGTGCGGCGGGCACTCCGCCTCCGGCGTCCGCGTCGACGACCACGCGCGTACGACCGTTCCGCGGCTGTACGCCGCCGGGGACCTCGCCTGTGTCCCGCACAACTACATGATCGGCGCCTTCGTCTTCGGCGACCTCGCGGGCGCGGACGCCGCCCAGTACACGGCCTACGCAGGAAAGTTGCCGGCCGACCAGGTGCGCGAGGCGCACGAGCTGATCTACCGTCCGCTGCGCAACCCGGACGGCCCGCCGCAGCCCCAGGTCGAGTACAAACTGCGCCGATTCGTGAACGACTACGTGGCACCGCCGAAGTCCGGCGCGCGGCTCTCCCTCGCCCTGGAGGCCTTCGAGCGGATGCACGCCGACATCGCCGCCATGGGCGCCCGCACCCCGCACGAGCTGATGCGGTGCGCCGAGGTCACCTTCATCCGGGACTGCGCCGAGATGGCCGCCCGCGCCTCTCTCGCCCGCACCGAGTCCCGCTGGGGTCTCTACCACGACCGTCTCGACCACCCCGGCCGCGACGACGTCTCCTGGTTCCACCACCTCGATCTGCACAAGTCCCCCTCTGGTGCGATGGAGTTCACGGCCCGTCCCGTGGCTCCTTATCTGGTTCCGGTCGAGGAGTTCGCACCGGCCGGCGGTTCCTCCCGCCGGTTGGGCGAGGTCCTTCCCGAGCATGTGGCGACGGCCGGGCCGCGTGAGGTGGCGCCGGTGGCCGCCGGGCCGACGTCCGCGCGTGCCGCGGCCTCCGCCGACCGGGCCGGTGTGCCGGGCACCGCCTCACCCCGGCTGCTGGAACTGCTGCGGCTCGCCGAGGCGGAGCCCGAACTCAACCTGCTCGCGCCCTACTTGACCGACCCGGACCCCGCCGTGCGCCGTACGGCCGTCTCGGTGCTCACCGAGACGGTGCCGCGCGGCACCGGGCAGGCCCTGGCCGGTGCCCTGTCCGACACCGACGCCGAGGTCCGTGCGACGGCCGCGGCCTCTCTGCGTGAACTGGTCGAGACCCTGCCACCCGAACCCGCCCTCGGCAGCGCCCTCACCGACGCCCTGGCCACCGCCGATCCCGTGGTCCGTGCCGCCGTCCTCGATGTGCTGCGCGTGCTGCGGCTCGGGGGGGCGGGGGTGTTCGCGGGGGCGCTGGACGACCCCGACATCACCGTCCGCACCGAGGCCGTACGGGCGCTCGTCTCCGTCGATGCGGTCCGGCCACTGGTGGGTGCCGCGGACGATCCCTCCCGGGAGGTCCGGGTCACCGTGGCCAAGGCGCTGGCCGCCGTCGGCTCGGCGTCCCTGACCGAAGCCGATCGCGAGCTGCTCACCGCGGCCCTGGACCGGCTCACCGAGGACACCGATCCGCTGGTGCGCGGCGCCGCGCTCGCCGCGCTCGCCGACACCGGCTGCCCGGCGCCGCTCGCCACCCGCGCCGTGGCCGCGCTGTCCGATCCGGCCTGGCAGGTCCGCTCCGGGGCCGCCACCGCGCTTTCGGCCGCGGCGGCCGAGACCGCCGTCCCCGCCTTGGGCAAGGCACTGGCCGACCCGAACGCCGACGTGCGCAAGGCGGCGGTGCTGGCCCTGACCCGGCACCGGGCCACGCAGGAGGCACATGCGGCCCTCGCCACGGCCACGAACGACTCGGACGCCGACGTCAGGGCCTACGCGGCCCGGTCTCTGGAACGGTGACGATCCCCGCATCGCCTCGACCGGCCCGTCGTGGCCCGCCGTCTATATCCAGTCGTCGGGCTCCGGCTCCTCGTCCGGCTCCGGCCGGTCGGCGTCCGGCGCGGCTCCGGCGGCCGGCGCCGGCCCGTCCAGAGCGGACAGCACGGCCAGCACGCCCTCCCCGTACGTCGCCAGTTTCTTCTCGCCGACGCCGCTCACCGTGCCGAGCTCACGCACCGAACCGGGCCGACGGCTGACGATCTCCCGCAGGGTGGCGTCGTGGAAGATGACGTACGCCGGCACGCCCTGCTCCCGGGCCTGTTCGGCACGCCAGGCGCGCAGCGCCTCGAAGGCGGGCAGCAGTTCGTCGGGCAGCTCGGCCACGGCGGCCTTGGCCTTGCCGCCGCCGGAGGCGCCGGCCGACCGCGTCCGGGAGACGACCGGCTTCTTCGGCTCCTTGCGCAACGGCACCTCCCGCTCCCGCCGCAGCACGGAGCCGCTCGCCTCGGTGAGCACCAGAGTGCCGTACTCCCCCTCGACCGCGAGCAGTCCCTGGGCCAGCAGCTGCCGGATGACGCCCCGCCACTCGGCCTCGGTCAGGTCCTCGCCGATGCCGAAGACGGACAGCTGGTCGTGGTCGAACTGGATGACCTTGCCGGTGCGCTTGCCGAGCAGGATGTCGACGATCTGCACCGCACCGAACTTCTGCCCGCGCTCCCGCTGCAGTCGCACCACCGTCGAGAGCACCTTCTGCGCGGCGATCGTGCCGTCCCATGTCTCCGGCGGGGTGAGGCAGGTGTCACAGTTGCCGCAGCCCGCCGCATCGGGGTCCTGGCCGAAGTAGGCGAGCAGCTGGCCGCGGCGGCACTGGGCCGTCTCGCACAGCGCGAGCATGGCGTCGAGATGGGCGGCGGCCCGGCGGCGGAACGCCTCGTCGCCCTCGCCGGACTGGATCAGCTTGCGCTGCTGTATGACGTCGTTCAGGCCGTACGCCATCCAGGCCGTGGACGGCAGCCCGTCTCGGCCCGCGCGGCCCGTCTCCTGGTAGTAGCCCTCGATCGACTTGGGCAGGTCCAGGTGGGCGACGAACCGTACGTCCGGCTTGTCGATACCCATGCCGAACGCGATGGTCGCCACCACGACGAGGCCGTCCTCGCGCAGGAACCGGGACTGGTGCGTCGCGCGGGTGCCCCCGTCCAGGCCCGCGTGGTACGGGACCGCGTCGATGCCGTTGGCGGTCAGGAACTCCGCCGTCCGCTCCACCGAGTTGCGCGACAGGCAGTACACGATGCCGGCGTCACCCGCGTGCTCCTGCCGTAGGAAGGCGAGGAGCTGCTTCCTGGGATCGGCCTTGGGCACGATCCGGTACTGGATGTTGGGCCGGTCGAAGCTGGCGACGAAGTGGCGGGCCGTGGGCAGGTTCAGCCGCTGGGTGATCTCGTCGTGGGTGGCTCGGGTGGCCGTGGCCGTGAGGGCGATCCGCGGGACGTCCGGCCAGCGCTCGCCGAGGAGGGACAGGGCGAGGTAGTCGGGGCGGAAGTCGTGGCCCCACTGGGACACGCAGTGCGCCTCGTCGATCGCGAAGACGGAGATCTTGCCGCGGGACAGCAGGTCGAGAGTGGCGTCCAGACGCAGCCGCTCGGGCGCCAGATACAGCAGGTCCAGCTCGCCGGCCAGGAACTCGGCCTCGACCACGCGCCGCTCGTCGAAGTCCTGCGTGGAGTTGATGAAACCGGCCCGCACGCCAAGGGCCCGCAGGGCGTCCACCTGGTCCTGCATGAGGGCGATCAGCGGCGAGACCACCACGCCCGTACCCGGTCTGACCAGGGCCGGGATCTGGTAGCACAGCGACTTGCCGCCGCCTGTCGGCATGAGGACGACGGCGTCACCACCCGTCACCACATGCTCGATGATCGCTTCCTGCTCGCCCCGGAAGGCCTCGTACCCGAAGACCCGGTGCAGCGTGGCCAGCGCCTCGCTGTCGGCCGCGCCCGGCCCCTCGGTCACCTGTGGCATCTCGCTGATCCCGCCCGTCGCACCCATCGTCCTGGCCCCCGTCGGTCCCCCGTGTGTCGTTCCTCGACCACTGCCTCCACGATAGGGGTCCGGACCGACAGCCTCGGAGTTATCCACAGGCTCGGCCCGCTCCCCTTCACATGCCGCTGCCCGGCACCCCCGTGGGGAGCGCCGGGCAGCGGTGTGTATGCCGGGAGCGTCAGCGCACGAACACTCCCGCCTGGCCGGCCAGGTCCAGGAAGTACTGCGGGGCCACGCCGAGGACCAGCGTCACCGCGACGCCCATGGCGATCGCCGCCATGGTCAGGGGGGACGGGACGGCCACGGTCGGGCCCTCCGGTTTCGGCTCGCTGAAGAACATCAGCACGATCACGCGGATGTAGAAGAACGCGGCGATCGCCGAGGAGATCACACCGACCACGACCAGCGGGGCCGCGCCGCCGTCCGCCGCCGCCTTGAACACGGCGAACTTCCCAGCGAAGCCGGAGGTCAGCGGGATGCCGGCGAAGGCCAGGAGGAACACGGCGAAGACGGCCGCCACCAGCGGGGAGCGGCGCCCGAGGCCCGCCCACTTCGACAGGTGGGTCGCCTCGCCGCCCGCGTCGCGCACCAGCGTGACCACCGCGAAGGCGCCGATCGTCACGAAGGAGTAGCCGGCCAGATAGAAGAGGACCGACGAGACGCCGTCCTTCGACGTGGCGATGACACCCGCGAGGATGAATCCGGCGTGCGCGATGGACGAGTACGCCAGCAGGCGCTTGATGTCGGTCTGCGTGATCGCGACGATCGCACCGCCGAGCATGGTGATGATCGCCACCGCCCACATGACCGGCCGCCAGTCCCAGCGCATCCCGGGCAGGACGACGTACAGCAGGCGCAGCAGCGCGCCGAACGCGGCCACCTTCGTCGCCGCCGCCATGAAGCCGGTCACGGGCGTCGGCGCGCCCTGGTAGACGTCCGGCGTCCACATGTGGAACGGCATGGCGCCCACCTTGAACAGCAGACCCATCACGATCAGGGCGCTGCCGAGCAGCAGCAGTGCGTCGTTGCCCATGGTGTTGGCGAGTGCCGGGTCGACGTTGGTGACCGTGCCGTCGACGACCTGGGCGATGCGCGCGTACGACACCGAGCCCGCGTAGCCGTACAGCAGGGCGATGCCGAAGAGCGTGAACGCGGAGGCGAACGCGCCGAGCAGGAAGTACTTGACCGCGGCTTCCTGCGACATCAGCCGCTTGCGGCGGGCCAGCGCGCACAGCAGGTACAGCGGCAGGGAGAAGACCTCCAGGGCCACGAACAGCGTCAGCAGGTCGTTGGCCGAGGGGAACACCAGCATGCCGGCGATCGCGAAGAGCAGCAGCGGAAAGGCCTCGGTGGTGGTGAAGCCCGCCTTCACCGCGGCCTGCTCGCTGTCGCTGCCCGGCACGGATGCGGCCTGTGCGGCGAAGGAGTCGACGCGGTTGCCGTGCGCGGCCGGGTCCAGGCGCCGCTCGGCGAAGGTGAACAGGCCGACGAGGCCGGCCAGCAGGATCGTGCCCTGCAGGAACAGGGAGGGGCCGTCGACCGCGATCGCGCCCATGGCCGCGATGTGCGCCTTGGTGGTGCCGTAGCCGCCGGCCGCCAGCGCGACCACCGCGGCGAACGCGGCGCAGAGGGCGACGACGGACACGAACACCTGGGCGTAGTAGCGGGACTTGCGCGGGATGAACGCCTCGATGAGGACGCCGACCAGCGCCGCACCGACGACGATCAGCGTCGGCGACAATTGTCCGTATTCGATCTTCGGTGACGGGATCTTCGAGATCGGGTCGGCCGCGGTTGTCCACAGGCCGTGGACGGCTGTTGCGCTCACTTGGCCGCCTCCACCGAGGGCTTGGGATCGGTCTTGTGTACGTCGGACATGGTCTGCTTGACCGCGGGGTTGACGATGTCCGTGACGGGCTTCGGATAGACGCCCAGGAAGATCAGCAGCACGATCAGCGGGGCGACGACCACCAGCTCACGCACGCGCAGGTCGGGCATCGCGGACACCTCGGGCTTCACCGGGCCGGTCATCGTGCGCTGGTACAGGACGAGGACGTACAGCGCGGCGAGGACGATGCCGAAGGTGGCGATGACGCCGATCGCCGGATAGCGCGTGAACGTACCGACCAGGACCAGGAACTCGCTGACGAACGGGGCGAGTCCGGGCAGGGAGAGGGTGGCGAGGCCGCCGATCAGGAAGGTGCCGGCGAGCACCGGGGCCACCTTCTGCACGCCTCCGTAGTCGGCGATGAGCCGCGAGCCGCGCCGGGAGATCAGGAAGCCGGCGACCAGCATCAGCGCGGCGGTGGAGATGCCGTGGTTGACCATGTACAGCGTCGCGCCGGACTGGCCCTGGCTGGTCATCGCGAAGATGCCCAGGATGATGAAGCCGAAGTGCGAGATCGACGCGTAGGCCACCAGGCGCTTGATGTCCCGCTGGCCGACGGCCAGCAGTGCGCCGTAGACGATGCTGATGAGCGCCAGGACGAGGATCACGGGCGTCGCCCACTTGCTGGCCTCCGGGAACAGCTGGAGGCAGAAGCGGAGCATCGCGAAGGTGCCCACCTTGTCGACGACCGCCGTGATGAGGACGGCGACCGGGGCGGTGGACTCCTGCATCGCGTTGGGCAGCCAGGTGTGCAGCGGCCACAGCGGAGCCTTCACCGCGAACGCGAAGAAGAAGCCGAGGAACAGCCAGCGTTCGGTGCTCGTCGCCATGTGCAGCGAGCCGTTCGCGCGGGCCTGCGCGATCTCCTGGAGGCTGAAGTTCCCGGCCACCACGTAGAGGCCGATCACCGCGGCCAGCATGATGAGGCCGCCGACCAGGTTGTACAGCAGGAACTTGACCGCCGCGTACGACCGCTGCGTCGAGGCCGCCTCCTCGCCCTGTGCGTGGGCTCGGTCCCCGAAGCCGCCGATGAGGAAGTACATCGGGATGAGCATGGCTTCGAAGAAGATGTAGAAGAGGAAGACGTCGGTGGCCTCGAAGGAGATGATCACCATCGCCTCGACGGCGAGCATCAGCGCGAAGAAGCCCTGCGTGGGCCGCCAGCGACGGCTGCCGGTCTCCAGCGGGTCGGCGTCGTGCCAGCCCGCGAGGATGATGAACGGGATCAGTACGGCGGTCAGGGCGATCAGTGCCACCGCGATGCCGTCCACGCCCAGCTCGTACCGCACCCCGAAGTCCTTGATCCAGGCGTGGGATTCGGTGAGCTGGTAGCGGGTGCCGTTCGGGTCGAAGCGGACCAGGATCGTGATCGCCAGGGCGAGTGTGGCGAGTGAGACGACCAGCGCCAGCCACTTGGCGGCGGTACGCCGCGCGGCCGGTACGGCGGCCGTGGCGACGGCCCCCACGGCCGGGAGCGCCGCCGTCGCTGTCAGCAGAGGAAAGGACATCGGTATCAGACCGCCCTCATCAGCAGGGTCGCGGCGACCAGGAGTGCCGCACCGCCGAACATCGAGACCGCGTAGGAGCGGGCGAAGCCGTTCTGGAGCCGGCGGAGCCGTCCGGACAGGCCGCCGAAGCCGGCCGCCGTGCCGTTGACGACGCCGTCGACCAGGGTGTGGTCGACGTAGACCAGGGAGCGCGTCAGGTGTTCGCCGCCGCGCACCAGGACGACGTGGTTGAAGTCGTCCTGGAGCAGGTCGCGGCGGGCCGCGCGGGTCAGCAGCGAGCCGCGCGGGGCGACGGCGGGGACGGGCTTGCGGCCGTACTGGGCCCAGGCGATGCCGACGCCGATGACCAGGCAGACCATGGTCGCCCCGGTGACCGTCCCGGCGCTGACCGGGGAGTGGCCCTCGCTGTGCCCGGTGACCGGCTCCAGCCAGTGCAGGAAGCGGTCACCGATGCTGAAGAACGCACCGCCGAAGACCGAGCCGACGGCCAGCACGATCATCGGGATCGTCATGACCTTCGGGGACTCGTGCGGGTGCGGTTCGGCGTGCTCGCCGCGGTGCTCCGCCGCGGGCTCCGCGCTCGGCGCCTGTGGGGAGCGGGTGGGTTGGTTCCTCCAACGCTCCTCTCCGAAGAACGTCATCAGCATCACGCGCGTCATGTAGAAGGCGGTGATGGCCGCGCCCAGCAGGGCCGCGCCGCCGAGGATCCAGCCCTCGGTGCCGCCCTTGGCGAAGGCCGCCTCGATGATCTTGTCCTTGGAGAAGAAGCCGGACAGGCCCGGGAAGCCGATGATGGCGAGGTAGCCGAGGCCGAAGGTGATGAAGGTGACCGGCATGTACTTACGCAGGCCGCCGTACTTGCGCATGTCGACCTCGTCGTTCATGCCGTGCATGACGGAACCGGCGCCGAGGAACAGCCCGGCCTTGAAGAAGCCGTGCGTCACCAGGTGCATGATCGCGAAGACGTAGCCGATCGGGCCGAGGCCCGCGGCGAGCACCATGTAGCCGATCTGCGACATGGTCGAGCCGGCCAGCGCCTTCTTGATGTCGTCCTTCGCGCAACCGACGATCGCACCGAAGAGGAGCGTGACCGCGCCGACCACGGTGACGGCCAGCTGCGCGTCGGGGGCGGCGTTGAAGACGGCACCGGAGCGGACGATCAGGTAGACGCCCGCGGTCACCATCGTCGCCGCGTGGATCAGGGCCGAGACCGGGGTCGGGCCCTCCATGGCGTCACCGAGCCAGGACTGCAGCGGTACCTGGGCCGACTTGCCGCAGGCGGCAAGGAGCAGCATCAGGCCGATCGCGGTGAGCTTGCCCTCGGAGGTGTCGCCGGTGTGGCTGAGGACCGGGCCGAAGGCGAAGGTGCCGAAGGTGGCGAACATCAGCATGATCGCGATCGACAGGCCCATGTCGCCGACGCGGTTGACCAGGAAGGCCTTCTTCGCGGCCGTCGCCGCGCTGGGCTTGTGCTGCCAGAAGCCGATCAGCAGGTACGAGGCGAGACCGACACCCTCCCAGCCGACGTACAGCAGCAGGTAGTTGTCGGCGAGGACGAGCAGCAGCATCGCCGCGAGGAACAGGTTCAGGTAGCCGAAGAAGCGGCGACGTCGCTCGTCGTGCTCCATGTACCCGACCGAGTACAGGTGGATCAGTGAGCCGACGCCCGTGATGAGCAGGACGAACGTCATCGACAGCTGGTCCAGGCGGAAGGTGACGTCCGCCTGGAAGCCGGCCACCGGAACCCAGCTGAACAGGTGCTGCGTCAGGGTCCGGTGATCGGCCCCCTTGCCCAGCAGATCGGCGAAGAGTACGAGGCCGATGGCGAAGGAGACGAACGAGAGCAGGGTGCCGGTCCAGTGGCCGACGGCATCGAGCCGCCGGCCGCCGACCAGGAGGACGGCCGCTCCGAGCAGGGGCGCCGCGATGAGCAGCGCGATCAGGTTCTCCACGATTCCGACCCCTTACAGCTTCATCAGGCTGGCGTCGTCGACCGAGGCCGAGTGGCGGGTGCGGAACAGCGACACGATGATCGCGAGGCCCACCACGACCTCCGCGGCGGCGACGACCATCGTGAAGAAGGCGATGATCTGGCCGTCGAGGTTGCCGTGCATCCGGGAGAAGGTGACGAACGCGAGGTTGCAGGCGTTCAGCATCAGCTCGATGCACATGAAGACCACGATGGCGTTGCGCCGGATCAGTACGCCGGTCGCGCCGATCGTGAACAACAGGGCGGCGAGGTAGAGGTAGTTGACCGGGTTCACTTCGACGCCTCCTCGGGCCGCTTGAACGTCGCCGGTTCGATCGCCGTGCGCTCCAGGCGTTCCTTCGCGCGCTGCTCCAGCGCCCGCAGGTCGTTGAGCGCTTCCGCGGACACGTCACGGATCTGGCCGCGTTCCCGCAGCGTCTTGTTGACGGTCAGCTCGGAGGTGGTGCCGTCGGGGAGCAGGCCCGCGATGTCCACCGCGTTGTGCCGGGCGTAGACACCCGGGGCGGGCAGCGGCGGCACGTGCGTGCCCTCGCGGACGCGCTGTTCGGACAGCTCGCGCTGGGTCCTGGCGCGCTCAGTGCGTTCGCGGTGGGTGAGCACCATGGCTCCGACGGCGGCGGTGATCAGCAGGGCGCCGGTGATTTCGAAGGCGAAGACGTACTTGGTGAAGATGAGGGAGGCGAGGCCCTCCACGTTGCCGTTCGCGTTCGCCCGGCCGGTGCCGGTGAACTCCTTCAGGGAGGCGTTCCCGATGCCGGCGAGCAGCAGGACGCCGAACCCGACCCCGCACAGAAGGGCCAGCCAGCGCTGGCCCTTGATGGTCTCCTTCAGCGAGTCCGCGGCCGTGACACCGACGAGCATCACCACGAACAGGAAGAGCATCATGATCGCGCCGGTGTAGACGACGATCTGCACGATCCCCAGGAAGTAGGCGCCGTTGGCGAGGTAGAACACCGCCAGGACGATCATGGTCCCGGCGAGACAGAGCGCGCTGTGCACGGCCTTCTTCATGAAGACGGTGCCCAGGGCGCCGAGCACGGCGACGGTGCCGAGGACCCAGAACTGGAAGGCCTCACCGGTGGAGGTGGTGTAGGCGGCGAGCTGCGGGCTCATGCCTCCACCTCCTCGTCCTCGGGCTTCTCTCCCTTGGAGACGGCGACCTGGCGGACCGTGCCGGGCGCGGCCTGGGTCACCAGGCCCCGGTAGTAGTCCTGTTCGTCGGTCCCCGGGAAGATCGCGTGCGGCGTGTCGACCATGCCCTCTTCCAGGCCGGCGAGCAGCTGTTCCTTGGTGTAGATGAGGTTGGCGCGGCTGGAGTCGGCCAGTTCGAACTCGTTGGTCATCGTCAACGCGCGCGTGGGGCACGCCTCGATGCACAGGCCGCACAGGATGCAGCGGGCGTAGTTGATCTGGTAGACGCGGCCGTACCGCTCGCCCGGCGAGTAGCGTTCCTCGTCGGTGTTGTCGGCGCCCTCCACGTAGATGGCGTCGGCGGGGCAGGCCCAGGCGCACAGCTCGCAGCCGACGCACTTCTCCAGGCCGTCCGGATGGCGGTTGAGCTGGTGCCGTCCGTGGAACCGCGGAGCCGTGGTCTTCTTCTGCTCCGGGTACTGCTCGGTCAGCCGCTTCTTGAACATGGCCTTGAAGGTCACGCCGAAGCCGGCTACGGGGTTCAGGAAACCGGGCTTGGTCTCCTTGGGCTCCTCAGCCATCGGACGCCTCCTTTCCATCCGAAGATCCGTCACTGACAGTGTCCGACCCACCACTGACAATCAGCTCCCGCTGCCGTCGGGGGCGGCGCCTCGGTACCGGAGGCAGCTCCTGTCCGGGCAGCGGCGGCACGGGGAATCCGCCCGCCATCGGGTCGAATCCGGGCTGCTCGGGGGCGGGCTGCTCGGCCGCCTTGGCCTTCTCCCGGAACATGTCGACGAGGTAGGAGATCACTACCAGGGCGAGGACTGCGCCGCCGACGGGCAGGGCGATGCTCGGGAAGTCGTAGTGCTCGTTGCGCAGGGCCCGTACGGTCGCCACCAGCATCAGCCAGGTCACGGAGACCGGGATCAGGACCTTCCAGCCGAGCTTCATCAGCTGGTCGTAGCGGACGCGCGGGAGCGTGGCACGCAGCCAGACGAAGCCGAACAGCAGCAGCACGACCTTGGCCACGAACCAGAGCAGCGGCCACCAGCCGTGGTTGGCGCCCGCCCAGACGGTGCTGATCGGCCAGGGCGCCCGCCAGCCGCCCAGGAAGAGCGTGGTGGACACGGCCGAGACCGTCACCATGTTCACGTACTCGGCGAGCATGAACATCGCGAACTTGATGGACGAGTACTCGGTGTTGAAGCCGCCGACCAGGTCGCCCTCGGACTCCGGCATGTCGAAGGGGGCGCGGTTGGTCTCGCCGACCATCGTGACGATGTACAGGATGAACGAGACCGGTAGCAGCAGGATGTACCAGCGGTCGTGCTGCTGCGCGACGATCGTGGACGTCGACATCGACCCCGAGTACAGGAACACGGAGGCGAACGCGGCGCCCATGGCGATCTCGTAGGAGATCATCTGCGCGCAGGAGCGCAGGCCGCCGAGGAGCGGATAGGTGGAGCCGGAACTCCAACCCGCGAGGACGATGCCGTAGATGCCGACGGAGGCGATCGCGAGGACGTAGAGCATCGCGATCGGCAGGTCGGTGAGCTGCATCGTGGTGCGATGCCCGAAGACCGAGATCTCGTTGTCGGCCGGCCCGAAGGGGATCACCGCGATCGCCATGAAGGCCGGGATGGCCGCGACGATCGGCGCGAGGATGTACACCACGGTGTCCGCGCGTTTGACGATGATGTCTTCCTTGAGCATCAGCTTCACGCCGTCGGCGAGCGACTGGAGCATGCCCCAGGGACCGTGCCGGTTGGGGCCGACGCGCAGCTGCATCCAGGCGATGATCTTGCGCTCCATGACGATGGAGACGAGCACGGTCACCATCAGGAAGGCGAAGCAGAACACCGCCTTGATGACGACCAGCCACCAGGGGTCGCGGCCGAACATCGAGAGGTCTTCAGCGGCGAGGTACGGGCTCATGCCTCCACCTCCTTGGGGGCCTCTTCGGCGAGTGCCGCCGGGCCGATGCGGACGAGGGAGCCGGGCCGTGCCCCGGTGTCGGAGGCGACGCCGGCACCGGCGGAGTTCAGCGGGAGCCAGACCACCCGGTCGGGCATCTCGGTGATCTTGAGCGGGAGTTCGACCGTGCCGGACGGTCCGGTGACGGCGAGCAGGCCGCCGTCCTCGACGCCCGCCTCGGCGGCTGTCGCCGCCGACACGCGCGCGCGTGCCGCGTGCCGGGTTCCGGCGAGCGCCTCGTCGCCCTGCTGCAGGACGCCCTGGTCGAGCAGCAGCCGGTGCCCGGCGAGTACGGCCTCGCCGACGGCCGGGCGCGGCAGCACACCCGCGGTCTCCCGGGGGTCGGTGGCGCGCGGCCCGTCCCAGGAGCCGAGCCGGTCGATCTCCGCGCGCGTGGTGCGCAGATCCGGCAGACCCAGGTGGACGTCCATGGCGTCGGCGAGCATCTGGAGTACCCGCCCGTCGGTCGGTGCCAGGCTGCGGGTCATCTGGTCGGGCTTGAGGGCGGCGTCGAAGAAGCGCACCCTGCCTTCCCAGTTGAGGAAGGTGCCCGCCTTCTCGGCGACGGCCGCGACCGGCAGGACGACGTCGGCATGCCCGGTGACCTCGCTGGGCCGCAGCTCCAGCGACACCAGGAAGCCGACGCTGCCGAGTGCCTCCCGCGCGCGTGCCGGGTCGGGCAGGTCGGCGACCTCGACGCCGGCCACCACGAGTGCCGACAGTTCGCCGGTGGCGGCCGCCTCGACGATGTGGTGGGTGTCGCGGCCGTAGCGCAGCGGGAGTTCGGCGAGTCCCCAGACGGCGGCGACGTCCTCCCGCGCGCGCGGGTCGGTGGCCGGGCGGCCGCCCGGCAGCAGCGACGGGAGTGCGCCCACCTCGACGGCGCCGCGCTCGCCGGCCCGGCGCGGGATCCACACCAGGTGGGCGCCGGTCGCGGCGGCGGCGCGTACGGCGGCGGTGAGGCCGCCGGCGACCGAGGCGAGCCGCTCACCGACGACGATGACCGCGCCCTCGGTGCGCAGGGCCTCGGCGGCGCGTGCACCGGCGTCCTCCAGGCCGACGCCGCTCGCGAGGGCGTCCAGCCACTCGGTCTCGGTGCCCGGCGCGGCCGGCAGCAGGGTGCCGCCCGCCTTCTCGAGGCCCCGGGTCGCGTGCGTGGCCAGCGCGAACACCTTCTGCTTGCGCTTGCGCCAGGCCTTGCGGAGCCGCAGGAAGACGCCGGGGGCCTCCTCCTCCGACTCGAAGCCGGCCAGCAGGACGGCGGGCGCCTTCTCCAGGGAGGTGTACGTGACGCCCGTACCGTCGAGGTCTCGGCCCCGGCCTGCCACGTGGGAGGCCAGGAAGTCGGCCTCCTCTCCGCTGTGCACGCGTGCGCGGAAGTCGATGTCGTTCGTGTCGAGCGCCACGCGCGCGAACTTGCTGTACGCGTAGGCGTCCTCGACGGTCAGCCGGCCGCCGATGAGGACGCCGGCCCGGGAGCGTGCCGCGGTCAGTCCGCGCGCGGCCGCGTCCAGTGCCTCCGGCCAGGAGGCGGGCTCCAGGACGCCGTCGGCGTTGCGGACGAGCGGGGTGTCGAGGCGGTCCTTCGCTTGCGCGTACCGGAACGCGAAGCGCCCCTTGTCGCAGATCCACTCCTCGTTGACCTCGGGGTCGTTCTCGGCGAGGCGCCGCATGACCTTGCCGCGCCGGTGGTCGGTACGGGTGGCGCAGCCGCCGGAGCAGTGCTCGCACACCGACGGTGAGGAGACCAGGTCGAAGGGGCGGGAGCGGAAGCGGTAGGCGGCCGAGGTGAGGGCGCCGACCGGGCAGATCTGGATGGTGTTGCCGGAGAAGTACGACTCGAAGGGGTCGCCCTCGCCGGTGCCGACCTGCTGGAGCGCGCCACGCTCGATCAGCTCGATCATCGGGTCGCCGGCGATCTGGTTGGAGAACCGGGTGCAGCGCGCGCACAGCACGCACCGCTCGCGGTCGAGCAGCACCTGGGTGGAGATCGGCACGGGCTTTTCGTAGGTGCGCTTCTTGCCCTCGAAGCGGGACTCGGCGTTGCCGTGCGACATGGCCTGGTTCTGCAGCGGGCACTCGCCGCCCTTGTCGCAGACCGGGCAGTCCAGCGGATGGTTGATGAGCAGCAGCTCCATCACACCGTGCTGGGCCTTCTCGGCGACCGGCGAGGTGAGCTGGGTCTTCACCACCATGCCGTCGGTGCAGGTGATGGTGCAGGACGCCATCGGCTTGCGCTGGCCCTCGACCTCGACGATGCACTGCCGGCAGGCGCCGGCGGGATCGAGCAGGGGGTGGTCGCAGAACCGGGGGACCTCGATGCCGAGCTGCTCGGCGGCCCGGATGACCAGGGTGCCCTTGGGCACGCTGATCTCGATGCCGTCGATCGTCAGCGTGACGAGGTCTTCCGGCGGGACCGCCGCCTCTCCCCCACCGGTGGGGGCACTGGTGGTCACGGTCATGCGTTCACCTCCGGGCGGTCCGCCCAGGCCGTCGACTTGTCCGGGTCGAAGGGACAGCCCCGGCCCGTGATGTGCTGCTCGTACTCCTCGCGGAAGTACTTCAGCGAGGAGAAGATCGGGGACGCGGCGCCGTCACCGAGGGCGCAGAAGGACTTGCCGTTGATGTTGTCGGCGATGTCGTTGAGCTTGTCGAGGTCGGACATGGTGCCCTTGCCGGCCTCGATGTCCCGCAGCAACTGCACCAGCCAGTAGGTCCCTTCGCGGCAGGGGGTGCACTTGCCGCAGGACTCGTGCGCGTAGAACTCCGTCCAGCGGGTCACCGCCCGCACCACGCAGGTCGTCTCGTCGAAGCACTGCAGGGCTTTCGTGCCGAGCATGGAACCCGCGGCGCCCACTCCTTCGTAATCAAGAGGGACGTCGAGGTGCTCGTCGGTGAACATCGGCGTCGAGGAGCCGCCCGGCGTCCAGAACTTCAGGCGGTGCCCCGGCCGCATGCCGCCGCTCATGTCGAGGAGCTGCCGGAGCGTGACGCCGAGCGGCGCCTCGTACTGGCCGGGGCTCGCGACGTGGCCGCTGAGCGAGTAGAGCGTGAAGCCCGGGGACTTCTCGCTGCCCATCGACCTGAACCAGTCTTTCCCGTTTTTCAGGATGGCGGGAACCGACGCGATCGACTCGACGTTGTTCACAACAGTCGGGCAGGCATAGAGCCCTTCGACAGCAGGGAAAGGGGGACGCAGCCGCGGTTGACCACGGCGGCCTTCGAGCGAGTCGAGCAGTGCGGTCTCCTCACCGCAGATGTACGCGCCGGCGCCCGCGTGCACGGTGAGCTGGAGGTCGAGCCCGCTGCCCAGGATGTTCTCGCCGAGGTAGCCCGCCGCGTAGGCCTCGCGCACGGCCGCGTGCAACCGCCGCAGAACGGGGACGACTTCACCACGCAGATAGATGAAGGCATGCGACGACCTGATGGCATAGCACGCGATGACCATGCCCTCGATGAGGCTGTGCGGGTTCGCGAAGAGGAGCGGGATGTCCTTGCAGGTCCCGGGCTCCGACTCGTCGGCGTTGACAACCAGATAGTGCGGTTTCCCATCACCCTGCGGAATGAACTGCCACTTCATTCCGGTCGGGAATCCCGCGCCGCCGCGGCCGCGCAGCCCGGAGTCCTTGACGTACGCGATCACGTCGTCGGGTGACATGGCGAGCGCCTTGCGGAGCCCCTCGTACCCCTCGTGCCTCCGGTAGACGTCCAGAGTCCAGGACCGGTCCTCGTCCCAGAAGGCCGACAGCACGGGTGCGAGCAGCTTCTCGGGGCTCGTGTCCTTGAGTTCGGCTGCCACGGTCATCACTCCCCCTCCTCGGCGGTAGGCCCTGCCGGGTGGGCGGGGTCGGAGGCCGATGTCTCCTGCGGCGCGTCATGGGAACTGAGGTGCTCGGCCGGCGAGGGCTCGTGCACCCTGTCCTGCGGTTCCTCATGCGGACCTCCGCGCGGATGGACCACGCGCGCGGGTGCGGCCTCTCCCCTTGCCAGGCGAAGGCCCACCAGCGACGCCGGTCCCGCACTGCCGCCCTCCTCGACGGCCCCGGGCCGCTCGTCGGGGAAGCCGGCCAGGATCCGCGCGGTCTCCTTGAAGGTGCACAGCCGCGCCCCGCGCGTCGGCTGTACGGGCCGCCCCGCTCGCAGGTCGTCGACCAGGCGCTTGGCGCTGCCGGGCGTCTGGTTGTCGAAGAACTCCCAGTTGACCATCACGACCGGCGCGTAGTCGCAGGCCGCGTTGCACTCGATGTGCTCCAGGGTGACCTTGCCGTCGTCGGTGGTCTCGCCGTTGCCGACGCCCAGGTGCTCCTGGAGGGTCTCGAAGATCGCGTCGCCGCCCATCACCGCGCACAGCGTGTTGGTGCACACGCCGACCTGGTAGTCACCGGACGGCTTGCGCCGGTACATGCTGTAGAAGGTGGCGACGGCGGTGACCTCGGCCGTGGTCAGGTCCAGCATGTCCGCGCAGAACTGCATTCCGGTGCGCGTGACATGACCCTCCTGGGACTGCACGAGGTGGAGCAGCGGGAGCAGCGCGGACCGTGAGTCCGGGTAGCGCGCGATGACCTCGCGCGCGTCGGTCTCCAGCCGGGCCCGGACGTCGTCCGGGTAGGCGGGCGCCGGCAGTGCGGGCATGCCCAGGCTGACGCCCCGCTCCGAAGAAGAGGTGTTCACCGGTCGACGCCTCCCAAGACGGGGTCGATGGACGCGATGACGACGATGACGTCGGCCACCTGGCCGCCCTCACACATCGCCGCGATGGCCTGCAGGTTGGCGAAGGACGGGTCGCGGAAGTGGACCCGGTAGGGGCGGGTGCCGCCGTCGGAGACGGCGTGCACGCCCAGTTCGCCCTTGGGCGACTCGATGGCCGTGTAGACCTGTCCCGGCGGGACGCGGAAGCCCTCGGTGACCAGCTTGAAGTGGTGGATCAGGGCCTCCATGGAAGTGCCCATGATCTTCTTGATGTGGTCGAGGGAGTTGCCGAGCCCGTCCGGTCCCAGGGCGAGCTGGGCGGGCCAGGCGATCTTCTTGTCTGCGACCATGACCGGTCCGGGCTGGAGCCGGTCCAGACACTGCTCGATGATCCTGAGCGACTGGCGCATCTCCTCCAGGCGGATCAGGAAGCGGCCGTAGGCGTCGCAGGTGTCGGTGGTCGGGACGTCGAAGTCGTAGGTCTCGTAGCCGCAGTACGGCTGGGACTTGCGCAGGTCGTGCGGCAGGCCGGCGGAGCGCAGGATGGGGCCGGTCGCGCCGAGGGCCATGCAGCCGGCCAGGTCGAGATAGGCGATGTCCTGCATGCGCCCCTTGAAGACGGGGTTCCCGGTGGCGAGCTTGTCGTACTCCGGGAGGTTCTTCCTCATCTTCTTGACGAACTCGCGGATCTGGTCCACCGCGCCGGGCGGCAGGTCCTGGGCGAGGCCCCCGGGGCGGATGTACGCGTGGTTCATCCGCAGGCCCGTGATCAGCTCGTAGAGGTCGAGAATCATTTCACGATCACGGAAGCCGTAGATCATGATCGTGGTGGCGCCCAGTTCCATACCGCCGGTGGCGATGGCGACCAGATGGGAGGACATCCGGTTCAGCTCCATCAGGAGCACCCGGATGATCGTGGCGCGGTCGGTGACCTGGTCCTCGATGCCGAGGAGCTTCTCGACGGCGAGACAGTAGGCGGTCTCGTTGAAGAAGGACGTCAGGTAGTCCATGCGCGTGACGAAGGTGCTGCCCTGCGTCCACGTGCGGTACTCGATGTTCTTCTCGATGCCGGTGTGGAGGTAGCCGATGCCGCACCGGGTCTCGGTGACGGTCTCGCCCTCGATCTCCAGGATCAGGCGGAGCACCCCATGGGTGGAGGGGTGCTGGGGACCCATGTTGACGACGATGCGTTCGTCGTCGGCGCGGACCGCGGACTGGACGACCTCGTCCCAGTCGCCACCGGTGACCGTGTAGACGGTGCCCTCGGTGGTCTCGCGCGGGGATGCCTGCGAAGTGCTCACGAGTACGACCTCCGCTGGTCCGGAGCCGGGATCTGGGCGCCCTTGTACTCGACGGGGATGCCGCCGAGGGGGTAGTCCTTGCGCTGCGGGTGGCCCTGCCAGTCGTCCGGCATGATGATCCGGGTCAGGGCCGGGTGACCGTCGAAGACGATGCCGAAGAAGTCGTAGGTCTCGCGCTCGTGCCAGTCGTTGGTCGGGTAGACGGAGACCAGCGACGGGATGTGCGGGTCGCTGTCGGGGGCGCTGACTTCGAGGCGGATCAGCCGGTTGTGGGTGATCGAGCGCAGGTGGTAGACGGCGTGCAGCTCGCGGCCCTTGTCGCTCGGGTAGTGGACGCCGCTGACGCCGGTGCACAGCTCGAAGCGCAGGGCCGGGTCGTCGCGCAGGGTGCGGGCGACGCGGGCCAGGTACTCGCGTTCGACGTGGAAGGTGATCTCCCCGCGGTCGACGACCGTCTTCTCGATGGCGTTGTCCGGGACGAGGCCCTGTTCCTCCAGGGCGCCTTCGAGTTCGTCGGCGACCTCGTCGAACCAGCCGCCGTAGGGCCTGCTCGCCGGTCCCGGGAGTCGGACCGAGCGGACCAGTCCGCCGTAGCCGGAGGTGTCGCCGCCGTTGTTGGCGCCGAACATGCCGCGCTGGACGCGGATCTCCTCGCCGCCCTGGCCGCGCTGGCCGGGGAGGTTGGAGGCGGAGAGGTCCTTCTCGGGGTTCACTCCGTTCGCGGACCCGTTCACGCCGCTGGTGCCGTTCGCGTCGCTCACCGCAGCAGCCCCTTCATCTCGATCGTGGGCAGGGCCTTGAGCGCCGCCTCCTCCGCCTCGCGGGCGGCCTCCTCGGCGTTCACACCGAGCTTGGAGGACTGGATCTTCTGGTGGAGCTTGAGGATCGCGTCCATCAGCATCTCGGGGCGGGGCGGGCAGCCCGGGAGGTAGATGTCGACAGGGACGATGTGGTCGACGCCCTGGACGATCGCGTAGTTGTTGAACATGCCGCCCGAGGAGGCGCAGACGCCCATGGAGATCACCCATTTCGGGTTGGGCATCTGGTCGTAGACCTGCCGGAGCACCGGCGCCATCTTCTGGCTGACCCGGCCGGCGACGATCATGAGGTCCGCCTGGCGCGGTGAGCCGCGGAAGACCTCCATGCCGAAGCGCGCCAGGTCGTAACGGCCGGCGCCGGTGGTCATCATCTCGAAGGCGCAGCAGGCGAGGCCGAAGGTGGCGGGGAAGACGGACGCCTTGCGCACCCAGCCCGCGGCCTGCTCGACGGTGGTCAGTAGGAAGCCGCTCGGCAGCTTTTCTTCGAGTCCCATGGTCAAAGGCCCCTCAGTCCCATTCCAGGCCGCCGCGCCGCCATACGTACGCGTACGCGACGAAGACGGTGAGCACGAAGAGCAGCATCTCCACGAGCCCGAAAATCCCCAGGGCGTCGAAGGTGACGGCCCAGGGGTAGAGGAAGACGATCTCGATGTCGAAGACGATGAAGAGCATCGCCGTCAGGTAGTACTTGATGGGGAAGCGCCCGCCGCCGGCCGGCGTGGGGGTCGGCTCGATACCGCACTCGTAGGCCTCGAGCTTGGCGCGGTTGTACCGCTTCGGACCGATCAGCGTGGCCATGACCACGGAGAAGATCGCAAAGCCTGCCCCGAGGGCTCCCAGTACGAGGATGGGCGCATACGCGTTCACCGCTCCTCGCTCCTCTCAGTCGGCGCTGACTGCTGGCGGTTGCACTGGGCTCACACCCGCCTCACCGGTCCCCCGAGTCCCGCTCGTCCCGGGCAAGATCGAGAACATGTGAAGCAGGTCACAAGCCCAACTGCCTCGCATCTTATGCCCGCCGCTCTGTGATCTGCGACACGGGGTATTACACAAGCTTTGTGATCTCCACCACCTGACGAAGGATCATGAAGTCGGATGATGAGTGATCTTCATACGCGAAGCGTTCAGTTGATCACCAGAAGTGACATTCTTGTTTGTTTTCGCAGGCCGGAGGGGTCGTCTCCATATCAAGAGAGTTCCGCTGCATGCAAATTGGCGTTGGACGCGGCCGCCTGATAGAGGGCCGCGTTCACACGTCAGGGGGAGGTGTGGGATGCGATGTGGACGAGGGTCCGGGTGCGTGCACGCGTTCACGAGCTCGGCGCACACGAGACGCAGCGCTTCCGGTGACCGTTCCGTGACCTCCGCCACATTAATGAGAGGCCTCTGAGAACCGGGCTTGGCCAACGACCCCAACCGATGGTAGGTGGGGGGCAATTCGGGCGTAATGATCAAAGACCGTGATCAAGGCCTTGATCACCGGCGTCCGCAATGTCCGTTACGGCGTCAATAAAGAGCGACACGCCCGGGATTCTCAGTCTCGATTGAGCAACTGTGGCGCAGCACACGTTTCTTGAAGATATGAAGGAGCCCCTGATACCGGTTGTTCCCATGTCCCACACCGCTCACATACGCAGCCACCGGAAGCCCCGCCGCAGCGCGTCGTCTCTCGCGATGCGGGCCGGAGTTGCCGGTGGCGTCCTCAGCACCCTGGCAGTCGCCGGGGCGTCGGGCTCGGCGAACGCCGCCGAGCCGGTGACGCAGACCCTCGAACTGCCCACCCTGACGGCCGACCTGGCCGCTCAGGCGGCGCAGTCCGCGGACGCCACCCAGCAGGCAGCCGCGAACTACCAGCTGCAGGCCGAGCGTGACGCGGCCGCCGCAAAGGCCGCGAAGCAGGCCAAGGCGGACCTCGCCGAGGCGAAGCAGAAGGCCGCCGAGGCCAAGAAGAAGGCCGAGGAGGCCGCCCGCAAGGCCGCCGCCGAGCGCGCCTCGCGCAACGCGGCGCGCACGACCCTCGCGGCCACCGACTCCGGCAGCTCGACGAGCACCTCCACGGCCACCGGTTCGGCCGCGGCCATCGTCGCCTTCGTCAAGGCGCAGATCGGCAAGGCGTACGTCTCCGGCGCCACCGGCCCGTCGGCGTACGACTGCTCCGGCCTGGTGCAGACGGCCTTCAAGCAGGTGGGCGTCAGCCTGCCGCGCGTCTCCCAGGACCAGTCCACGGCCGGCACCCAGGTGTCGCTGAGCAACCTGCAGCCGGGCGACATCCTGTACTGGGGCAGCGCGGGCAGCGCCTACCACGTCGCGGTGTACGTGGGCGACGGTATGTTCGTCGGCGCGCAGAACCCGTCGAGCGGTGTCGGGGAGCACCCGCTGTCGTACGACCCGCCGACCGGCGCCGTGCGGGTGCTCTGAACGCACCGCACACCTCTCGCACGCACAGGACCGCCGCCGCTCGGGGGCAGCGGTCCTTGCGTCGTTCCCGGCGCGTCAGAGCGGTGTTCCTGACATGCTCGGCGCGGGCCGCCGGCCGGCGGTCCGTCCATGAGCGAAGGAGACCGCGCGATGCCACGCGTGTTCGTGCAGGGAAGGCCCGCCGACCACTACCCCCGCCACGCCCCCGAGGCCGGGCGCGGTGCGGTGCGCCGGATCACGGAGGCCGGCGAGGAGGTCCTGCACAAGCCGTGCCGGGACGTCACGGAGTTCGGGCCCGACCTCGCCGCACTCATCGACGACATGTTCCTCACCCTGTACGCCGCCGAAGGCGCGGGGCTGGCGGCGAATCAGGTCGGGGTCGGTCTGCGGCTGTTCGTGTACGACTGCCCCGATGACGATGGTGTCCGACATGTCGGGCACGTCGTCAATCCGGTGATCGAAACGCCCACTCGCGAGCGACGGTTGCTGGACGAGGACGAGGGCTGTCTGTCGGTACCGGGGGCCGTGATGGCCGTACCGCGTCCGGACCGGGCCGTCGTGCGCGGTCAGGACAAGGACGGCGCTCCGGTCGTCGTCGAGGGCACGGGGTACTTCGCGCGCTGCCTCATCCACGAGACCGACCACACCAACGGATACCTCTACCTGGACCGGCTCTCCAACCGGGAGAAAAAGGACGCTCTGCGGCAGATGGCGGACCGGCGGGACGAGGTGTTCGCCCGCCGGGCCGCCCGGGCCGAGGAGCTGAGCCGGGCCCGGTAGGGGCTCAGGCCTTGGGAGCCACCTTGCTCAGGCCGTTGATGATGCGGTCCATCGCGTCGCCGCCCGTGGGGTCGGTGAGGTTCGCCAGGAGCTTGAGGGTGAACTTCATCAGCACCGGGTGCGTGAGGCCGCGCTGGGCGGCGATCTGCATGACCTTCGGGTTGCCGATGAGCTTCACGAAGGCGCGGCCGAGCGTGTAGTAGCCGCCGTAGGTGTCCTTGAGGACGCGCGGGTAGCGCTGCAGGGCGATCTCGCGCTGTGCGGGCGTGGCACGCGCGTGTGCCTGCACGATGACGTCGGCGGCGATCTGGCCGGACTCCATGGCGTAGGCGATGCCCTCGCCGTTGAAGGGGTTCACCAGGCCGCCGGCGTCACCGACGAGCAGCAGGCCGCGGGTGTAGTGGGGCTGGCGGTTGAAGGCCATGGGGAGGGCGGCGCCGCGGATGGGGCCGGTCATGTTCTCGGGGGTGTAGCCCCAGTCCTCGGGCATGGAGGCGCACCAGGCCTTGAGGATCTCGCGCCAGTCCAGCTCCTTGAAGGAGGCGGAGGTGTTGAGCACGCCGAGGCCGACGTTCGAGGTGCCGTCGCCCATGCCGAAGATCCAGCCGTAGCCGGGCAGCAGCCGGTCCTGGGGGCCGCGGCGGTCCCACAGCTCCAGCCAGGACTCCAGGTAGTCGTCGTCGTGGCGGGGGCTCTCGAAGTACGTCCGGACGGCGACGCCCATCGGGCGGTCCTCGCGGCGGTGCAGGCCCATCGCGAGGGACAGGCGGGTGGAGTTGCCGTCGGCGGCCACCACCAAAGGCGCGTGGAAGGTGACCTCGCGCTTCTCCTCGCCGAGCTTGGCGGTGACGCCGGTGATCCGGCCGGTGCGGTCGTCGAGGACCGGGCCGCTCACGTTGCAGCGCTCGTAGAGACGTGCGCCGGCCTTCTGGGCGTTGCGCGCGAGCTGCTCGTCGAAGTCGTCGCGCTTGCGGACGAGTCCGTAGTTCGGGTATGCGGCGAGATCCGGCCAGTCCAGCTGGAGGCGGGAGCCGCCGCCGATGATGCGCAGGCCCTTGTTGCGCAGCCAGCCGGCCTCCTCGGAGATGTCGATGCCCATGGCGACGAGCTGCTTGACCGCGCGCGGGGTGAGGCCGTCGCCGCACACCTTCTCGCGCGGGAACTCGGTCTTCTCCAGGAGCAGGACGTCGAGACCGGCCTTGGCGAGGTGGTACGCGGTCGTGGAGCCGGCCGGCCCCGCGCCGACGACGATCACGTCGGCGGTGTTCTCGGAGAGGGGCTCCTTCACGACGGTCACGGCGGGATCTCCCCAAGTTAGAAATCTGCGTGCC
The DNA here is from genome assembly GCF_040652655.1 of Streptomyces sp. NPDC048191. Lineage (NCBI taxonomy): Bacteria > Bacillati > Actinomycetota > Actinomycetes > Kitasatosporales > Streptomycetaceae > Streptomyces > Streptomyces sp. NPDC048191. The sequence goes on from NZ_JBEZMO010000017.1 coordinate 75,529, forward strand.
GACCGGCACTGGACATGGGCAGTCTATTCAGCAGAATTGATCACCCGGCTGAAGGGCTGCCCTGTGAACCGACCTCTCCCCGCGGTACGGCTGCGCGTCCCCACCCATGAGGACGCCATCGCCTGGCACCGGGTCTTCGACGACCCCGAGGTCATGGAGTTCTACGGCGGCAGGCCGGCCGCCGTGTCGGTCTACGAGGAACTCACCGCGCGGCAGCGACGGCACGACGCCGAACTCGGCTTCTGCCTGTGGACCATGCTGGACGGGTCCGGGGAGGTCATCGGCTTCACCGGAGCGCAGCCCTGGCAGCCCGCCTGGGGGCCGGCCGGCGAGATAGAGATCGGCTGGCGGCTGGGCCGGGCGCACTGGGGCAAGGGGTATGTCACCGCGGCCGCGCGCGAGACGCTGCGGCGGGTGCGGGCGGCCGGGGTGCCTCAGGTGGTGGCGATGGTCCGGCCGGGCAACGAGCGGTCGATCGCGGTGACCCGGCGGCTGGGCATGGAGCCCGCGGAGTCCTACCCGCATCCCAACCTGGACGAGCGGGCCCTCTGCTTCCGGCTCGCTCTCGACCGGACTTCCGATCACGCAGAGTAGTCCACTGCTACGGAAAGACACCGGCGCCTTCCGGGCGGGGCGCGCGGGAGTTACCCTTCCAGTACCGCTGGGGGTGACATCTGTGCGCATAACACCCAAAACACCCGAAGTGCGCGTGCCGCGGCTGGTCGGACTGATGGCCGTGGACGCGCGCGAAACGGCCCGGGCGCAGGGCCTGTTCCTCAATGCGCCGGACCGCCCGGACTTCCATCTCGCGGTCGTCGACTACGTCGTACGCCAGTACCCGCAGCCCGGCGCCGAGGTGCCCCGGGAATCGATGGTGTACGTGTGGTTCGACTTCGGTGAGGGAGAGGGCGGCGGGGGCGTGCGCGAGCCGCGCATCCCGCGGCCGCCGACGGGCGGAATGCAACGCGAACTCGGTGAGCCGGGGGACGCCTTCGAGATGATCAACCGCTGAGGACCCCGCCGGCCCCCGGCCGAGGGCTCAGCTCTCCTTGAAGCCCCGGTGCAGCGCGACCACACCACCGGTGAGGTTGCGCCAGGCCACCTTCGACCAGCCCGCCTTGCGCAGCCGCTCGGCGAGAGCGGGCTGGTCGGGCCAGGCACGGATGGACTCGGCGAGGTAGACGTAGGCGTCCGGGCTGGAGGAGACCGCGCGCGCGACCGGCGGCAGCGCCCGCATCAGGTACTCGGTGTAGACGGTGCGGAACGGCGCCCAGGTCGGGTGCGAGAACTCGCAGATCACCACGCGCCCGCCGGGCCGGGTCACCCGGTACATCTCCGCGAGCGCCGCGTCCGTGTCCTGCACGTTGCGCAGCCCGAAGGAGATCGTCACGGCGTCGAAGGTGTCGTCCTTGAACGGCAGCCTGGTCGCGTCGCCGGCCGTGAACGGCAGCCAGGTGTGCTTCTTCTTGCCGACCTGGAGCATCCCCAGGGAGAAGTCGCAGGGGACGACGTACGCGCCCGTCCGCGCGAAGGGCAGCGAGGAGGTCGCCGTACCCGCCGCGAGGTCGAGGACCTTCTGCGCGGGGCGCGCGTCGACCGCCTTCGCCACCTCCTTGCGCCAGCGCCGGTCCTGGCCGAGCGACAGCACGTCGTTGGTCAGGTCGTACCGTTCCGCCACGTCGTCGAACATCGAAGCGACTTCGTGCGGCTGCTTGTTCAGGGAAGCGCGGGTCACCCGCCCATTGTTGCAGCCCGGTCTCACGGCAGGAGCCTCGGCTTCCTGCGTGCCGCGACGTCCTCCACCCAGCCGAGGATCCAGCAGAAGAGGACCAGGACCGGGGCGAGGGACAGGAGCAGGACGGGGACGGGCGCCTCGCGGACGGCGAGTCGTACACCGGGACATGGGCGACGCGGCGACCGGCTGCAGTGGCGTGAACCAGGGTTCGGGGGCGGGCGGAGGAGGCAGGGCGGGCCGAGGGGTCAGCGGCGTCTGAACACCAGGCGGCCCGCCAGCACCGTCGCCACGCACATGACGGCTCCGCGCTCGGTGAGTTCGGCCTCGTCGCGGACGTCGAACACCGCGAACCGGGCGGCGGAACCCGGGTCGCGGGCGGGCGGCACCACGGGGGGCAGACCGGAAGCGAGGGGGTCGAGGGAGGGAACACCTCCAGGGCGCACCGACCGGCCCGCGAGCACCAGCCCGGTGCGGCCCACGGCGTCCCGCACCGCGCGGTTGCGCAGCGGTGCGCAGGCCGCCGCGACCGTGCCGTGCGCCAGCATCCGCTGCACTCCGCGCCGTGCGCTCGCACCCCAGCGGGCATCGTCCAGCGCGAGCCCGGCGAGCGCGTCGCCCGTCAGGGGTGCGGTGCCCAGCTCGTCGGCCTCCCGGGGATCCGGGTGGTACGTCTCCTCCAGCAGCTCGGTGCCATGGGGGTTGACGAATCCGGGCGTGAGAATGCCGGGCCACGTGCGGACGCGCGCGTGCGGGTACGCGGCGACCAGTTCCTCCAGCGGACCGGCGCCCGCGATGAGCTCGCCCTCGACGGCGAGGGCGTGGCCCCTGGAGTCGGTGTGGATCGTCAGCACGGCGGGAGCGGTCGGCTCAGTTGGATGCCAGCAGCTTCAGTTCGGGATGGGCCGTGCCACCCTCGATGGCCGTCGACGAGATGTGGGACATCACCCGCTCGTCCACGGGGTCGTTCGCCGGGTCGTCGTGGACGACGAGGTGCTCGTACGTCGTCGCGCGCTGCGCCGGCACGCGGCCCGCCTTGCGGATCAGGTCGATGATCTCCAGGCGGTTGGAGCGGTGCCTGGCGCCGGCCGAGGAGACCACGTTCTCCTCCAGCATGATCGAGCCGAGGTCGTCCGCGCCGTAGTGCAGCGACAGCTGGCCGACCTCCTTGCCCGTGGTGAGCCAGGAGCCCTGGATGTGCCGGACGTTGTCGAGGAAGAGGCGGGCGATCGCGATCATCCGCAGGTACTCGAAGAGGGTGGCCTGGGTGCGGCCCTTCAGGTGGTTGTTCTCGGGCTGGTAGGTGTACGGGATGAACGCGCGGAAGCCGCCCGTACGGTCCTGGACGTCCCGGATCATCCGCAGGTGCTCGATGCGCTCGGCGTTCGTCTCGCCGGTGCCCATCAGCATCGTGGACGTCGACTCCACGCCCAGCCTGTGCGCGGTCTCCATGATCTCCAGCCAGCGCTCGCCGCTCTCCTTGAGGGGCGCGATGGCCTTGCGGGGGCGCTCGGGCAGGAGTTCCGCGCCGGCGCCGGCGAAGGAGTCCAGGCCCGCCTCGTGGATCCGGGTGATGGCCTCCTCGACCGGCACACCGGAGATCCGGGCCATGTGCTCGACCTCGGAGGCGCCGAGGGAGTGGATCACCAGCTGCGGGAAGGCGTCCTTGATGGCCTTGAAGTGCTTCTCGTAGTACTCGACGCCGTAGTCCGGGTGGTGGCCGCCCTGGAACATGATCTGGGTGCCGCCCAGCTCGACCGTCTCCGCGCAGCGGCGCAGGATGTCGTCGAGGTCGCGGGTCCAGCCCTTGTCCTTGTCCTTGGGGGCCGCGTAGAAGGCACAGAACTTGCACGCCGTGACACACACGTTCGTGTAGTTGATGTTGCGCTCGATGATGTACGTCGCGATGTGCTCGACACCGGCGTACTCGCGGCGGCGTACGGCGTCGGCGGCGGCGCCGAGCGCGTGCAGCGGGGCGTCGCGGTAGAGGTCGAGTGCCTCTTCCGGGGTGATCCGCCCACCGGCGGCGGCACGGTCGAGGACAGACTGGAGGTCGGCCTTCTCGGTCACCAGGGCGTCCCTTTCGGGGAGGTTGTGGACGGACCGAACCAGCCTACGCCAGCCGTTTTCCGTGCCGGACCTCAGGCCGCGTACGCGCCGATCAGCAGCCCGGTGAGGGCGCCGGCCAGCAGGAACGGGCCGAACGGGATCGTCGTCCTGCGGCCCGCGCGCCGTACGACGACGAGGGCCCCGCCGTACAGCGCGCCGAGCAGGAAACCGGCGAAGGTGCCGAGCAGGAGCGTGGACCAGCCGTACCAGCCGAGGACGGCGCCCATCCCCACGGCCAGTTTCACGTCGCCGAAGCCCATGCCGGCCGGGTTGACGAGGTGGAGCGCGCAGTAGCCGGCGCCGAGCGCGAGGGCTCCGTACAGCGCGGTGAGCCAGTGGCCGGCGTGCTCGGGCAGCAGCGCGGCGAGGCCCAGCAGGGCGAGGGCGGCCGCGGCGAGGGGCAGGGTCAGCGGGTCGGGCAGCCGCTGCACCCTCAGGTCGACCACGGCCAGCAGCACTCCGGCGGGCGCGAGCAGCAGCCAGACCGCCAGCTCCGGCCGGGTGCCGGTGGCGGCGGCGAGCGCGGCGCAGGTCAGGGCAGTCACGAGGGAGACGGGGACGGCGGCGGGTACGTGCATACGGCGGGCCTCTCCCGCGCAGGCGCCGCACGCGACCCGGCCGATCCAGCCGCGGATCGGATGGCCGTTCGGGCAGCGGTCCCGCCAGTGCTCACCGGACGGTACGGCGAAGCGGTAGGCGGCGCGGGGCAGCAGGGCGCCCACGAGTGCCCCCCACAGCGCGGCAACGGCCGCCGGCACCCCTGCGCTCATCCGGCCCCCCGGCATCCCCGGACACCCGGGCCCGGCCCCGGCTGCTTCCAGGACCGGCCCGTGACTGCGTGTGAATCCCTATGCTGCCCTAGTAGTAGGGGTTGTACGTCTTGCCGCTGCAACAGGTGGCCAGTGGGCTGGATCCCCTGACGTCCTCGACCTGGATGCGCGCGCTGACGATGCCGTCCTTGTGCGTGGCGGTTCCCGGGAAGGACTTGCTCTTGCCCTTGCCGTCACGGTTGTTGTGCCACGGGTAGTCGTAGCGGTCGCCCTTGCCCGTCGTGATGTCGAGCCGGACCCGTACGTAGGCGCTGTCCGCCGCCTTGTCCACGACGGTCTGCTGGACGGCGATCTCCTTCCTGCTCTTCCAGTTCCATATCATCGCGCCGAGGGCTCCCCCGTCGGACGTGGTGCAGCTCTTGACCTCGGTCGCCGCCGAAGCGGACGAAGCACCCGTCATGGTCAGCGCGGCAGTGACCGCGGCTGCCGCGAACACGACGCCGTAGCGACGCATCAGATCCCCTCCCTGGACTCGATCAACAGCCTCACGGTAATCGAACAGGGCACCGGGGAAAGGGATTTGAGCGGGAGCCGGCGTGGACTGCCGGCTCTACGGCGCCAGCAGGTCCACCTTCACATCGGCCGGGAAGCCGGTCGTCGGGCCGACACGGCGGGCGAACTCGGCGACGGCCTCCAGCTGGGCCGTGCCGAAGCTGAAGTCGAGGGTGGTGAAGTACTGGGCCAGGGTCGCCTCGTCGAAGGCCTCCCAGCGGGCCGCCTGCTCGGCGACCTTGGCGACCTCCTCCAGGGAGAGGTTGCGGGATTCGAGGAAGGCCTCGTGGACCTGACGGGTGATGAGCGGCTCGCGCTCCAGGTAGTCCCGGCGGGCCGCCCAGACGGCGAAGACGAACGGCAGGCCGGTCCACTCCTTCCACAGCGCGCCGAGGTCGTGCACCTCGAGGCCGTAGCGCGGGCCGTCCAGCAGGTTCGCCCGCAGCGCCGCGTCGCCGATCAGCACCGCCGCCTCCGCCTCCTGCATCATCAGGCTGAGGTCGGGCGGGCAGGTGTAGTAGTCCGGCGCCACGTCGTAGCGCTCCGCGAGGAGGAGCTGGGCGAGGCGGACCGACGTGCGGGAGGTCGAGCCGAGGGCGACGCGGGCGCCGTGCAGGCGGTCGAGCGGGACCTGCGAGACGATCACGCAGGACATCACCGGGCCGTCGCAGCCGACGGCGATGTCCGGGAAGGCGACCAGGTCGTCGGCGTTGCGCAGGAACTCGACCAGTGTGACGGGGCCGATGTCGAGATCGCCGCGCACCAGCCGCTCGCTGAGCTTCTCCGGGGTGTCCTTGGTGAGCTCGAAGTCGAGTAGGGTGCCGGTTCTCGCGAGCCCCCAGTACAGGGGCAGGCAGTTCAGGAACTGGATGTGACCGACGCGCGGCCGGGTGCGAGAATTGTCCACATCGCGAGACTAGACCCCGTGCTGTACGGTGCCGGGACCGACCCCACCGACGCCGCACCGTCAAATGGCCCACTGGATGTTCAAACATTCGGGTGACGTGATCTTGACCTCTATTGCTTTCGGCTGCCCGCGTGCTAGGCTCGCCGCAAGTTGCAGTTTGGTTTCCCTTGCAGTACAGAGCCTGCGGAGCATGTGACCGCGGGCTCTCGTCGTTTTCAGACGAATGCAGTTGTGCAGCACCGTTTCGCACGTGCAGGTTCTGGAGCAGGGCAACCCTTTTGAGCCCAAGGAGGGCTTATGGCTACCGGAACCGTTAAGTGGTTCAACGCCGAAAAGGGCTTTGGCTTCATCGCCCAGGAGGGCGGCGGCCCCGACGTCTTCGTTCACTACTCCGCGATCAACGCCACCGGCTTCCGCTCCCTCGAGGAGAACCAGCAGGTGAGCTTCGACGTGACGCAGGGCCCGAAGGGTCCGCAGGCGGAGAACGTCACCCCCGTCTGATCACTGCCTGATCGCAGAACCTGAGAGCAGTACCCAAGGAGCCCCACGCCGTTCCGGCGACGGGGCTCCTGCCTTTTCCCGCCCGGCCGTCGGTGAATACCCGGCGAATTCTCGGCGTTCGCCCCCGCTCGCCCGCGTTTACGTGTGCTGCATGACGAGGATGAAGGCCGTGCCCGGTTCCAGCGCCTCGTACGCGTGCGGGACGTCCCCCCGATACGTCATGTAATCACCGGGGCCGAGTTCCGCCTCCTCACCGGCGGGGCCCGCCTTCAACCGGCCCGCGCCGACGATCAGATGCTCGACCGTGCCGGGGATGTGCGGTCGCGACACGCGGGCCGCACCGGGCTCGGCGCGCAGGCGGTAGATGTCCCGCCGGGCCCCCGGGGGGCTCGCGGACAGCAGCGTGGCGGCAAAGGTCGCCTGCCCCGAGGCGACCTCGGGACCGTCGCCGGCCCGGATCACCTGGACGCTCTGCACCGGCGACTCCACCAGCGCGCTGAACGGCACCTCCAGCGCGACCGCGAGCGCCCAGAGCGTCTCCACGTTCGGATTCCCGCTCGCCGCCTCCAGCTGGGAGAGCGTGGACTTGGCGATTCCGGCACGCTTGGCCAGCTCGGACAGGGACAGGCCGGTGCGGGCGCGCTCACGCTTGAGCGAGGCGGCGATCCACTCCAGCGGGAGCCGGGCGGGGGTCCGGGGAGACGGCTCGGCCATGGCGTTCGCTCCATCGGTATGATCGTTCGGCTTGACGGACGGCAGTCCTCGGTTCCATTGTAGAAAACATGCGTTCGGTACAGCGAACACGACCACCGTCGACCACTGACATGTCCCTGCTGCGCGACAGTTCGCTCGTCTGGTTCGCCAGCGGCATCGTCGGCGTCTCCTTCGGCGCCGTCTCCGTGGCGGGCGGGCTGCCGATGTGGGTGCCGGTACTGATGTCCCTGGTGGTGTACGCCGGTTCGGCCCAGTTCAGCGCGGTGGGCGTTCTGCTCGCCGGGGGCGGTCCGGTCGCCGCCGCGGCGACGGGACTGCTGCTGAACACCCGCACGGCCGCCTTCAGCCTGGCCGTCGCCGAGATCCTCGGCACCGGCCGCGCGGCCCGCTTCCTCGGCGCCCATCTGGTCACCGACGAGACGGTGGCCTTCGCGCTGGCCCAGTCCGATCCGGTACGGCAGCGCAGGGCGTTCTGGATCTCCGGGCTCGGGCTGTTCGCCGTGTGGAACACCGGGGTGGCGGCGGGCGCGCTCGCCGGTGGCGCGCTCGGGGACACCGCGCGCTACGGCCTGGACGCCGCGTTCCCCGCGGTCCTGGTCGCCCTGGTCCTGCCCACGCTGCGCGCGGACCCGAGGGTACGGCGGTGCGCCCTGCTCGGCGCCGCGCTGGCCCTGGCGGTCACGCCCGCCGTGCCCGCCGGGCTGCCGGTCCTGCTCGCCCTGGCCGGGCTCCTCCTGCATCGCCGACAGCCCGTGGAGGCCGCGGTATGAACGCCACCGTCGCCGTGATCCTCGCGTTGGCCCTCGGCACGTACGCGTTCCGGCTGGTGGGACCGGTGCTGCACGGGCGGGTGGAGATACCCGCCCGGGTGCAGGAGCTGGCCTCGGCCGGGGCCGTCGTCCTGCTCGTCGCCCTGCTGGCCACGGGGGCGCTGACCGAGGACGGTGGCTTCGCAGGGTGGGCGCGGCCGGCCGGGGTGCTGGCGGGCGGCGTACTGGCCTGGCGCAGGGCGCCGTTCGTCGTGGTGGTCCTCGGCGCGGCCGCGACCACGGCGCTGCTGAGGCTGGCCGGAATCGCCTGACCTGTCGGTGCCCTCCGTTAGCGTCACCCCCCATGACCGACGCCCCTGACTTCCTCACCGCCACCCGCACCTTCTACGACGCCGTCGCCGAGGACTACGCCGAGCAGTTCCAGGGCGTGACCGCCCGCACCCCGCTGGAGCGGGCGCTGTTCAGCGCCTACGCCGAACTGGTCGGACCCGGCGCCAGCGTGGCCGACCTCGGCTGTGGCCCCGGCCGGAACACCGCCCACCTCGCGGCCCTCGGCCTGTCCGTCTTCGGGCTCGACCTGTCCGAGTCCATGCTCGCCATCGCCCGCCGCGAGAACCCCGGGCTGCGCTTCGAGCAGGGATCCATGCTGGACCTGCCCCTTGCCGACGGCACGCTGGCCGGTGCCGTCTCCTGGTACTCCAGCATCCACACCCCGGTGGATGAACTCCCCACGCTGTTCGCGGAGTTCCTGCGCGTCCTCGTGCCCGGCGGCCACCTCCTGCTCGCCTTCCAGGCGGGCGACGCGCCGCGCCGGCACGAGCGTCCGTGGGGTCACGAGGTGACACTGGACTTCCACCGGCGCCGCCCGCACGAGATGGCCCAGCTGCTGACCGACGCCGGATTCCTCCTCCGTTCCAGCACCGTCCGCGAGCCGGACGAGGCCTTCGGGGAGACGGTCGCGCAAGCGTTCCTGTTCGCCCAGAAGAAGGGCTGACCCCCCGCTCAACCCCCGGCGGCCCCCGCACCACCGGCCCGGAACTCCGCGACCGTGTCGGCGAACGCCCGTGCCGGAGGGCTGAGGGCGTCCCACCGGCGGACGGCCCAGCCGACCGGCAGCGGGCGCAGGCCCCGCAGCGGGACGAGCCGCAACTGGCCCTCCCCCGCTGCCGGGAGACCCGGTACGGCCGGTACGACCGCCCTGCCCACCCCCAGCTCGGCCAGCAGCAGCGCCGTGTCCCAGTCGGCGACGCTCGTGTCGTAGGTGAAGCGGACGCCCAGCTCGGCGCAGGCCGCGTCCAGATGGACGGCGGACGTGGAGTTCGGCGGGAGCCGGATGAGCCGGACGTCCCGCAGCTCGGCAGGGTCGAGATCCGGCCGTCGGGCGAGGGGGTCGTCGGCGCGGACGGCGAGCAGCCAGGGCAGTTCGGCGACGGTGCGCTGGTCGATGCCGCGGACCTGCGGGCCGACGGTTATCCAGGCCAGGTCGAGCGTGCCGCCGGCCAGCGCGTCGAAGGTGCCGCGGCCCGAACTGACCGTGCGGAACTCCAGGTTGACCTTCGGGTGACGGCGCCGGAAGGTGACCACCGCGTCGGACATGAAGTGCCGGACGGTCGTGGCACCGGTGGCGACGCGGACGTACCCGCTGTGGCCGTCGACGAGGTCGCGCAGCTGCCGTACGGCCAGGTCCAGCCCCCAGATGCCCTCGGCCGCGGCGGCTTCGAGTATGCGTCCGGCCTGGGTGGGGACGACGCCCCGCGGTTGCCGCTCCAGCAGGGCGATCCCCGTCTCCCGCTCCAGCCGCCTCACATGCTGGCTGACGGCGGACTGGGTGCAGCCGAGGTCGCGGGCGACGGAACTGAGGCTGCCGGTGCGGCACACGGCAACGAAGACGCGGAGGTCGTCGAGGGTCACAACACCCAAGCTAACACTTGGATCCATGGAGGAAACCCAAGGATTGACTGGGGGTCAGGAGGCGTACGAGGATCGGTGACGGGCCGCGACCGACCCAGGCGGCAACCCGCTCCCCGCCCCGCTGAGTCCGGACGACGCGGGAGAAGCGGGGAGCGGGTGCCGACCCGCTGCGCCAGGCCCGGTCACCGCCCGGCGTACAGCCCCTCCACCTCGCTCGCGAAGTCGGCCGCGATCTGCTGCCGGCGCAGCTTCATGGAGGGGGTCAGATGGCCGGCCTCCTCGGTGAAGTCGACGGGCAGGACGACGAAGCGGCGGATGGACTCGGGCCGGGAGACCAGCTTGTTGGCCTCGTCGATCGCGCGCTGCAGGACGGCGTCCAGCTCCGGGTCGCTCAGGAGCAGTTCCGGCGGCACCGGGTGCTTGCCGATCATCTGCCGCCAGTGCGTGATGCCGTCGGGGTCGAGGGTGATGAGGGCCGCGACGTACGGGCGGGCGTCGCCGACCAGCATCACCTGGGAGATCAGCGGGTGCTGGCGCAGCCAGTTCTCCAGCGGGGCCGGGGCCACCGACTTGCCGCCCGAGGTGATCAGCAGCTCCTTCTTGCGGCCGGTGATGGTGAGGTACCCCTCGTCGTCCAGCTCGCCGATGTCGCCGGTCGCCAGCCAGCCGTCCCGGGTCGCGGGGACGACACCGCCGGCCTGCGGGTCCCAGTAGCCGCGCAGTACGTGCTCGCCGGCGACGAGGATCTCCCCGTCGGCGGCGATCCGCACCCGGGTGCCGGGCAGCGGCCAGCCGACGGTGCCCAGACGGGGCTTGAGCGGCGGGGTGACGGTCGTGGCGCCGGTGGTCTCGGTCAGGCCGAAGCCCTCGAAGATCTCGATGCCGGCGCCGGCGTAGAACGCGGCAAGGCGCCGGCCGAGCGGGGAGCCGCCGCAGATGGCGTACCGGACGCGACCGCCCATGGCGGTGCGGATCTTGCGGTAGACCAGCGGGTCGTAGAAGGTGCGGGCCGTTTTCAGGGAGCGGCTGGGGCCGCTGCCGGTGCCGGTCTGCCGGGCCTCCAGCGCCTCGCCGTAGCGCCGGGCCACGGCCGCCGCCCGGTCGAAGACCGCGACGCGCCCGCCCGACTCGGCCGTCGCACGGGCCGAGTTGTAGATCTTCTCCAGCATGTACGGGATGGTCAGCAGACAGGTCGGCCGGAAGGCGGCGAGGTCCGGCAGCAGGTCCTCGGCGGCCAGGCTCGGCGCGTGTCCGAGGCGGACCCGGGCCCGCACGCAGGCGATGGCCACCATCCGCCCGAAGACATGGGACATCGGCAGGAACAGCAGGACCGACGGCTCCTCGTTCTGCGCCTTGAAGACCGGGTGGAGCAGTTCGATCGCGTTGTCGACCTCGGCGAAGAAGTTGCCGTGCGAGAGGGCGCAGCCCTTGGGGCGGCCGGTGGTGCCGGAGGTGTAGATGAGCGTGGCGAGGGTGTCGGGGCCCAGCATGCCGCGCCGTACCGCGACTTCGCCGTCCGGCACCTGGGCGCCGGCCTCGGCGAGCCGGTCCACGTGGTCCTTGTCCATCACCCACAGATGGCGCAGATCGGGCAGGTGCTGGAGTTCCGGGCCGATGGCGGAGGCCTGGCCGGAGGTCTCGGTGATCAGGGTGACCGCACCGGAGTCGTGCAGGATCCAGCGGGTCTGGAAGACGGAGGAGGTCGGGTAGATCGGCACGGTGACCAGTCCGGCGGCCCACGCGGCGAAGTCGAGCAGCGTCCACTCGTACGTCGTACGGGCCATGACGGCGATCCGGTCGCCGGGCACCAGCCCCTCGGCGATCAGTCCCTTGGCCACCGCGAGTACCTGCTCGGCGAAGTGAGCGGCCGTCACGTCCGCCCAGCGGCCGTCGGGCAGCCGGCGGCTGAGCACGGTGTGGGCGGGGGCGGTCTCGGCGTTGTCGAACGGCAGGTCCGCGAGCGAGCCGTGTTTCACCGGGGGCTTGAACGGCGGTACGGAGACCTCCCGTACGGCCCCGTCCAGGCGCTGGACCCAGGGCTCCACGAGGACCGGGCGGCCGTCGTAGTCGACGGCGGAGACGGGCGGGCCGGAGGAGAGGGGGGCGTTCGGGAAGGGCGACGACACGGGGCGGCTCCTCTGGCGTGCTGCGGTGCACGGCTTGCTGCATGACGTACGTGCCTCGCGCACCGAGGCGTTCACCCGCGGCACACGGCCGGAAGGGGGTTACCGCAGGTTAGGGAGGCGATCGTACGGGTCCGCTGTGAGGGGATCGTGCGGGTTCGGAGGTGGTCCGGGGCCGGGGGTGTGCAGCCTCGCGGGTCATGTGACAGGGCCTCACGTCGGGTGGGTCACGTGCGCTCCAGGACCGCCGTCACACCCTGGCCGCCCGCCGCGCAGACCGAGATCAGGCCCCTGCCGGGGCCCTCCCGCTCCGCGAGGAGTTTCGCCAGGGTCGCCACGATCCGAGCTCCGGTCGCGGCGAAGGGGTGACCGGTCGCCAGTGAGGAGCCGGCCACGTTCAGCCGCGTCCGGTCCACCGGCGTGAGGCCCCGCCTCTCCCACGCCGCGAGCGTGGCGAGCACCTGGGAGGCGAAGGCCTCGTGGATCTCGACCAGGTCGAAGTCGGCCAGGTCCAGGCCGGTGCGCTCCAGCATCCGCGGGACCGCGTGGGCGGGTGCCATCAGCAGGCCGTCCTCGCCGTCGGACACGTCGCCGTGCACGAAGTCCACGGCGGCCGTCTCGTAGGCGGTCAGGTAGGCCAGCGGCGCCAGGCCGCGCGCCTCCGCCCACTCCTCGCTCGCCAGCAGCACCAGCGCGGCACCGTCGGTGAGCGGGGTGGAGTTGCCCGCGGTCATGGTGGGTTCGGGGTGCGCGAGGCCGAACACCGGCTTCAGGGCGGCCAGTTCGCCGGGGGTGGAGTCCGGCCGCAGGTTCTGGTCCCGTTCCAGGCCCCGGAAGGGCACCAGGTCCGTGAAGAACCCGCGCTCGTACGCCGCCGCGAGCCGCCGGTGGCTCGTCGCCGCCAGTTCGTCCTGGGCCGCCCGGCCGATGCCCCAGGCCCGCGCGGTCACGGCCGCGTGCTCGCCCATGGACAGCCCCGTGCGCGGCTCGGCGTTGCGGGGGACGTCCGGGACCAGGTGCGCGGGACGGATCCTCGCGAGCGCCTTCAGCCGGGCCGCCGCCGACTTCGCCCTCCTGGCCTGGAGGAGGATGCGGCGCAGGTCGTCGTTGACGCCGAGGGGCGCGTCGCTCGCGGTGTCGGCGCCGCCCGCGATCGCCGACGCGGTCTGCCCGAGAGCGATCTTGTTGGCGGCGGCGATCACGGCCTGGAGTCCGGTGCCGCAGGCCTGCTGGACGTCGTACGCCGGGGTGCGCGGGTCCAGCTTGGAGCCGAGGACGGTCTCGCGGGCGAGGTTGAAGTCCCGGCTGTGCTTGAGGACGGCTCCGGCGACGAACTCGCCGATCACGCCGGGCCCTTGGAGGCCGTGGCGTTCGGTCAGGCCGTCGAGGGCAGCCGTGAGCATCTCCTGGTTGGAGGCGGTGGCGTACGGGCCGTCGGAACGGGCGAAGGGGATGCGCGTGCCGCCGAGCACCGCGACCCGGTGCGGGAACGCGGCGGGCCCAAGAGGGGACTTCCGGGGGCTCATCTCGACCTCTCCTCACCGCGTGACGTAGTCTTACCGGCGGTAACCTTACTCCAGAGTAAGCAGTGGGGGCAGGACATGGCAGACCGCTATCTCAGCTTCACCGGCACGGCGCCCGGCCGTCTCCTCACCCGGCGGCTCGGGCTGCCGCAGCCGGCGACGCTGCGTCGGTGGTCGGCCGGAGCGCCCACGCTGCAGGGCGGGTTGCTGCATCTCACCGCCGGGAAGTCGGAGCTCGCCCTCACGTCCGTCCTCGCCCGCACCGGGCTCCCCCAGGAGGGTGCGCGGCCGCCCGGCGCCGTCGTTCTCGACGCCACCGGCGTACGGGACGTCGACGCGCTCGGCGAGGTGCACGCCGCCCTCCACCCCGTCGTACGGTCCGTCGCCCCGAGCGGCCGGGTCGTCCTGCTCGGCGCCCCGCTCGACCTCGCCGACCACCACCAGTGCGCGGCCCAGCAGGCGCTGGAGGGTTTCGCGCGCTCCCTCGGCAAGGAGATCGGCGGGGGCAGGACCGTGAACCTGCTCAGCCTGACGGACGCGGCCGCCGCCGAGTCCACCCTGCGCTTCCTGCTCTCCCCCAGGTCCGCCTACGTCAGCGGCCAGGTGATCGAGACCGGGGACGGGGAGGTCACCGCGCCCGCCGACTGGGCGAAGCCCCTGGCCGGGCGCACGGCGCTGGTCACCGGGGCCGCGCGCGGGATCGGCGAGGCGGTCGCCGAGACCCTGGCCAGGGACGGCGCGCGGGTCGTCGTACTCGACGTGCCGGCGGCCGAGGCGGACGCCCGCCGGGTCGCCGACCGGCTCGGCGGCCTGGCGCTCGCCCTGGACATCACCGCCGCGGACGCGGGCGCGCGGATCGCCGCCGCCCTGCCCGACGGGCTGGACGTGCTGATCCACAACGCGGGCATCACGCGTGACCGCCGCCTGGTCAACCTGCCCGCCGACCGCTGGGGTCCGGTTCTGGAGGTCAACCTCGCGGGCGTGCTGCGCACCACCGACGCCCTGCTCGCCGAGGGCACCTTGCGGCCCGGCGGCCGGATCGTGGCCACCGCCTCCATCGCGGGCCTCGCGGGCAACGCGGGCCAGACCAACTACGCGGCGAGCAAGGCGGGGATCGTGGGGCTGGTCCGCTCCCTGGCCCCGCGCGCGCTCGCCGAGCATGGGGTCACTGTGAACGCGGTCGCGCCCGGCTTCATCGAGACGAGGATGACGGCCGCGATCCCGCTGTTCATCCGGGAGGCCGGGCGCCGGATGAACTCCCTCGCACAGGGCGGGCTGCCCGTCGACGTCGCCGAGACCACCGCCTGGCTCGCCCATCCGGCCTCCGGCGCGGTCAACGGCCAGGTCGTCCGCGTCTGCGGCCAGAGCCTGCTGGGGGCGTGATGAACGCCGTCACCCTGACCGCCGCCCCCGCCCTGGCCCCCCTGCTGGCCCGCGGCGCGCTGCGTTCGCCGTTCAAGCGGCCCTCCCCGGAGGCCGGCTTCCCGCGCACCCGGGTGGTGCTGCCCGGCGTGCGGGTCGACCTGGCCCGGCTGGCCGCCTACGAGCGGGCGTGCGGCTACGCCGCCGGCCCGGCGGCCGACGCGGACGCACTGCCCGTCACGTACCCGCACGTCCTCGGCTTCCCGCTGGCCATGCGGCTGATGACCGACCCGGCCTTCCCGCTGCCGCTGCTGGGGCTCGTCCACACGTCGATCGAGATCACCACCCGGCACGCCTGTCTTCCGGCGACCGGGGAGTACGAACTCGCCGTGCACATCGAGGGACTCGCCCCGCACCGGCGCGGCACCGAAGCCACGGTGGTCACCGGGATGCGGGCCGGCACGGACGTCGTCTGGGAGTCGCGCAGCACCTATCTCGCACGGCACGGCACCGGCGGCCGCCCCGCACCGGAGCCCGCGCGCGAGGACCCCCCGCTGCCCGTCGTCGCCGAGTGGCGGCTCGCCGGGGACGTCGGCCGGCGGTACGCCGCCGCGTCCGGCGACCGCAACCCCATCCACCTGTACCCCCTCACCGCCCGCCTCTTCGGCTTCCCGCGGCCCATCGCGCACGGCATGTGGACGGTGGCCCGCTGTCTGGCCGCGCACGGCACAGGCGGCTCCGCCGTGCTGCGGGCGCGGTTCCTGTCACCGGTGCTGTTGCCGGGGGCGGTGGCCTACGGGGCGGACGGGTCGGGACGGTTCGAGCTGCGGGGTGCGGGGGGCCGGCTTCACCTGCTGGGCGAGGTACGACCGCTCTCCGGCTGAGTTCCTCCGGTCGACGGCGTCCACACCTGGCCCCGCATCAGGTTCCCCAGGCCCGACCAGGCGAAGTTCATCAAGGTGGTCGCCGCCTGCCGGGCCGTGACACCGGGTGCGGTGTTGGCCCACGCGGCCAGCGACTCCGCCGCGCCCACCAGGGCCTCCGCCAGGCCGGCGACCTCGTGCTCCGGCAGGTCGGGATCCCGGTGGGCCTCCCGGGCGGCGACCACCACCAGCCGGGTCACGAACGCGACGATCTCCTCGCGCATCGCGGCGACCTCGGCCGCGAAGGGCTCCCCGTGCGTACGGGCCTGGAGGTGCAGCACCGACCAGGCATCGGGGTGCTCGGCGGTGTGCGCGAAGAAGGCCTGGAGGCCGTCCCACAGTTGGCGGTCGGTGGGCAGGTCCGTGCGGACCCCGGCGCGGACGGCGGCCGTCAGCGCGCCGGCCTCACGCCGGATGCAGGCGGTGAAGAGGTCTTCCTTGGAGTTCAGGTACAGATAGACCAACGGCTTGGAGACGCCCGCGAGCTCGGCTATCTCGTCCATGGAGGCGGCCATGTAGCCGCGTTGCCCGAAAACGCGTACGGCGGCGTCGAGCATCTGCTGCTCCCGTACCGCACGCGGCATCCGCTTGGTCTTCGCCCCACCCATGAGGGCAAGACTAGTTGGACGCGGCCGCCCCGCCCTGCGCCCGCGCGGCGTCGTCCGCGCCGTCCTCCTGGGTGCGGTTGGCGTCCAGGTTGGCCTTCATCCGGTCGACCCTGGTCACGATCCGCGCCGAGGCGCGGTCCCGCTCCCCGCGCAGCACCACCCAGCTGATCGGCGCCGACAGGACCAGGGCCAGCAGCAGGACCCACAGGCCGTTGGAGTTGCCGAAGCCGCGCGGGAAGATGCCGGAGTAGACGGCTCCCCAGACCACCACGAGGCAGCCGGCGAAGATGCCGAGGCGCATCAGCGTGTAGCGGAGCATCTCAATCCAGTCGTCCGATTCCAAAAGGGGTCATCGTCCAGTGAAGCATGACAGGGAAGGGATCTTGCAGGGGGGTCAGTCGAGCGGGAGCAGCATGAACACGTCGTCCCGGTCGTCGCCGGGCGCGACCCGGATGGCACCGGGGACCCGGCCGACCTCCTTGTAGCCGCAGGACGCGTAGAACCGCTCCAGGCCCAGGCCGCCCCGGCAGGTCAGGCGTATCGCGTCGACGCCGTCGAAGCCTCGGGCCGCGTCGGCGGCGGCCGCCAGCAGTTCGCGGCCGTACCCCTTGCCCTGGTGCCGGGGGTGGACCATCACCGTGTACAGCCACACCCAGTGGGTCTGGAGCCGGTGCGTGTTGTGGGCGAAGAAGGCGGTCGCGGCCGGCTCGCCCGTCTCGTCGCAGCCGAGGAGCAGCCGGTGCCGGCCCTCGGCCATGCCCACGAAGTGCCGCACCAGTTCCGGCCGGATGTCCTCCCGGCTCACCGGCGGCACAAAACCCACGGCGCCGCCCGCGTTGGAGACGTCCGTCCACAGGTCGAGGATGCCGTCGCGCAGGGCCGGTGTGATGGCGGGATCCAGCGTGAAAGTAAGTGGCATAGGGCCACTGTATCTATTACCCGAGGGCGTCTGCAGCCACTTTCAGATCGGCGACGAGCCCCTCGTAGGCGGCCTTCCTGTCCGCGTCGTCCTGGGCCCGCAGCACGGAGGACGGGTGCACGGTGGGCACCAGCCGCTCGGGCCGCCCGTGGATCTCCCGCTCCAGGACGGTCCCGCGCACCTCGCCCACCCGGAACGACGACCCCAGCAGCGCCTTCCCGGCCGTCGCGCCCAGCACCACGATCAGCTCGGGTTCCACCAGTGCGAGCTCCGCCGCGAGCCAGGGTCCGCACGCGGTCATCTCCCGCAGGCTCGGCGCCTTGTGGATCCGGCGCTTGCGCGGCTCGGCCCGGGTGAACTTGAAGTGCTTGACGGCGTTGGTGACGTACGCCTCGCCCGGGTCGATGCCGGCTTCCGCGAGGGCGCGGTCGAGGAGCTTGCCGGCCGGGCCGACGAACGGCTTGCCCTGGCGGTCCTCCTGGTCACCGGGCTGTTCCCCGACGAGCATCACGCGCGCGTGCGCGTTGCCCGCGCCGAACACCGTCTGCGTGGCGTTCTCGTGCAGGGGGCAGCCCCGGCAGTCGGCGGCGGCCTTGCGTAGGGCGGTGAGACCGGCACCCTCGGGGACGAAGGGAGCGGCGGTGTACTGATCCTCGGGGGCGGCTGCACGGGAACTCACAGCCGCCGGGTACCCCTGACCGGGGTGTCACACCCGCATGGGCTGGGGCGACTCCCGGCGCGCCGGGTCGGGGCCCTCGTACTCGCGGATGATCTCGTAGCGCGTGTTGCGCTCCACCGGACGGAAGCCGGCGTCGCGGATCAGGTCGAGCAGGTCCTCGCGGGTGAGCTTGTTCGGGGTGCCGTAGTTGTCGGCATCGTGCGTGATCTTGTACTCGACGACCGAGCCGTCCATGTCGTCCGCGCCGTGCTGCAGGGCCAGCTGGGCGGTCTGCACGCCGTGCATCACCCAGAAGACCTTGAGGTGCGGGACGTTGTCGAAGAGGAGGCGGGAGACGGCGAAGGTCTTCAGGGCCTCGGCGCCGGTCGCCATCTGGGTGCGCGCCTGAAGGCGGTTGCGGATCTTGCCGTCCTTCATGTCCACGAAGTCGTGCTGGTAGCGCAGCGGGATGAAGACCTGGAAGCCGTTCGTCTCGTCCTGCAGTTCACGCAGGCGCAGGACGTGGTCGACCCGGTGGCGGGGCTCCTCGATGTGGCCGTAGAGCATGGTGCACGGGGTCTTCAGGCCCTTCTCGTGCGCCAGCCGGTGGATGCGGGACCAGTCCTCCCAGTGGGTCCTGTGGTCCACGATGTGCTGCCGGACCTCCCAGTCGAAGATCTCGGCGCCGCCCCCGGTGAGGGACTCCAGGCCCGCGTCGATCAGCTCGTCGAGGATCTCGCTCGCGCTCAGCCCGGAGATCGTCTCGAAGTGGTGGATCTCCGTCGCCGTGAAGGCCTTCAGGGAGACGTTCGGCAGGGCGGCCTTCAGCTCCCGCAGCGAGCGCGGGTAGTAGCGCCAGGGCAGGTTCGGGTGCAGGCCGTTGACGATGTGCAGTTCGGTGAGGTTCTCCGACTCCATCGCCTTGGCGAGCTTCACGGCCTCCTCGATGCGCATCGTGTACGCGTCCTTCTCGCCCGGCTTGCGCTGGAAGGAGCAGTACGCACAGGAGGCCGTGCACACGTTGGTCATGTTCAGGTGCCGGTTGACGTTGAAGTGGACCACGTCACCGTTCTTGCGGGTGCGCACCTCGTGGGCGAGTCCGCCGAGCCACGCCAGGTCGTCCGACTCGTACAGCGCGATGCCGTCCTCGCGGGTCAGCCGCTCACCGGAGCGGACCTTCTCCTCCAGCTCGCGCTTGAGCCCGACGTCCATGCCAACACCTTTCCACGACAGCACGGCCAACCGTATCCCTAGACCTCTTCGGGCAGTTCCCCGACCCGGTTCTCCCACTTCGTGGACAGCACGATGGTGGTACGGGTGCGGGAGACGCCCTTGGTGCCGCTGAGCCGCCGGATGGTCCTCTCCAGGCCGTCGACGTCCGTCGAGCGCACCTTGAGCATGTAGGAGTCGTCACCGGCGATGAACCAGCAGTCCTCGATCTCCGGCAGGTCCCTGAGGCGCTGGGCGACGTCCTCGTGGTCGGCGGCGTCGGAGAGCGAGATGCCGATCAGCGCGGTGACGCCGAGGCCGAGGGAGGCCGCGTTCACCGTGGCGCGGTAGCCGGTGATGACACCGGCCGCCTCCAGCCGGTTGATGCGGTCGGTGACGCTGGGGCCCGACAGGCCGACGAGACGTCCCAGCTCCGCGTACGAGGCCCGGCCGTTCTCCCTCAGGGCCTGGATGAGCTGCCTGTCCACCGCGTCCATGCGATCGAAGCCTTCCGGTGAAAGTTCCTGAAGTGATGAGAGCTACTGCTGGTTGCCCGACGAGCCGCCGCCCAGGTCGCCCTGCCAGCGCCGGTACAGGCCGTGCGCGACGCCTGCCGCGTCCAGCACCCGTCCGGCGACGAAGTCCACCAGGTCCTGGATGTGGGTGGCGCCCGCGTAGAAGCCGGGCGAGGCCGGTACGACGGCGGCGCCGGCGTCGTCCAGCGCGACGAGGTGCCGCAGCGTCTGGCCGTTCAAGGGGGTCTCCCGCACGGCCACCACGAGCGTCCGGCGCTCCTTCAGGGTGACGCTCGCCGTCCGCTGCAACAGGTCCTTGGACAGCCCGAGGGCGACCCCGGCCACGCAGGCGGTGGAGGCCGGGACGATGATCATCCCCTTCGCCGGGTACGACCCGGAGGACGGCCCGGCCGCGAGGTCACCCGCGTTCCAGTACCGCACGCCGCCGATGTCGGCGTCGAAGGTCCCGGGCTTGCCGTCGGCGCCCCGGGCCAGCCAGTCCCGCAGGTCGTCCTGCCAGTGGGCGTCACGGAACGAGATGCCGGTCTCGTCCAGCAGCGTCAGCCGCGAGGCCCGGCTGACCACCAGGTCGACCGCCTCCCCCGCCTCCAGCAGCGCCCGCAGCACGGCGGCCGCATACGGCGTCCCGGAAGCACCGGACACCCCCACGATCCAAGGCACGCGCTGCGTTTCTCCTGCGTTCACACCTTGAGCGTACCGGTGGGTCGGGAAGTGCTCAGTCCGGGTGGCCCCAGGGCGCCTCAGCCCCTCAGACCCCGCACCACGAGATCGAGCAGCGCACACACGAACAGGGCAATGCCGATGAAGCCGTTGACCGAGAAGAACGCCCTGTTGAGGCGGGACAGGTCGTGGGGGCGGACGATGCCGTGCTCGTAGACGAAGGCGCCCGCGACGATCAGCAGGCCCAGCCAGAAGAACGCCCCGGCACCCGTGACGACGGCGTACCAGACGAACAGGGCCGTCGTCAGCGTGTGGCAGGCCCGCGCCCCCCAGATCGCGGCCGGGATGCCGAAGCGGGCCGGGACCGACATGACACCGATCTCGCGGTCGGTCTCGACGTCCTGGCAGGCGTAGATCAGGTCGAAGCCGCCGATCCAGACGCCGACGGCGAGACCGAGGATCGCCGCGTCCCAGTTCCAGGTGCCGGAGACGGCGAGCCAGCCGCCGACGGGGCCCATGGCCTGGGCGAGGCCGAGGATGGCCTGCGGGAAGTTCGTGAACCGCTTGCCGTAGGGGTAGACCACCATCGGGATCACCGCCACCGGGGCCAGGGCCAGGCACAGCGGGTTGAGCAGCGCCGCCGCGCCCAGGAAGACCACCAGGGCGATCAGGGCGCCGGTCCAGGCGTGGCGCACCGACATCGCGCCCGTCACGAGTTCGCGGTGGGCCGTGCGCGGGTTACGGGCGTCGATCTCGCGGTCGATGATCCGGTTGACCGCCATCGCGAACGTGCGCAGGCCCACCATGCAGATCGTGACCAGCAGCAGCCGGCCCCAGTGGATGGTCCTGTCCCACTCGTACATCGCCGTGAGGGAGGCGATGTACGCGAAGGGCAGCGCGAAGATCGAGTGCTCGATCATCACCAGGCGCAGAAAGGCCTTCGTGCGTCCGGGCTGCGGGATGGCGGCGGAAGCGCTGCTCACAGGCCGTACTCCTTCCAGCGGCGGTCCACCAGGGCCGCCGTAGCCGGGTCCGACAGGACCATGTCCGGCCAGCCGCCGTCTCGGGTGTAGCCCTCCTCGGGCCACTTCTTCGTCGCGTCGATCCCTGCCTTGCCGCCCCAGAACTGCTGGTAGGAGGCGTGGTCGAGGTGGTCGACGGGGCCTTCCACGACCGTGAGGTCGCGGGCGTAGTCGGTGTTGCCGAGGGCCCGCCAGGCGACCTCGTGCAGGTCGTGGACGTCGCAGTCGGAGTCCACGACCACGATCAGCTTGGTCAGGGACATCATGTGGGCGCCCCAGATCGCGTGCATCACCTTCTGCGCGTGCTTCGGGTACTTCTTGTCGATCGAGACGATCGCGCAGTTGTGGAAGCCGCCGGCCTCGGGCAGGTGGTAGTCCACGATGTCCGGGACGATGATCTTGAGGAGCGGGAGGAAGAAGCGTTCCGTGGCGCGGCCGAGGGGACCGTCCTCCGTCGGCGGGCGGCCGACCACGATCGACTGCAGCAGCGGGCGCCTGCGCATGGTCACGCAGTCGATCTTCAGCGCCGGGAAGGGCTCCTGCGGGGTGTAGAAGCCCGTGTGGTCGCCGAAGGGTCCCTCGGGCAGCATCTCGCCCGGCTCCAGCCAGCCCTCCAGGACGACCTCGGCGTTGGCCGGCACCTGGAGCGGGACCGTCTTGCAGTCGACCATCTCGATCCGCCTGCCCGCGATGAACCCGGCGAACAGGTACTCGTCGATGTCTCCGGGCAGGGGCGCCGTGGAGGCGTACGACACGGCGGGCGGGCAGCCGAAGGCGATGGCGACCGGCAGCCGCTCGCCCCGGCGCGCGGCGACCTGGTAGTGGTTGCGGCTGTCCTTGTGGATCTGCCAGTGCATGCCGATGGTGCGCCGGTCGTGGCGCTGCAGGCGGTACAGCCCGAGGTTGCGGATGCCGGTCTCGGGGTCCTTGGTGTGGGTGAGCCCCAGGTTGAAGAAGGAGCCGCCGTCCTTGGGCCAGGTGAACAGCGCCGGGAGCCGGTCGAGGTCCACCTCGTCGCCGTGCAGGACGACCTCCTGCACGGGGGCCTCCTTGACCTTCCTCGGCGGCACGTGCGCCATCGCGCCGAGCTTGCCGAAGGCCTCCCGCACGCCGACGAAGCCGTGCGGCAGCTCGGGCCGCAGCAGACCGCCGATCTTCTCGGAGATCTCGCCGTACGACTTCAGGCCGAGCGCCTTCAGCAGCCGCCGGTCGGTGCCGAAGACGTTCATGGCGAGGGGCATCGCCGAGCCCTTCACGTTCTCGAAGAGCAGCGCCGGGCCGCCGGACTTCTGCACCCGGTCGACGATCTCCCCGACTTCCAGGTAGGGGTCGACCTCGGCCTTGATGCGCTTGAGGTCGCCCTCGCGCTCCAGCGCCCGCAACAGGGAGCGAAGATCGTCGTAAGCCATGGGGCCAAGTATCGCCGACGCACCGCTTTGTCCCGGCGCCCACCCCCGCCCGGACGGCGTGCGGTGCGGCCGGGACACTCGGCGATCATGAGACGCCGACGCGTGTCACCGGTCCTGGCTCCGCTGCTCGCACTCGCCGCGTGCACCCCGGCGCGGGACCCGGGCGGCTCCGCCGGTTCCCCGGTGACCCGCATCGCCGCCGCCGACCGCGTCGCCGCCCCCGCCCTCTCCGGCACCGCCCTCGACTGCGGCCGGCTTCCGGCTTCCGGCTTCCGGCTTCCGGCTTCCGGGGCAAGGTCGTCGTCCTCAACGTCTGGGCGTCCTGGTGCGGCCCCTGCCGTGCCGAGGCGCCCGAACCCCCGCGGGCCCAGCGCCACTTGGTGACCGAAGGGGTTCAGGTGCTCGGCGTGGACACCGACGCCGACCGCGCCCGGGGCCGGGCGTTCGCGAACGACCACCGGCTGTCCTACCCGAGCCGGCACCACGCCGGCACCCGGCAGCTCGTCCACCGGTTCCCAGCGAAGCCAGAAGCGGTGAGCGAGGCGGGGGTTCCCGGCGGGGCGCTCGTATACCCTGCACAGCATGCTCAGGTATCTGCCGTTCCTGCTGGTGCTGGCGCTGTGGATCTACGCCTTCGTGGACTGTCTGAACACCCCTGAGGAAGAGGTGCGGCATCTGCCGAAGGTGGCGTGGGTGATCGTCATCCTGCTCTTCGGCGAGGTGCTGGTCGGCCCGGTCGCCTGGCTGATCACCGGCCGGGCGCGGCGGGCACCGGCCGAGAGCTCCGCGCCCCACTGGGTCGCGCCCGACGACAACCCCGAGTTCCTCAAGTCCCTCGGCAAGGACGACCAGGACACCTGATGGAGCTCCGGCTGCTCGTCACCTTCGAGAAGGTCGCCACGGTACTGAGCTTCACCCAGGCCGCGGCCGAGCTGTCGTACGCGCAGTCCAGCGTGACCGGTCAGATCCGCGGCCTGGAGTCCTCCCTCGGCGTCGAGCTGTTCGACCGGCTCGGCAGCCGGATCCGGCTCACCGAGGCCGGCGAGCGGCTGCTGCCGTACGCCCGGCAGATCATCGAGCTGACCGAAGAGGCCCGGGCTGCCGTCACCGAGCCGGAGGAGCCGTCCGGCACGCTGACCGTCGGCACCATGGAGTCGCTCACCTCCTACCGACTGCCGCCGCTGCTGGAGTACTTCCACCACCGTCATCCCGGGGTGCGGCTCGCGCTGCGCACCACCATCGGCGACGAGACCCGGCAGGCGCTGCGCCAGGGCACGTACGACGTCGGGTTCCTGATGGAGGAGGAGACCGAGCACCCGGGGCTGGAGAGCACCGTGCTCGCGGTGGAGCCGCTGGCGCTGGTCGCGGCGCCCGGGCACGCCCTGGCCGGAGCGGCCCTCACCACGGCCGGCCTGGCGGACCAGCCGCTGCTGGCCACCGAGCCGGGCTGCGCCTACCGGGACCTGTTCGAGCGGGAGCTGAAGGCCCTCGCGGAGGTGGACTTCATGGAGTTCGGCACCATCGAGGCCACCAAGCGCGCGGCGGCGGCCGGCCTCGGGATCGCGCTGCTGCCCGAGGTGACGGTCGCCGCCGAACTCGCGGCGGGCTCTCTCGTACGACTGGACTGGGAGCCGCCGTTCACGCTTCGGACGCAACTGGCGTGGCGGGCCGGGAAGCGGCTTCCGGCGCACGCCCGGCTGTTCGTGGAGCAGGCGCGGAGACTCGTGGCCGAGCAAGCGTGACCCTGAGGCTCGCCGTCACGATCAGCGGGACGCCCAGCGCCTGGACGAGCCCGATGTGGTGGCCGTAGACCAGCCAGTCCATCAGCATCGCCACGGCCGGGTAGACGAAGGCCAGCACGGCGATCTTCGCGGTCGGCAGCTTGGCGTACGCGGCGTACATGAGGACGTACATCACCCCGGTGTGGAGCAGGCCGAGCCCGGCCAGCCAGCCCCACCTCCAGCCGGTGCCGCTCATCGCGCCGAAGTCCGCGAAGGGCAGCAGGAGCGGGATGCCGACGAGGACCTGGACGAGGGCGACGAGGTGCGGGCGTACACCGGTGATCCGCTTGGTGACCAGGGTGGAAAGGCCGTAGAGCAGCGCGGCGAGGAGGGCCTGGCCGATGCCGAGCAGGTACGTGCCTCCGCTCGCGAAGTCGCCGGGGGTGACGCCCGAGACCAGGATCAGCCCGGCGAAGGCCACGGCGATCCAGCCGACCCTGGCCGCGGTGAGCCGTTCACGGAACAGCAGGGCGCCGAGGAGGACCACGTAGAAGGGCTGCGTGTGGTAGACGACCGTGGCGACCGAGATGGACGTGTTCTCGTACGACGAGAACAGCAGCACCCAGTTGAGGACGATGAACACCCCGCCGAGGACGGCGAGTCCGAGCGTGCGGCGGGTGAAGCCGTGGTCGCGCAGCCAGCCGCGGGCGGCGACGTAGCCGCCGAGGGCGAGGGCGCCGAACAGCACGCGGAAGAAGACGACGTCGAAGGGTGAGGCCCCCGACTCGACGACGAAGACGCCGAGCGTGCCGGAGAGCATCATGGCGGTGGTCAGCTGGGCCGTGCCCCTGGTCTCTGAGGTCATGCCGATGACGCTACGAACGGCCACCGGTGCCGGTCCACGCGCCAGTGCGGGGCGCTGCCGATGGGGGTATCGGCGGTGCCGATACCCGCAGTTCACCGGAAGACGGCCACCGGGTACTGGAGCACGACCTCGCGGGTGTCGGGGCGCCAGGTCGTCACCTTGCCCAGGCAGTGGGCCTGGAACTGGCCCTCGGGCAGCTGCCGGCCCGGGGGGCGCAGTCCGGCGGGGCGCAGGACGACCCGCAGGTGCGCGGACTGCTCGCCGTCCCCGTACGGTGCCCGCATCACCAGGGTCTCGCCCTGGGCGTCCTGGGCCTCGAACCGTCCGGTGATCATGACGAACTCGCCGACCTCGCTGAGCACCACGTCGTGGGTGACCCCGGCCCCGATCAGGGCGCGGTTCGGTCTGACCGTCGCGGAGTCCTGCCGCAGCCGCACCTGGGCGAGCCCGTCCCCCCGCTGCAGGACGGACAGCAGCAGACCGATCACCTGTATCGGCTGGCTGTCCTCGACGTACTTGGCGACGATCTCGGTGGTCCTGTCCCCGGTGAGCCGGAACATCAGGGACAGCACCGGAATCGCCGCCAGACAGCCGGTGTTGCGCACGTTCCGCTCCTCGACCTCCTTGCGCAGTGCCGACCGGTGGTTGCCCATCTCGAACACGTCCATGACCGCGTCGTTGTCCAGGTACAGCGGCAGGTAGTGGGGGTCCTCGGGCGCCTTCCTGATCCGCACCAGGGCCCGCCGTACGAAGACCGCGCCCAGCACGAGCAGGCCGGCGAAGGCCGCCAGCCACCATGTCATCGCGCCCCACCAGGCGCTCCACCAGGTGCCGTCAAGAACAGCCACGGATCTCCTTGAACGCGGTGGACAGGGACGAGTGACGGGCGTCGACCATGCGGCCGCCGGTCACCGAGGCGACCTGGCGCAGTTCGGCCGCGTCGGCGTCACCGAAGTGGACGGGGTAGGTGTGCACGGCGCGGGTGTCGGCGGGGCGGGCCCGGTAGCGGCTGACGAAGGCCGCGCGGCCCAGACCCGCGTTGTTCTCGCCGTCGGTCATCAGCACGATGGCCACGGCCCGCCCCGGGTCCTCGCGCAGGGCCCGCTCGGCGGCGCCGTAGCCGTGGTCCAGGGCGGACCAGACGGCTGTGGCGCCGTCGTAGCCGCCGTCGGCGACGAAGTCCGTCAGGGTCGTGAGGTCGGCGCCGCCGTGCACGGTGACCGTGCGCTCGTCCAGCGGGCTCCCGCCGAAGCGGATCACGGTCAGCCGCTCGCCCTGGTAGAAGCGCACGAACTTGCCCGTGGCGGAGGTGTCCGCGCCGCTGAGTCCCGCGAACGCGGCCCTGAGCGCGGTCGTCCGGGCGCCGCGCATCGAGGTGGAGAAGTCCAGCAGGAAGATCACCTGGTCGGCGACGCGGCGCCGGGGGTCGCCGTAGTCGGTGAGCAGCCGGTCGAGGACGGCCGGGTCGTCCGGGAAGTACAGGGCGTTGTCCAGGGGCGCGGTGAGCCGGGGGTCGCGGGTCACGGCGGTGCTGACCGGGCGGCGCAGCGTCCGCCGCATGATCTCCCGCTGGTGCTCGGATGCGGTCAGCCACGACACCACGCGGTCGTAGGCGGCCCGGCGGGCGGGGTCGAGGAGCAGCAGCGGATAGTCGGACAGCACCATGCCGTCGGCGGGATGCACGATCTCCAGCGGCTGCCTGAGCCGGCCGGAGGCGTTCAGGGTGAGCAGCTCGGACTCGTAGGTGATCAGGGCGTTGGTGCGTCCGGGGTGCTCGGCGAAGTCGTCCAGCAGGGCGTGGGAGGTCTCGGCGGTCAGCGTCTGCCCGGAGCGGAAGCCGCGCAGCCGGTCGCAGCTGACGTCCGCCGGGCGCAGCGCGCTGCCGGTGCCGGCCGCCGCGGTGGCGACGCCGACCAGTGCGGCGAGGCCGCTGTTGCTGTGCCGGGGGTCGGCCATGCCGAAGCGCACGGTGCCGGTGGCGGCGGCGTCGGCGAGGTCCGCCCAGGACAGGCGGCCGCCGGGCGCCCTGGCGCGCAGCGTGCGGGCCAGGTCCCGGGTGAGGCCGACGACGACCGGGGAGCGCATGATCGAGGTGCTCTGCACGCCGGTGGCGGGGTGGTCACCGGCGGGGGCCTTCTTCGCCCTGAGCCTCAGGTAGCGGTCGGAGGAGAGCCAGGCCAGGTCGTAGGAGTGGCGGCCGGTCAGCAGGGTGTCGCTGGCGTCGTTGGTCGCCCGGTACTCCATGTCCAGGCGGACCCCGGTGTCCTGCTGGAGCCTCGCCAAAAGGGGCTTCATGTCGGTGAGTTCGTCGCTGGCCAGGACGTGCAGGGTGGTGTCGGGGCCGCCGCCCCCGCCGGAGCAGGAGACGAGACCGCCGAGCGCGGCGAGCAGGACCAGGCACAGGGCGGCCCTCAGTCCGCGGGCGGTCATGGCGCCTCCTCGCCGGCCGCCGACCTGGCCACCGGGTCGCAGTCGCCGACGATCTCGATCATCTTCTCCAGCAGGTCGAGCCGGGGCAGCACCGCCTTGGTGTCGTCGTCCGACAGGACGGGTGCCTGAATCCGGTGGTCGGTGAGGAACCGGGTCAGCGCGTCGCTGGTGGCGGAGGCGCCCTCGGCGTCCCGGACCCGGAAGCCCAGTTCCATCGCCCGCCTCTGCAGCGCCGGGTCCTTGGTGATCAGGTCGCCGAGCCGGTCGCCGTCCGGGGTCAGCGCGATCAGCTGCGGCTCGGTGACGAACCGGGTGGAGGGGTAGAGCAGGACGCGCTCGCTGTCGATGTGCCCGGTGTCGGCCCGGGTGGCGATCTGGTGGGCCAGGAACTGGTGCTCGTAGATCACCGCGATCGGCGCGATGCTCTTGCCCTCGGCGGAGACGTAGGTCTCGTTCTTCTCGGAGGACGGCATGCCCTGGTCGTTGAGGAGGAGCCGGATGCGCTCGGCGAACCGGGTCGCGTCGGTGGTGTCCTGCGGGATGTTGTCGTGGTTCCAGACGTAGGAGACGAGCCCCAGGTAGGTGCCGGCGGAGTTGGCCTCGCAGATGTCGGAGGTCTGGGCGAGCACCTTGTTCCCGTTGCGTATGCCGTGCCGGTCGATGCTGACGCGCTTGCCGTCGTGGTCGGTGCCGAGGCCGTCCCAGCGGCGGCCGTCGGCGGTCGCCCGGAGGAACTTCTGCATGTCGAGCGAGTAGTACAGGGGCTTCGCCCCGGTGGGCACCCCGGGTAACGGGGTGACGATCCCGGCGTCCTGGAGCGTCTCGGCGTATTCGCGGTAGGTGCCGAGCACGATCGGGCTGACGAACGGCCGGTACGTCGTCGCCGGGTGGCCCTCGGCCGCGCGTTTCCTGGTGATCAGGTCGGCGGCGGGCTGCCCGGAGGGGAACACGACGTCGTAGCCGTCGTAGCTCTGGGCGGCGATCCCGCGCGAGCCCATGCGGGTGATGTGCACGCGGAAGCCGTGCCGGACGAGCAGCCGCTGGACCTCGGGGTCCTCGAAGTAGTCGGCCTTCGAGGCCATCTTGGCCTCGATCGTGACGATGCGGGTGAAGGGCAGGCCGGCCTGGCCCTGGGCGAGGACGACGATCGCGCACAGGGCGGTGACGGCGGCGACGGCGCGCGGCAGCCACCGCAGCACCGTGGAGCCCGGTGGGGGCGCGATCGCCGGTTCCCCCACCCGCAGGCGGGGCTCGCCGGTCCGACGGGGTCTTTCGGTCTCGGCTCTGTGTGTGGCCACCCGTGTCTCCTGCGTCAGCGGGGACAGGATCGTGCGCTCCCCGGACGATGCCGGATGAAACGCCCAACCAACGGGGAGAGAAAGGAATGTGAAGGCGCGTCAGGAGCCGTGCTCGCGCAACACGAGGTCGAGCAGCCCGGGGAAGCGGGCGTCGAACTCGGCGCGGCGCAGGCGGTTGACCCGCCGGGAGCCCTCGTCCCGCTGCTCCACGAGGCCGGCCCCGCGCAGCACCGCGAAGTGGTGGCTGAGGGCGGCCTTGCCGACCGGCACGTCGAAGCTGCCGCAGCTGCGGGACCACTCGGCGGAGCCGGCCAGCTCCCTGACCAGGGTGAGGCGCACGGGGTCGGCGAGGGCGGCCAGCGCCGTGAGGACGGACACGTCCTCGGGGTGGGTGTGCTCCGGGGCGGCCCGGTGACTGCCGGTGGTCACGTCGGCCTCCTCCCTGTCGTGCGCTTCCGTGCTTTCGCCTTGCCGAGTGTTCGATGAAAACCATACACTCACGAGTGTTCGCTTTTGATTGAACAGTCGAGTCGAGCCAGGGGTGTGGCATGCGCGCGGTGGAGTTCCAGGAGTACGGCGGTCCCGAGGTGCTGCGGCTGGTGGAGGCCGAGGTGCCGCGACCCGGCCCCGGGCAGGTGAGCATCGACGTGGCGTACACCGGCGTGAACTTCGCCGACCTCAAGGCGCGCGCGGAGGGCTACCGGGTGCCCGCGCTGCCGTACGTCCCCGGCCTGGAGGTCTCCGGCCGGGTCCGCGCGCTCGGCGCCGGGGTCACGGACCTCGCCGTCGGCCAGGAGGTGATGGCGCTCACCGAGGGCGGCGCGTACGCCGAGGTGGTGGTGGCCGGGGCGGCGTCCGTCTTCCCGGTCCCCGCCGGCCTGGACCTGCGCACCGCCGCGACCCTGCCCACGGTCCTGCCGACGGCCTACGCCCTCGTCCACACCGTCGGCCGGCTCCAGCCCGGCGAGTCGGTCCTCGTCCAGGGCGCGGCCGGCGGGGTCGGCACGGCCGTCGGCCGGCTCGCGCGGGCGGCGGGCGCCGGGGCGGTGTACGGCGTGGTGTCCTCGGCGGCCAAGGCCGTCCACGCCAAGGGCCACGGCTACGACGAGGTGTTCGTCGGCGCCTTCCAGGAGGGGCTGCGCGAGGCCACCGGCGGGCGCGGCGCCGACCTCGTGCTGGACCCGGTCGGCGGCGACACCCTGCGCGCCGGCCTCGCCTCGCTGGCGCCCTTCGGACGCCTGGTCTCCTTCGGCAACGCGAGCGGGGCCGAGCCGTGGAGCGTGGGCCAGCCCGAGCTGTACCCGCTCGGTGTCTCGGTGTCCGGGTTCTCCATCCTGACCCTGGCCGGCACCGCACCGGACGCGCTGCGCCGGCTGTCCGAGCGGGCGTTCGCGACGGCGGCCGACGGCACGGTGGCCCTGCCGGTGACGGCCGAGTTCGCCCTCGCGGAGGCGGCGGAGGCACACCGGCTGATGGGCGGACGGTCGAGCACGGGAAAGCTGCTGCTCCGCGTGACCGGCTGAGACTCCGTCAACTGCTCCCCGGCCGACCGCACTTCGGCTCTCCTGTCGACTTGCCATCCCCCACCGGGGGTGTGGTTAATGGTCGTCACCGAGTTACGAGGGATCGCCTGACCTCTGGGGGACAGAAGCAGATGCAGAACGGCCAGCCGCCCGAGCACCCGGCCCAGGACCCGCCCGCCGCACCTCCCGCCGCGCCGACCGCGGCGCCTCCCATGCCGGACGTCCCGGCGCCGCCACCGCATCCCGCGCCGGCCCGGGTCGACCTGCGGGTCAGCAAACGGATCCTGTGGATCGGCGCGGCGGTGTACCCGCTGCACAACATCGCCCGCGTCTACACCTTCGTCATGCGCCCCAAGCGCAGGGAGGCCACGATGCGGTTCCTCCGGTACACCGCGGGGACACTGATCACCGGGTTCATCGCGATGCTGCCGGGCCTGCCCTCCCTCGCGCTGGGGGGATCGGATTCCGGCGGGGCCGGCTATGTCTCGTTCATCTGGTTCGTGGCCCTCATCGCCGAGATCTTCTTCGTCATCGACCTGTGCTCGGTCCTGTTCGCCGCCGACCACCACGTCCTCGCGGTCGAGACCTCGGGCGCGTCCACCGCGCTGGTCACCAGCCGGGACCCGCGCTACCTGGACCAGGTCGTCGGCCAGATCTCGTACGCCATCGACCACCCGGACACCGAGTTCAGGGTCACGGTGGAGAGCATCACCTTCTCGCCGAAGAACTACTACTTCGGCGACAACGTCAACATGTACGGCGGCACCGGAAACGTGGGGATCGGCGCATGAGCAACAACTACTACTACGGCGACAACGTGAACATGTACGGCGGCCAGGGCAACCGGGGCATCGTCAAGACCCAGGTGGGCACCGGAGCCGGGCAGCCCGACCCGGCCCTGGTCGCGGCCCTCGCCGAACTGCGCGGCCTCATCGCCGAGTTGCGCGCACACGTGCCGGCGCCCAGCGTCCCGTTGCTGGAGGAGTCCCTGCCCGCCATCAGCGCCGACGCCGCCGTGCCCGCACAGGAACGGCACCGCGCCCTGCTGGCGATCGCCGGGATCGCCGGCACGGTCGGTGCGGTCGGCCAACCGGTGGCCGAGGCGGTACGGGTGATCATCGGGATGATCTCCGGCTAGGACCCGCGTCTGCGGCGTGATCCAGACGACAGGCCCTACCCCCCCGGCCCCGGCCCGCCCCGTTGCCCCGGACCCCGCCGCCCCGCACAGTGAGGGCATGGACGAACGACAGGCCCGCGCCTGGCTCGCCACCGCCGTGGCCGAGGCCCGGGCCGGGCTCGCCGAGGGCGGGATCCCCATCGGCGCCGCGCTCCACGGAGCCGACGGCACGCTCCTCGGCCGCGGCCGCAACCGCCGGGTCCAGGACGGCGACCCCTCGATGCACGCGGAGACGGCCGCGTTCCGCGCGGCGGGACGGCAGCGCACGTACCGTGGCACGACCATGGTCACCACCCTCTCCCCGTGCTGGTACTGCAGCGGCCTGGTCCGTCAGTTCGGCATCTCCCGCGTGGTGATCGGCGAGGCCACCACCTTCCACGGCGGCCACGACTGGCTCGCCGGGCACGGTGTGGAGATCGTGGTCCTGGAGGATCCCGAGTGCATCGCGATGATGCGCGCCTTCGTCGAGGACAACCCGGAGCTGTGGAATGAGGACATCGGTGAGTGAGTCGCGCGTTCCGGCCGTCGATCTGCGGCCCTGGCTCGACGGCGACGAGGAGGCACGCGGCGCCCTCGCCCGTACCGTCGACCGGGCGTTGCAGAGCGCCGGGTTCCTGCTGGTCACCGGGCACGGGGTGGAGCCGGGACTGCGGGCCGGGATCCGGGCGGCGGCGCGGGAGTTCTTCCTGCTGCCCGCCGAGGTCAAGCAGGCCTACGCGGCGAAGGTCGGCGGCCGCGGCTGGCTCGGGCCCGGCGCCGAGGCCAACGGCTACGCGGAGGGCACCGAGACGCCGCCCGACCTGAAGGAGTCGCTGACGTTCGCGACGGACGAGCCCTTCGACGACCCCGTCGTCAACGCGGAGTGGTACGCGCCCAATGTGTGGCCTGCCGAGGTGCCCGGGCTCAGGACGCTGTGCAAGCGGTACCTGGCGGACATGGCCGCCCTGGAGAAGGAGCTGCTGTCGCTGCTGGGGTACGCCCTGGGGCTCGAACAGGACTTCTTCTCCCGGCACATGGACCACCCGACGTACGGATTCAACATCAACTGGTATCCGGGGACGGACGTCGTCGGCGAGCCGCTGCCGGGGCAGTTCCGGATCGGGCCGCACACCGACTTCGGGACCGTGACCATCCTGGACCGGCAGGCGGGCCGGGGCGGGCTCCAGGTGTACACCGACGCGGGCGGATGGGAGGACGCGCCGTACGATCCGGCCGCCCTCACCGTCAACATCGGCGACCTGCTGGCCCGTTGGACCGGTGACCGGTGGCGCTCGGGGCGGCACCGGGTGCTGCCGCCGCCGGTGGACGCGCCCGCCGAGGAGCTGATGTCGCTCGTGTACTTCGGCGAGTGCACCCCGGGCACCCGGGTGGAGTCCGTGCCGGCTCCGGTCGGCCGGGTGGCGTACCCGCCGGTGGACTCCCATGTGTACCTGCGCGAGAAGCTGGACTCGATCACCGTCGGGTGAACCGGACCCCGGCGCGTGACGGCGGTTATTCACTTCCGCGTTCGGCCTGCCACCCGTTCCGTTGAAATGGACCGGACGGGCATGTCCCGGCCGCGTCCCACGGCATTGCCATGAAGGGGGCCCGCATCAGGGGCCCCCTTCTGCGATGGGAGACGCGTGCGAATCACTGACATCCAGCGCTGCGAGGTACAGCCGGGGCGACTCGTCGAGTGGACGCTGAGTCCGGCGAGCGTGGCGGCGGCGACGGCACTCCCGGAGGACTCCCGGCCGCCGGCCTACATCCAGGAGTCGCACATCAGGACCGCCAAGTGCGTCCGTGACGACGGGCTGTTCGTCCCGACCTGGCTGGGTACCGCCTTCGATCTGCCGGGCCCGGTCGACCTCGACGCGCTCCAGGAGGCGCTGCGCGCCTGGACGGTACGGCACGAGACGCTGCGCAGCGGCTTCCGCTGGGCGGGCCCGTCGGGCGACGAACTGCGCCGGTTCACCCTCGACGCCGCCGACGTGTCCCTGCACCGGGAGGAGGCCGGCCACTTCCCGGCGGTGAACGAGCTGGTCCGCCACCTCCAGGACCGTTTCGACACCGTCGCGGACGCGCTCCGCTGGCCGAACCTGATCTACGCGGCGGTCGTCCGGGACGACGGCGCGAGCGTGTACATGGCCTTCGACCACAGCAACGTCGACGCCTACTCCCTGACCCGGATCGCCGCCGAGGTGCGCGAGCTGTACACCGCCGGGCCGGCCGGTCCCGCTCCCGGCTCCCTCGCCCCGGCGGCCAGTTACGTCGACTTCTGCGAGCTGGAACGGGCCGACGCGGACGGCATCGACGCCCGGCACGCGGTGGTCGGCCGCTGGCGCGAGTTCATCCGGCGCTGCGACGGCGTGCTGCCGGGCTTCCCGGTCGACCTCGGGCTGGAGCCCGGCGGCCCGCTGCCGCGGCAGCGGATGCTGTGCGAACCGCTGGCGGACGCTCAGGAGGCGGCGGCGTTCGAGACGTACTGCCGCCCCTACGGCGGCAGCATGGTCGGTCTGCTGGCCGCGACCGGGCTGATCGTGCACGAGCTGGGCGGGCAGCCGGTGTACCGGACGGTGGTTCCCTTCCACACCCGGGTGAAGTCGCGGTGGAGCGACTCGGTGGGCTGGTACGTGGGCGGCGCCCCGATCGAGGTCCCGGTGGCCCGGGCGGGCTTCCCGGAGACCCTGCGCGCGGTGCGCGCCGAGCTGCAGGCCAACCGGCCGCTGGCCCGGATGCCCCTGGCCCGGGTGCTGCGGCTGCTCGGCGCGGACTTCCGGCCGACCTCGCCGGACCTGTACTCGATCGTCTCCTACGTCGACACCCGGTCCGTCCCCGGCGCCGAGCACTGGGCCGAGCAGCGCGCGCACGCGCTGCTGCGGGTGTCGTACGGCGACCAGGTGTGCGTGTGGGTGAACCGGCTGCACGAGGGGCTGTGGCTGGCGAGCCGGTACCCGGACACGGACGTGGCGGCGAAGAACGTGCGGCTGTACGTCGAGCGGCTGCGCGACCACATCGCCTCGGTGGCCCACGGCAGCCTGTCCGCGGTGTCCTGACCTAGGAACGCCCCAGCTGTTCGATCAGTCGTTCGAATCTCGTGCGCCAGGCGGACTCCGAGTCGGTCTCGCCCTGGAACTCGCGGGTGAAGCGCAGCACGCTCTCCGCCTCCCCTTCCCGCTCCAGATGGAACCGGATCCGCCCGCCGTCCTCGACGCTGTACTCCGCGACCCGGTCCACGTCCCAGGCCGTGACCCGGCCGGTACCCAGCTCTCCCAGGACGACCGCGCCGGCGAGCCGGGGTTCGACGACGTCGACGGCGGTGCACCACCCCGAGAGTCCCCCGGGGGTGGCCACCGCCGGCCACACGTCCTCCATGCACGCCGGAAGCCGCACCACGAAGTGGAGTATGTGCGTGTTCCCGTGGGTCTGGCTGGTGCCCTGTGCGATGGAACCGCTCATGGCACCAGTGTCACCGACCCCGGGCTCACACGCCCGCGTAGGAGTGCTTGCCGGTCACGAAGATGTTGACGCCGTAGTAGTTGAACAGCCAGCAGCCGAAGGCGATCATCGCCAGGTAGGCGGCCTTGCGGCCCTTCCAGCCGGCCGTCGCGCGGGCGTGCAGGTAGCAGGCGTAGGCGACCCAGGTGATGAAGGACCAGGTCTCCTTCGGGTCCCAGTTCCAGTAGCGGCCCCAGGCGTCACCCGCCCAGATCGCGCCCGCGATGATCGTGAACGTCCACAGCGGGAAGACGGCCGCGTTGACCCGGTAGGCGAACTTGTCCAGCGAGGCCGAGGCGGGCAGGCGCTCCAGGACCGAGGTCGCGAACCTGCCGGGCTTGCCGCCGGTCTGCAGCTTGTTCTCGTAGGAGTCCTTGAACAGGTACAGGATCGTGGCGACCGCGCCGACGTAGAACACCGCGCCGCAGAAGATCGCGGTGGAGACGTGGATGTACAGCCAGTACGAGTGCAGGGCCGGGACCAGCTGGTCGCTCGCCGTGTACAGGACGGTGACCGCGAGACCGAGGTCGAGCAGGACCGTGGTGATGAGGAAGAGGCCGAGCCAGCGCACGTTCTTCTTCAGGGCCAGCAGCGTGAGGTAGACGCCGACGGCCACCGTGGAGAAGGTGATGTTGAACTCGTACATGTTGCCCCACGGCGCCCGCTGCACGGAGGCCGCGCGGGCGACGACACCGGCCAGCTCCACCAGGAAGGCGAGCACGGTGAGGGAGACGGCGATGCGCCCGTAGAGGTCGCCCTGCGCGTCCCCGCCGTGTGCGCCGGGGCCGTCCGGCACGTCGCGGGCGCCGGAGGCCGAGCGGACGACGACCTGGGGCCGCTCCAGCACGGCGGTGCCCCCGGCCTGCTTCACGGTCACGGCCGGACCGCTCGCCTTGTGCGCGCCCTCGGCGGTCAGCGCGGCGGCCGTACGGGCCACCTTGCTGCGGCTGCCCAGGAGCCATTCGGCGATGTACGCGAAGAAGGCCAGGGTGTAGACGGCCATCGACGAGTAGATCAGCGTGTTGCTGATGCTCGCGAGGTGTTCGTTGGTGGCGGCGGCGAGAGTCACTGCTGCTCAGCCCCTTCGGCAGGTACGACTTGGGGGTCGGGGGTGGTGGAGGGGTCGTCGTCGGGGTCGGGTGCCCCCGGCGCCTGGTCGTAGAGGGTTCCGGCGAGGTCGCCCAGTTCCTCGGGCACCTTGGCGGACTCGCTGCGGCCGAGCCCGGCCATCTCGACGACCGTCACGCCGTCGGCGCCGCGCACCGCGCGCACCCACACCCGGCGCCGCTGGATGAACAGGGAGGCGGCCAGACCGAAGATCGCGACGAGGGCACCGCCGAGCGCCCAGCCGCTGCCGGGCTCCTGGACGATCTCGAAGCCGGCCCATTCCTTGATGTCCTTCTCGAAGGTGATGGACCCGGCGCCGTTCGGCAGCGTGAGCGTGTCGCCCGGCTGCAGCAGCTTCTTCAGCAGCTGGCCCTTGCCGTCCTTGAACGCCTTCATGTGCGTCTTGTCGAGCTGGTACACGTTCTGCGAGAGGCCGGCGTTCACCCCGCCGAGGTCACCGTGGTAGGCGTTCACCGCGAGCAGCGGGTTCACCAGCGCCGGGAACTGCGAGAGCATCGTGCCGCTCTTCGGGTCGAACGTCGGCACGAAGAAGGCCTGGAAGCCGAGCTGTTCCTTCTTGCCCTGCGCGTTGCGGTAGCCGTCGTAGACCTTCACGACGCCGTTGGAGGTGACGTTGCCGTCGAGCGGCAGCAGCGGCACCGCGTCCCTGTAGACGACCGTGCCCTTGCCGTCGCGGACGGTGATGACGGGCGCGTAGCCGTGGCTGACGAGGTAGACCTTGGCGTCGTCGATGTGCAGGGGCTTGTTGACCTGGATGGTGGCCGGCCGCTCCTTGCCGTACGCGCCCTTGCTGTAGGCGATCTTCGCTTCGAAGGTGCGCGGGGTGCCCCGGTTGGGGCCGCTGACCTCGTAGGTCGCCTTGAAGTCCTTCAGGTCGAAGCTGAACGGCACGAGGTCGTCGTTCTGGAACAGGCTGCCGGACTTGAAGTCGTCGTACTGCGACAGCGCGTTGGCGAAGCCGTCGCCCTCGACGACCAGCTTGGTGCCGTCCGACTTGAACATCTGGCCGGAGGCGAAGGCGATCAGCAGCACGATCAGGGCGACATGGAAGGCCAGGTTGCCCAGCTCACGCAGATAGCCCTTCTCGGCGGCGACGGCGTCACCGGCGATGTGGGCGCGGAAGCGGCGCTTCTTCAGCAGGGCGAGCGCGGCCTCGCGGACCTGCTCGGGATCGGCGTCCGTACGCCACGTCGTGTACGCGGGCAGCCGGGTCAGCCGCTTGGGCGCGGCCGGCGGACGGCCGCGCAGCTGGCCGACGAACTGCCAGGTGCGCGGGATGATGCAGCCGATGAGGGAGACGAACAGCAGGATGTAGATCGCGGAGAACCACACCGAGCTGTAGACGTGGAACAGGCCGAGCTTGTCGTAGACCGGCGCGAGGGTCTTGTGGGCCTTGCGGAACTCGTCGACCTTGTTCAGGTCGGCGCCGGTCTGCGGGATGAGCGAGCCGGGGATCGCGCCGAGCGAGAGCAGCAGGAGCAGCAGCAGCGCGACCCGCATGGAGGTCAGCTGCCGCCAGAACCAGCGGGCCCAGCCGATGACGCCGAGGCCGGGCAGGCCGGAGAGCTCCTCCTGCGGGGCGGTGGACAGCTGGGAGCCGGCCGCGCCGAGGTCCTCCTGGCGGTCCTGGTCCCGGCTGTTGCCGGTGTCGGTCGTACTCATCGATCAGATCCCCACAGTGAAGCCGTCGGACCAGGTCTGCATCTGCTGCACCAGACTGTCCCAGGCCCCGGTCAGCAGCAGCACACCGGTCACGATCATCATCGTGCCGCCGATGCGCATCACCCACACATAGTGGCGCTTGACCCAGCCGAAGGCGCCGAGGGCCTTGCGGAAGGCGACCGCGGTGAGCACGAAGGGGACACCGAGGCCGAGGCAGTAGGCGACGGTCAGTATCGCGCCCCGGCCGGCGCTCGCCTGCTGGGAGGACAGGGCGATGACGGAGGCGAGGGTCGGACCGATGCAGGGGGTCCAGCCGACTCCGAAGAGGGCGCCGAGGAGGGGCGCGCCGACCAGTCCTGCGGCCGGGCGCCGGTGGAAGCGGAACTCACGCTGGGTCAGCCAGGGCATCAGCCCCATGAAGAACACGCCCAGCAGGATCATGAGTACGCCGAGCACCCTGGACAGCGTTCCCTTGTGGTCCTGCAGGGTGTAGCCGAAGTATCCGAACAGCGCGCCACCGGAGACGAACACGACGGTGAAGCCGAGGACGAACAGGGCGGCACCGGTGGCCATCCGCCCCCGCCGCGCCTCGGCCAGGTCGGTGCCGGCGACCCCGGTGACGTAGGAGAGGTAGCCGGGCACCAGCGGCAGCACGCACGGGGAGAAGAAGGAGACGAGCCCGCCGAGCAGGGCGACCGGCAGGGCGATCAGCAGGGCGCCGTTGAGCACGGTCTGGTTCTGGCCCGTGGCCGCCAGCATCAGGGTCGCGCTCACGTCACTTCTCCGCCAGGACCGGCTTGAGCATCTTCAGCAGGGCGGTGTCGTCGAGCGCCTCCAGGGCCCGCGCGGCGACCTTTCCCTGCTTGTCGATGACGAGCGTGGAGGGGATCAGCTGCGGATTGAGGGTGCCCCGCTTGAAGCGGAGCATCAGCTTGCCCGTGGGGTCGTACAGGCTCGGGTAGGTGATCCCGTGCTCCTTCTCGAAGGCGACCGCGGGGGTGGTGCTGGTGTCCCGGGTGTTGATGCCGACGAACCGCACGCCGTCGCCCTCGTACTGCTTCGACACCTTGGAGAAGTACTGGGCCTCCTCGCGGCACGGTCCGCACCACGAGCCCCAGACGTTGACGACGACGACGTGCCCCTTGTAGTCCGCGACGTTGAGAGTCCTGCCGTCGATGGTCTTGCCCGACAGGTCCGGGGCCGCGGTGCGCTTGCCCGCCGGCACGGTGTCGATGCCGTTGTTGCCGGTGACGAAGTTGGTGTTGCCACCGCCGCCGGAGGTGCCGCCCTTGCCGCACGCGGACAGGGTCAGGGCCAGCGCGGCGGCCACGGCGCTGAGCAGGACGGCGCGGCTACGGGTACTCATGTGAAAAGTTTCGCATGTCGGTTCCGGGCCCCTCGCGCGCCCCCCTGCCGGGCGGAAAACCGCATTTCAGGGCGTATTTACACGGGACATTTCCGGCACCACACTTAGGCGAGGAACTGCTTCCAGCCGCCGGCCGGCCGCTGTCCGACCTCCAGCGTGCGCAACTTGGCGAGCACCTCGGGCTTCTGTACGTCCATCCAGTCGACGAACTGCCGGAAGGAGACGAGCCGCACGTCCGCGCCCTTCTCCTTCTCCCGCGCGATGTGCTTGAAGGCCTCCTCGACGGAGTCCATGTAGATGCCGCCGTTCCACTGCTCGAAGTGGTTGCCTATGAAGAACGGCGCCCGGTTTGTCGTGTATGCCCGCTCGAAGCCCGCTATGTACGCCTGCGCGGACTGCTTGCGCCAGCCCGGGTAGTTGTAGGCGGGCGCCTTGGTCGAGTTCACGGACTGGTTGGCGAGCATGTTGTAGTCCATCGAGAGCACCTCGAAGGAACGCCCGGGGAACGGGACCTGCTGCAACGGCAGGTCCCAGATCCCGAGCCGCTTCACCGGCCACACCTGACGGCCGCCCGGCGAGGAGGCGTCGTAGCGCCAGCCCAGCTCGCGGGCGGTGGGCAACAGGTTGTTCTGGCCGAGCAGACAGGGCGTACGACCGCCGGCGAGCTCCTTGTCGTAGTCGAAGGGCAGCGCGGGCAGGTCGTGCCAGCCGGTGTTGGTCTTCCAGTTCTTCACGAAGGACTTGGCCTGGTCGATCTCGCTGCGCCACTGCTGCGGGGTCCAGTTGGCCACCGTGCCGTGCCCGGTGCAGAAGTGCCCGTTGAAGTGGGTGCCTATCTCGTGCCCCTCCAGCCAGGCCCGGCGCACGTTGGTCAGCGTCGCCTTGACGTGCGGGTCGCTGAGGTAGCCGATGTCGGAGGCACCGCGCGGGTTGTTCGGCGGCTCGTACATGCGCTTCTTGGACTCGGGCAGCAGATACAGCCCGGAGAGGAAGAAGGTCATGCTCGCGCCGTGCTCCTTGGCGAGGTCCAGGAAGCGCGGGAAGAGTCCGTTGCCGACCTCACCGGCGCCGTCCCAGGAGAAGATCACGAACTGCGGCGGGGTCTGGCCCGGCTCCAGCGGCTCGGGCCTG
Organism: Streptomyces sp. NPDC048191; assembly: GCF_040652655.1. NCBI lineage: Bacteria > Bacillati > Actinomycetota > Actinomycetes > Kitasatosporales > Streptomycetaceae > Streptomyces > Streptomyces sp. NPDC048191. The sequence goes on from NZ_JBEZMO010000017.1 coordinate 116,225, forward strand.
GCCGGCTGGTGCGGCTGCTTGCCGGTGAAGGCGGTGGAGCCGTCGCCGATCGGCCGGGCCGGACGCTCGGTGTGTCCGCCGCCCTGACCGTTCTTGCCCTGTTCGGAACCGTTCGCGTGCCCCGCACCGTCCGATGACGTGTGACTCCCACACCCGGCGAGGGTGGCGGCGGCCGCCGCGCCCGCGCCGAGGCCGAGCATTCCCCTGCGGGAGAGATTCCGGGAGACGGTGCGCATGGAAATCCCCGATTCGTCGCGCCTGCTGCTGGTCACCCAGTGAGAGGGCGCGACGATCGGGGCGGTTCCTTTAATTTGTATGGTTTTCGTAACGGAGACCGCAAAAGTGCGCTAAATACTTCAAACGGACCGTCAGGAAAGCGCATTCCAGGGGTGGTTCAGGCCCCGAAGGCCTTCCCCTGGGCGGTGCCCTGGCCCTTCTGCGGCTTGGCACCGGCCCGCAGGTGGGCCGGGACCAGATCGATGGCGGGTTCGCTGTAACCGACCGACACGATCCTGTCGCCCAGATATGTGAAAGTCGTCAGGGAGGCGAGCGTGCACTGCCGCTTGCGCGGATCGTGCCACAGCCGCCGCCGCTCCACGTACGACCGCACGATCCAGATCGGCAGCTGATGGCTGACCAGCACCGCCTCGTGCCCGCGCGCCTGGTCCTTGGCCGCGTTCAGCGCGCCCATCATCCGCACGACCTGGTCGACGTACGGCTCACCCCAGGACGGCCGGAACGGGTTGACCAGGTGCTTCCAGTTCCCGGGCCGCTGCAGCGCGCCGTCGCCCACACCGAAGGTCTTGCCCTGGAAGACGTTGTCGGCCTCGATGAGCCGCTCGTCGGTGTCCAGGTCGAGACCCTGCGCCTTGGCGATCGGGGTGGCCGTCTCCTGCGCCCGCTCCAGCGGCGAGGCGCAGACGTACGTCACGTCCCGCGGGGCGAGGTGCTCGGCGACCCGGTCGGCCATCCGCCGCCCCAGCTCGGACAGGTGGTAGCCGGGCAGCCGCCCGTACAGGATCCCGGTCGGGTTCTCCACCTCACCGTGCCGCATGAGGTGGACGACGGTGACGTCCTTGTCCCTGTTGCCGGCGCTGCTGCTGTCGCTGATGCTCACGCGGTGGCCTCCGCAGCCGCCCGGGCCGCCGCCGGAAGGGCGTCGGCGATCTTCTGGATGGCCCGCTCGTCGTGGGCCGTGGACACGAACCAGGACTCGAAGGACGACGGCGGCAGGTAGACGCCGTTCGACAGCAGCGAGTGGAAGAACGCGGTGAAGCGGTACGACTCCTGCCGCTTGGCGTCCTCGTAGGTGCGCACCTGACGGTCGGTGAAGAACACCGAGAACATGTTGGAGGCGGTCTGCAGCCGGTGCGCCACGCCCTCCTTGCTCAGCGCCTCGGTGACGAGGGCCTGGATCTGCGCGGACACGGCGTTCACCGTCTCGTACGCGGCGTCGTCGAGCAGCCGCAGCTGGGCGAGCCCGGCGGCGGTGGCGACGGGGTTCCCGGAGAGGGTGCCGGCCTGGTAGACGGGCCCCGCGGGCGCGAGGTACGCCATCACATCGGCGCGCCCGCCGAAGGCGGCGGCCGGGAACCCGCCACCCATGACCTTGCCGAAGGTCATGAGGTCCGGCTTCACCCCGTCCACGCCGTACCACCCGGCGCGGCTGGTGCGGAACCCGGTCATGACCTCGTCGGAGATGTAGAGGGCGCCGTTCTTCCGGCAGGCGTCCTTCAGCCCCTGGTTGAAGCCGGGGTCCGGGGGCACGACGCCCATGTTGCCGGGCGAGGCCTCCGTGATCACGCACGCGATCTCGCCCGGGTGCCGGTGGAAGGCCTCCTGCACCGACTCCAGGTCGTTGTACGGCAGCACGATCGTGTCGCCGGCCTGGGCGCCGGTGACACCCGGCGTGTCGGGCAGCGCGAACGTGGCGACGCCGCTGCCGGCCGCGGCGAGCAGGGCGTCGACGTGCCCGTGGTAGCACCCGGCGAACTTGATCACCTTGGACCGCCCGGTGAACCCGCGGGCGAGCCGGATGGCGGACATGGTCGCCTCGGTGCCGCTGCTGACGAGCCGTACCTGCTCCACGGGCTCGACCCGGGCGACGATCTCCTCGGCGAGCGCGACCTCGCCCTCACCGGGCGTGCCGAAGGACGTACCGCGGGCGACGGCATCCTGGACGGCGGCGAGGACCTCGGGGTGCGCGTGCCCGAGGATCATGGGACCCCAGGAGCAGACGAGGTCGACGTACTCCCGCCCGTCCGCGTCCGTCAGGTAGGGGCCGCTGCCGGACACCATGAAGCGGGGCGTGCCGCCGACGGCGCGGAAGGCACGCACCGGCGAGTTCACCCCGCCGGGCGTGACGGCGGAGGCGCGGTCGAAGAGCGCCTGGGAGGCGGGCGCATCGTAGGGATAGGGCGTTTCGCTCAGGGCACTCATGGTGTGCGACTTCTCCGGCTTCTCGGACTCCGGTGCTTGGGTGACCTCCTCAGGGTAGGCCGCGGACCGGCGGTAGCGTGGCCCGCCTCAAGATCGGCACCGCCGCCCGCCGTCGCCGTCCCACGTCCGTATCCGCCATCTGCGAGACTGACACCTGATACACACAGCTCGTACGCACGTAATGATCAGGGGCCGGAAAATAACCCGTGGCCTGTTGTCCGCACGTTTCGGCGGGCGGCCGTGGGGGAGGTCACTGACACGATGATCGGGTTGCGCGGCGGGGGCCACGCGTCCTAGAAAAGCAGTCGGGTGGAGATATGCATCGCGGTGGCGGACTGGGCGAGGGGACTGATGACCTGGGTCCTCGACGTGCCCGGCGGGGAAGGCACCGGCGCGACGCGGAGGAAGCGACTGAGACACGGCAGAGCGACGCACGACAGACACAGGGTGTACCGGGTGAGCCCGAGCGGTACGACCGGCGGACCGACCGGCAGCTGGAGAGCCAGCTCGACCGGCCGACCGACCACCGGCCGGGCCACCGGGCCGACCGCCTGAGGGCGGGGAGCAGGAATGGTGGTCGAGTGGGGGTGACGTACAAATACTTCGGCGCGCCGGACGGCGCGACCGCGGCCCGCGTTCCCATCTCGATGCGCCCCGAGGAACTCGGCGGCGACGAGCTGGGCATGAACGGCATGTTCACCAAGATCAAGCCGGAGACGATGGCCGCGATGGTGCTGACCGGCATCGAGGGCGTCCCCCTGCACAAGGTCCCGCCCCTGGAACTCGTCGTCCTGCACCCCGACTACGCGGTCGTCAAGCTCCCCATGACCGTCGTCGACCCCCTGCGCGGCATCGGCGAGGAGGCGGTCGGCGCGGCAGCCTTCATCTGGTCGACGGTCCCCGATCGGGGCGGGCCGCGGGACGCGTTCAACGTGTACCAGTTGCTGCACGAGTGGCAGGACTTCAGCCACCGGCTGCATGAGGCGGGGCATCAGCCGTATTGCCTTGTGTGGCCGTGACCTGGGGTTTCGCTGGTTTCGGGCGGGGTCTTCGGGCCTCGCCCTTTTTGGCACCCGGAAGGGCTCTTGGGCGGCCAGGGCGCTTTGAGGGCACATGAGTCGTGATCAGGCCACTGGCGTGCGCCGCGCCCTTCCCCGTAGCTCGTGCTCTGCCCGTCCCGGTACTGCGCATCGGTCGATCGGCCAGCGCCACGCACCCGGCCCACAGGCACAGGCAGCCAACGCCCGCCACACCGCGCAGCGCCCGACCACGCCCCCGCTCTCTCCGGAGGCCAAGGGACGACAGCGCTGATCACGTCGCCACGGACACCACAGGGCCGAGGAGTTCCAATGCCTCCTCCCACCGGTATCGGTCGGCTCCGCCGGCGGCCTTGGGCCGGTGGGGCTCGTACGAGCCGATCAGTACGTCCATCTCGCGCAACTGGTCCAGACTCCGACGGTAGGCAGGGTGGGCGGCCTGGGCCGAGTTCAGGTACGGCAGGACAGCGGTCGGGATGCCCATGCCGTACGCCTCGCACAGGATGCCCAGGGCGAGCGTGTCGGAGATGCCGGCAGCCCACTTGTTGACCGTGTTGAACGTGGCCGGCGCGATGGCGATCGCGTCTGCGGGCGGCAGCGGACGTGCCTCACCGGGCGTGCGCCAGGCCGAACGGATCGGATAGCCGGTCTGGGCCTCGATCGCGTCGGCGTCGAGGAAGCCCAGCCCCTGTGGGGTGGCGACGACGCCTACGTCCCATTGCTGTTCCTGTGCGGCGGTGATCAGCGTGCCGACGTCGCCAGCAACTCCGGCCGCGCAGACGACGACGTAGAGGAAGGGCTTCTTGCCCGAAGGAATCTGCTCGATCACGCGTTAACTCCAAGGCGGTGGGCTTCCGTTGGGTGGGAAACGGGCACGGGTGGTAGGGCTGTTTCCGCCGCTGAAGACCACGACCGGAAAGAAGCCGGCGCGGTAGAGGGCGACGGCAGTGATGGCCACGCCCAGGTCGTGGCTGCCCAGGCCGATCGCCGCGGAGCAGGGCCGCCGCTCATGGCCCATCCGGTGGTAGTCCCAGATCAGCGTCGCGTCGTGAAATTGCTCGTCGGTGATCTGGCGCTGTTCGTTGTGCGGCACCGGCACTCCCTGGCTCATACCTGCTGGTCCTTTCGGATGCCCTCGATGCTGTGCGGTTGGGGGTTCAGCACGTGCTGGAGGGCGACCCCGTTTCCTTCCCACCATGCCGCGGCGGCATTGGCCGGAGCCTCACCCCTGGTAGCGAGCCACCGTGTAGGCGCCTGGACCCAGGACAGGCAGTGCGCCAGCTTCGTTGACGATCTCAAGGACCTCGAATCCGGCGAGGAGCGCGTGCAGTTCCAGTTCGCGAGGGCCGAGAACACGCCGCCGGATGGCATCGTGGCACGCCTCGCCCGAGTCGAACGCCCAATGCCGGCGCATGGTGTTGATCTGTGTTCGCAGATCCCACTGATAGCTGATGGTCACCGTGGCGGCCCCGAGGCGGGTGTCGACGCGGGCCTGTTGAGAGCTCGGGGACTCGATCGGGGCTACTGGGGAGCAGAGGACGAGCAGGGTGCCCGGGTGCGCGTGCGCGGCGAAGGTCCGGAATGCTGCCCGAACGTCCGCGTTGTCGTGCACGTAGGCGAGCGAGTTGCCCAGGCACACCAGGACGTCGGCGGTGTGGCCGAGTCGAACGGTCCGCATGTCCCCAACCCGGAAGTCGAGTTCGGGGCGCGTGCGGCGCGCGTAGGCGACCAGGCCGGGCTGGAGATCGACGCCGATGCAGTCGAAGCGCTGGGCCAGCAGCTCCAGGTCCCTGCCGGTGCCGCAGCCGAAGTCCAGCAGCGTGCGGGCTTGTGGGCAGTGCCGGTCGACGAGTTCCCGGCACATGCTCGCGCTGTCGCTGTCGGCCTGCACATCGTCGTACAGAGCGGGGTCCCGATAGAAGAGGTTCGACGCTTCGAGGCGTCTCGGGTCCACGATGTCCAGGCTGTTCATGCAAGGCTCCGGAGTCCGACTTCCAGGGCGAGTGTGTCGCACAGCAGGTCAGGCACCACGGGGCTCGCTCGGCGTGCTCCCGGGCTCGGGCCAGGGCGACGGGATCAACGTAGCCGAGGTCGACCAGCAGCGACTCGCGGAGCATGTCGTCCAGGAGCGGAAGGCCGTAGCTGCGCAGGCCGGACTCCATGACCGCGAGGAAGTTCTCCGGTTCGGTCGGAGCCGCGACGGACTCGGGCAGTCCCGCCCGCCGCAATCGGTCGCGGAACACCGCCTTGCCCCGCTTGTGCTCCTGCGGCAGCTGCTCCATGAAGCGGACGACGCGGGGGTGGACAAGCGGGGCGACGGGCCAGATTCCGAGTCTCAGGTAGGCAGGGTTGTGCAGGCCGAACGCCATGAGCGTGGGTACCGGGAGCACGGGGATAGGGGCGAGGTCCTCGTCCACCTGGGCCAGGGCTTCGGTTGCCGTATGCCCGAGCCACGGGACCGGCTCTGCCGCGGGGAGTTCGACGCCCGTACGGGAGTGACAGGCATTGACTTCGTCCCCACCACCGCCCGTGAAGATCACCTCGCAGCCGTGGGCGGCCACGTGCCCGCGCAAGACGTCGAACGCCTCCTGATAGAAGGCTCCCGCCGGGTCGTGCGGCGCTCCGCGCTCCCGTACTCCACCGGGCACGAACGGCGGGTACTGCATGGCCGGGACGGCGGTGTCCCGCAGCCCCAAGTGATCCACGAACCTGCGGCGTCGGTCTCGCTGGAGCCGACCGATCCTTCCGCCCATGAGCAGCCCGAACGTGTGGACGGAGCCGAAGCCGACCGCAGCGGTTGAGAGAGCCACGTTGCCCGAGTCGGCCCCGCCGGACACCTCCACGCCGACGCAGCTCACCGTAGAACGCCACCCGGCCACGGCCTCGGCCAGCAGCGCATCGAACGCGTCCACCGGGTCAACACCCGCGCGCAGCCTTCGGGGCTCCAGCACATGCTGGGCGGGCTCGGGGTAGAGGATCGTGAGTCCCGCGGTCGTGAAGAGGGCCGTGGCGCGTTCCGTGAGCCGGTACACGCCGTCAAAGAGGGTGTCGGCACTGTAGCGGTGCCGGCGAGTCAAGGTGCGCGCCATGGCCCGGAGATTGAGTCGGTCGGGTCGCAGGTGGGGCCGTAGATCAGCTAAGTCCCAGGAGCCGTACAGGTCTTCTCCGACCGCGACGAGATACAGCGGCGCAGTGCCGAACACCCCCGCTGAAACCTGAACCTCGTCCGGGCGTAGGAACAGGGACGTGAAGTCCACCTCCCCGCCCTTGTCCTCCCTCACCAGCGCGTGGACGCCGGATCCATCGGCCGGCCCAAGTGCGGCTTCCAGGGCGGCTACGTGAGCGGGTCTGATCCAGCTCTGCCCATTGACCCACCGGTCTGTGTCCCAGCGCCAGGCTGTGCTTCGGGTGTCGGCCAGCCGCACACGAAACGAGAGCACCTGCTTCCCCCTCGGTCATGGGCGGTGGAGCAGGGTGCTCAACCCTGCTCCACCGCGTTCATGGGCTGATCAGCTGCAGTGGTCGCCGTTGTTGTCGCCACCGCCGGGCATCTTGTCGAGCAGCGCCGCGTCCATGCTGGGGACGCCGGTGATCAGGTCGCCGGTGAACAGGTCGTCGATGTTCATGGTTGTTCCTCTCTGCGGAGTGAGCGGATGAGCACCGCGAGCTGCGGAGCCCTGGGCCCGTCCCGGCCGCGGGCTGACCCGGCGGCCGGGGCGGGAGTTCATCGGGGGCGCTGCTGCCACGGCGGCAGGGCGCCGATTGTCCGTGGTGGGATCCCGCTCTGGCCGTTGGGGAGTTGTCGAGCCCGCCCCGGTGGGGAACCGGGTCTTCCTGAGGGCTCGCGCAGCCAGAGCGGGAGTCAGTGAGTGCCCGTCGAGGGGCTAGGAGCGGTCGAAGTACCAGAAGGCCCAGGCGACCGGTGAGGTGGAGGCGACGATCAGGGCTGACAAAAGCCACTGCCGCCAGCCGTAAGGACCACGGCGCCTGTTGGTTCCCGTCTCACCATCCTCGCGACACCGCCAGCGTGATCGAGCCGCCGAGGGCAAGGACCGAGACGACGTACATGACCTGGGCCGTGATGTGTTTCTTCACTGTTCGCCCTGGCTCTTCTCGGGTTGCCGGACGAAGGGCGGGAGGCCGGGTGGACTGATGAAGAGGCGTCGTGCCGGCTCCTGCTCGCGCAGTGTCGCTCCGCGTGAGCGCATGGGCAGATCGGGGGGCTTCGTCAGGCATCGGCTTCGTCCCGTTCCTGCGTCTCGCGGTAGACGTCGGCGAAGCGCCCGGTCAGCAGGCCGACTTCACGCATGTACTGGTAGGCGCCGAAGTGGGTGGACTCCGCGGTGGGTCGGCGCGTCAGGTCGAGGACCCGGTAGCCCTCCCGGAACAGCGCCTGCACGGCTGGGTCCTCGTCGAAGCCGAGGTCCTCGGCCATCAGCGCTCTGAGGTGGCCGACCAGGTCTCGGGTCGTCGCGTCGATCACCGAGCGATCGGGCATCGCCAGTCCGACGGCGAGCGCCGTGGCCACGCTCTCGTCGACCGCCTCCAGGACGATCGGGAGCTGCACCGCCTCGGACGACATGACGCTCTGTGTTCCCATGCCCGCACCCCTTCTCCGGTGTCCACCGTTGTCGTTGGCTGACAACATCCAGAAAACCGGAGCGGGTTGGCGCGGACCACGGCATCCATGAGGCAGTCCTGGGACACTCATGGGACAGATCAGCGCCGCCAGGGTAGACACGGACGGGAACGTGGAAAGGGGGCGGCATGGGGCTTGCGGAGCGGCGCAGAGCGCTGGGCTACAGTCAGGAAGAACTCGCGCACGCCCTCGGCGTCGACCGGCGCACGATCGGGCGCTGGGAGACTCGGACCACCACACCCCAGCCGCCCTTACGGCCACGGCTGGCCGAGCTGCTGCACCTCGACCTTGACGAACTCGACACCCTGGTGGGACAGCCACAAGCAGCCCGCCCGGAGTCGGCAGGGTCGCCGCCTCGCGACCACCACGGCTCAGGGGACCTCGACGACATGATCCGACGCCAGTTCCTGCGCGCCATAGCCGTCACCAGCGCCCTCGTGGCCCTGCCCGCCGACGACAGCGCCGCCCTCACCGACGGAGCCCACCGTGGGATGTCCGAGGACTTCCTACGCATGAACGGCCACCTGTGGCACGTGTACCAACTCGCCCGTGCCAAAGGCTCCGTGTACCCGATCGTCCGCGACCAGCTCACCACGCTCAACGACACCCTCGACGGCCAGCCGGCAGCTGAATCCCAGGCTCTGTGCGGGGCGGCCGGCGACCTCTTCCAGCTCGCCGGTGAACTGGCCTTCGACGGCAACCGCTACACCGACGCAGCCGCGTCCTACACACTCGCCGCCTCCGCCAGCAAGGAAGCCAAGTCCTACGACCTCTGGGCTTGCGCCCTGGTCCGGCACGCCTACGTCGACCTCTACGACCGGCGTTACACCGAGGCCGCCACCGCACTCTCGGCTGCCGAGAGGGTGGCGCGGCGCGGGGACAGCTCCCTTTCCACCCGCCACTGGGTCCCCTCCGTCCAGGCTGAGGCGTATGCCGGACTCGGGAACCTGTCCGCCTGCGAGCGCGCCTTGGACGAGGCAGAGAAGGTGACGGGCCTGAGCGGCCCGTTCCACAACGGCGGCTGGCTGCGCTTCGACGGCTCCCGCCTCGCCGAGGAACGCGGCGCCCGCTACCTCCAACTCGGCCGCCTCGACCTCGCCGAGAAGGCCCTCTCTACTGCTTTGAGCCAGGACGTGCTCGCCTCCGGGCAGTCCTTCCGGCGCCGCGGCGCCGTCCTGACCGACCTCGCGTCCATCGGCGCCAAGCGTCACGACCCGGACCAGGTCCTCGCCTATGGCCGCGAGGCCCTGCAGCTCGCCCGAGCGACGTCCTCCGGATACGTCGCCCGTAAACTCCAGGGACTACGAACCGACCTCGGCCCCCTCGCCCGCGACGCCCGCGTGGTCGAACTGGGCACCGAGATCGACGCACTGTGCACGACGTGACGAGAGGGGAAGGCATGTCGCAGATCGAGGGCGCACGCGTGTTCCGTGAGGCTTGGATCACCGGTGTTCGAAAGCACTTCCCCGGCGAACCCAAACCCGGCTACATCACCCCCTGGCAAGAGACCCCCGAGTGGGAGCACCAGGCCGCCGGGGCCGTGTACGACCAGGTGCGACAGTTCCTTGACCTCAGCGACCGTCACGCCTCCCGGCTCACCCGCGAGCAGAAGAGCCGCTTCGTCGCCACCTGCTGGACCGCTCAGATGTACAAGCACTTCGACAACCCCAAACCCGGATACGTCGCCGACTGGCCCGACCTGCCCGACTGGCAGAAGGAGACCGACGCCGACATCTTCGAGGCCATCGAGGACGCCTCGAAGTAGCCGCGCACCTGCTGGGAGGGAACCCAGCCCCGCCGCCGAGGTGGGCATCGACATCTCCGCCGAGGTCCCGCAGATCCTCACTGTGGACGCGGTCAAGGAGTCCGACGTCTGCATCACCATGAGCTGCGGCGACACCTGCCCCGCCTTCCCCGGCAAGCGGTACCTCGAGTGGACCCTCGCCGACCCCGCCGGCCAAAGCGTCGAGGACGTCCGCCTCATCGGGGGCGAGATCGAGCGTCGCGTCCGCGGGCTCCTCGACGAACTCGACAGCTTCTCGATGCTGGCCCGGTACCAGCCCCGGAAGTGGTCCGAGGCCCTGGACGTCGACAAGTCCAAAAGCGCAGCCGCCCTTGAGTACGCCATGGACATCGCCCTCGAAGTCGTCCCTCACCTCGTTCTCGAGGGGCTGGATCAGGAGCCGTTGTTGCTCGCGAAGCCGATGGCGTTCTGAAGCCGCCCGGGCACATCCAGGGCACATGAGCCCGGGAAACGGCGTTGACCCTTGAGAACTACCGAGAGGAGTTTTCCCAGGTCAACGCACATTTCCCGGCGAAACCCCAGGTCAGCCCCCTCCCACCCCCACTCGCTGCACGAGTGGCAGGACTTCAGCCACCGGCTGCATGAGGCGGGGCATCAGCCGTATTGCCTTGTGTGGCCGTGAGCTGGGGTTTCATTCGTTTCGGGCGGGGTCTTCGGGCCTCGCCCTTTTTGGTGCCGGAGGGGGTACTGCCCGTATCGAGGGCGTGCGGGGCACGGACGTAGGCCCGTCGCGATCCGAAGCATTGATCAGCCGTCTCTGCCGGTGGTCCGCACCGCGCAAGCCGCCCGGCTTCAGTGGCCGGCGGCGGACGCGTCGGTCCCCCTCCCCGCTCAGCGGGCGCGCCGAGCCGTCCGGTGCCACGCTGGATGCGGATTCCGACGTGTGGGATGCGGAGGAGCGGACATGGAGATCAAGCCGCAGGCGGTCGTCATCCCCAAGGAGACCGACCATCTGGAACAAGGGAAATACGGCCCCGTCTTCCCGAGGACTCCGGCCTGCTACGGATTCACCATCATCGCGAACGTCAAACCGGGCAGGGCCGACGCGATACGGGAGCACGGCCACACCCTGGCCAAGGCGCTGGAGCAGGATCCGTACCTCCTGGCGCCGTTGAAGCTGCACTACCTGCGCTGGGTTCTCTTCGACAACGACACCCGCTTCATGTACCAGGGGATCTTCGACACCGACTTCGACAAGTACACCGAGGACGCCGTCGCACTGTTCAGCAGATCGGGCGTGAGCACCACCTTCGAGAACCTCGAAGGGTTTCCCGAGGACTGGCGCACCAACCCCGAGGCGTTCGTACGTTTCGTACGGGAACACCACTGTCCGAGCTTCATCGAGTACGGGGAGTATCCGTATGTGACGGCGGACGAGATCAAGAAGGCTCTGCGGGTCAAGAGCGCCTTCTCGGAGATGCTCGACCAGATGCAGTGAGGCTGAGCGAAATGAGCGAGGTCAAAACCGCGCGCACGTACAACCAGCGGCACATCCCGCGCAAGTACACCCCTGGCGGGCGGCGGGTGAGCGTCTACGTCTCCTGGAGCTATCCGGCCGAGGCCGGCCGCAACGCGGCCGAGCTGGACAACCGCTTCTCCACGATGACCGAGGTCAGGCGGGTGGCCTGGCCCGCGTACGAGGAGCCGAAGTGGTCGGATCCGTATCGGTTCCAGCAGGGCGTCGCCGGTTCACTGGAGCTGTTCTTCTGGGCCTGGGTGCCGTTCCAGGACTTCGTCGAGGAGGTCACGAGGCATCCCGTCCCGGTGTATCAGCGCATCGACCAGGCCGGTTTCTTCACACCGCTCGACGAGCGGGTGCTCGACGACACCGACGTGTTGTTCGTGTTCGGGCTGGACCACGCGGTCACCGAGCAGGACGCCCAGCCCGGCGAGATCGAGGCACTGCGTGCGTTCCTCGGCCGGGAGGACGCCTGCCTCGTCCTGGGCCCGCACCACGATGTCGGCGCCTCGGACGACCTGAAGGTCCGGGAGATGGAGTACCGCCACCACGGCGATCCCCTGGTGCCCCGGCAGCAGCGGTTCGCCACCTACGTCAGGGACTTGATGAAGGGCCTCGGGGTGCCGGTCATGAACCGGTACGGGTTGCGTCCGGCGACGCGCGAGGGCAACCAGATCGCCCCGCTGTCGACGGTCCGGGACCTGGATCCGAAGGGCTGGCTGGAGGGGGTGACGAACTTCAACTTCCACATGCACCTGCCCCACTACGACGTGACCACCGACGACCCGGACGCCATCCGGGTGCTGGCCCGGCAGCCGATCGACACCTCCAGGCCGCATCCGTTCACCGAGGCCGGCAACACCGAGTTCAACATGTTCCTGTGGATGCCTCCCGGCGGTGACCGCGCGGGCGACCTGCTGCTGGCGGACTCGACGATCTTCAGTTCCCTGTTCGGCGGGGACGACAGCCTGCGGAACTTCTGGCGCAACCTCGTCTCCGCGTAAGGCCGACGGGAGGTCAACGGTGAGCGTGCACACGGACGTCTCGTTGGAACTCGACGACATCCAGCGTGGGGTTCTCAACCCCCGGCCGACGCCTTACGCGGCGACCTACCTCGTCTTCCGCATCGACGACCAGCGTGATGGGCGGGAGCTGATGCGGCGCGCGAGTACGGCGGTGACCTCCGCCGCGGACTCGGTCAGTCCACTCGGAGAGACGTGGGTGAGTGTGGCCGTCACCTGCGGCGGCCTGGAGGTACTGGGCGTACCGCGCGCCTCGCTGGACACGTTCGCCTGGGAGTTCCGGCAGGGGATGGCGGCCCGCGCCACAGCGCTGGGCGATGTGGGCGACAGCGGCCCCGAGCGCTGGGAAGCGCCGCTGGGCAGCCCGGACGTCCATGTGGTGATCACAGCGGTCGCGCCCGACCCGGCGCAGTTGGAAGCGGCGGTCGACCGGGCCCGCCCCGCCTACGAGCGGCTCTCCGGCGTGACGGCGATATGGCGGCAGGACTGCTACGCGCTGCCCACCGAGACCGAGCACTTCGGCTATCGCGACGGGGTCAGCCACCCGGCCGTCGAAGGCAGCGGCATACCGGGATCCAATCAGCTGGAAGTTCCCCTGAAGGCCGGCGAGTTCGTCCTGGGCTACCCGGACGAACTCGGCGGTATCCAGACCCCACAGCCGACCGTGCTGGGACGCAACGGCAGCTACGCGGTCTTCCGCAAGCTCCACCAGAACGTCGCCGAGTTCCGCCGCTGTCTGAAGGACAACTCCACCGGCCCCCAGGACGAAGAACTGATCGCCGCGAAGATCATGGGACGCTGGCGCAGCGGCGCGCCCCTGGCGCTGGCTCCACAAGCCGACGACCCCGCCCTCGGCGCCGACCCGCACCGCCGTAACACCTTCCTGTACGACAGCGACGACCCGGCGGGACTCAAAACGCCCGGAGGCTGCCACATCCGCCGGGCCAACCCCCGTGACGCCGCGGTGGCGGGAGAGGTGCGACTGCACCGCATGATCCGCCGCGGCGCCGTCTACGGTCCGCCGCTGCCCGAGGGCGTGCTGGACGACGACGGAGCCGACCGTGGCCTCATGTTCGCGTTCATCGGAGCGCACCTGGGGCGGCAGTTCGAGTTCGTCCAGACGCAGTGGATGAACGACGGCGTCTTCTTCGGGGCGAACAACGCCCAGGACCCCGTCACCGGCACCCGCGACGGCTCCGCCGACTTCACCATCCCCCGGCGTCCGCTGCGTCGGCGCCTCGCCTCACTGCCGCAGTTCGTCGTCACCCGGGGCGGCGAGTACTGCTTCCTGCCGAGCCTGACCGCCCTGCGCCGGCTCGGCGACCTTGACGACTGAGCGTGGGGGACCGATGGAGACCCTGCACCTGGTACTCAACGCAGTCACCGTCATCTTCATCGCGGCCACCATGTTCGCCGCCGGCCTGGGCGCCACGGTCCCGGCACTGCGCGGCGTCTTCACCGACGTCCCGCTCCTGCTGCTGGCGCTGGCCGCCAACATGGTGGCCATCCCGCTGCTCGGCTGGGGCATCGGCGCGCTGTTCAGCCTCCCCTCCGCCTCCTTCATCGCGCTCATCCTGGTCGCCTCCTCCCCCGGCGGTCCCTTCGGGGCGAAACTCGCCATGGTGCAGGACGGTGACGTCGTCGGCGGCGCGGCGATGCAGGTGCTGCTCGCCTCCATCGGCAGCATCACCTTCGCCCCCACCGCCAACGGCCTCCTCACCGCCGCCGACGTAGGCACCAACGTCTCCCTCGACGTGGGAACACTGGTGCGGACCGTGGCCCTGCTGCAACTCGTACCGTTCGCCATCGGCCTGCTCATACGCCGCTACGCCGAACCCACCGCACGGTCCTGGCACCCCCCGGCGGCGGCCGTCTCCAACGTCACGTTCCTGATCGTGCTGGCGGGCATGCTGCTCGGCAACTGGCAGGACGTCGTCGCGCTCCTCGGCTCCCTCGCCCTCCTCGCCGGGTTCCTGCTCTCGGCCATCGCCTTCGCCGTGGGAACGCTGCTGGCCACGGGCCCGTCCATACGGCGCACCACCATGGGCGGCGTCGCCTCGGTACGCAACGCCGGTCCCGCACTGGCCGCGATCGGCATCGCCTTCAACGACCAGCCCGCCATCCTCGGCGCACTCGCCGCCATCCTGCTCAGCGGCCTGGCAGCAGCCCTGCCGATCGCCGCGTTCCTCAGCAGCCGGCGAAGGGCCCCTACGGCAGCGGAGACAGAGCTGCGGAGGAATGGCCGCCGATGACGCCCCGCTGAGCCGCCGGCCGCCTCTCGGGCGGATTTCTCGATTGCTCCGGGGCACACCCAGGGCACATGAGCCCGGGAAACGGCCCAATCGCTGCACGAGTGGCAGGACTTCAGTCATCGGCTGCATGAGGCGGGGCATCAGCCTTATCGTCTTGTTTGGCCCTGAGCCGGCGGGGACACCGTCGCAGGCTCGTGATCGGCAATGAGAATCGGCGGGTGAGCCATGCGCCCCTGTTCGCACCGAGTTCGCGGACCGGGCCGCACGGGGGCGGTCCGGCACCGGCGTGATCGTCATGACGGCTGAGGGCGAGGCGCTGGTCGGCGGGATGGTGAACGCGGGGGCGGTCTTCCGCCGGGGTGCGCTGGTTGAGCGCCCGGCACCGCGCAACGCGCGCGCCCTGCACGCCTATCTCCTCGCGCTGAAGGAGCACGGCTTCGACGCAGCGCCGGCCCCTGTCGGTCTCACCGCGGACGGCCGTGAGCAGCTGACCTTCATCCCGGGCGACGTGGCTCTGCCGCCCTTCCCGGACTGGGCCATGACGACGGCGGCCCTCGCATCGGTGGGGAGCCTGCTCCGGCGCCTGCACGAGACCAGCGCGGCCGTGGCGGTCGACACCCGTGCCGAGTGGCCCCGGGACCTGGCCGACCCGGAGGGGGGAACGATGCTGTGCCACAACGACGTGTGCCCGGAGAACGTCGTCTTCCGCGACGGCCGTGCCGCTGCCCTGATCGACTTCGACTTGGCGGCCCCCGGCCGTGCCCTCTGGGACATCGCCATGACCGCACGCTATTGGGTGCCCATGCTCGATCCCGGATCCGCAGCCGCCCTCCATCCCCCCGGACTGGACGCGCCCGCACGGCTGCGGGTCCTAGCCGACGGCTATGGTCTCCCGGCGGGGGACCGCGCTGCGTTGCCCGGCGTCATCGAGCAGGCCACGGAGGTTGCCGGGCTTTCGTCGCCCGCCGCGTGGCCGACGGTGACCCTGTCTACCTCCAGGCGCTGGCCGAGCGTGGTGGATGGGAACGCTGGGACCGCATGCAGACGTGGCTGGCGGACCACCGCAAGACGTTCACGGCCGCCCTGCTGAACTGACCGGACCGGACCGGACGTTCGGGGGCACGCCCTGAAGCCTTTAGTTTCAGGCGATACCGTATCGAGTGAAGTAGTCTGACCTCATGGCCGCCGACACCCCTCGCCGAACCGCCGCCTCGCATGCGACCGACCGCCCCGGGGACACGTCGCCTTTCGCTCTCGGCCTGTTGCTGCGCCGGGCGCACTGGCGCGCGGCCGCCGTGATGGGGGAGGCGCTCCGGCCGCTCGGGATCGAGTTGCGGCATTTCGCGGTGCTGATCGAACTGGTCAATCACGGGCCCACGGTGCAGCGGGACCTGGTGACGGCGACAGGGTCGGACAAGGCGGGGATCATGCGGGTCGTGGACGACCTGGAGCGCAAGGGTCTGGCCGTACGCAAGGCCGTTCCGGGCGACCGGCGGGTGCGGGCGGTGGAGATCACCCCCCAGGGGCTGGAGCTCTTCGACGCAGTCCATGTGGCGGCGGAGCCGCTGGCCGAGCGTCTGGTCGGCGGACTGGGACCCGGCGAGCCCGAGAAGCTGACGGCTCTGCTGACCCGGCTTGCCCATCCGGCAGACGGCGAGGCGTAAGCACACGGGCGCGCCGGCCGCCGGCCGCGACGGACCCAGCGGCCCGGGTCGACGGGCTCAAGAGGTTGTCATGTGCACGCCATCCAGGGGTGAGACCGCGACTGATCGCCGTGCCCCCGGGCTTCGCACGCAAAGATAGTTTCACTCGATACCGTATTGAGTGATATCGTCTTGAGCGTAACGACAACAGCCCCCGGAGGGAGGCAGGCGGTCATGGAGGTCCATGAGGCGGTCACGAGCCGACGGGCGGTGCGCGCGTTCACCGACCGGCCCGTCCCGCGGGAGACCCTGGAGCGGGTGCTGTCCGCCGCGGCCTGGGCGCCGTCCGGATCGAACATCCAGCCGTGGCACACCTACGTGGTGACCGGCGCGCCGCTGGCCGAACTCAAGAAGCGCGCCGGTGAGCGCCTGGCCGCGGGCGGCCCCTGGGACGAGCCGGAGTACGAGCAGTACCCGCCCGGCCTGAAGTCCCCGTACCGCGAGCGCCGATCCGCCTTCGGGGAGCAGCGCTACGGCGCGCTCGGCATTCCACGCGAGGACCTGGAGGCACGCCAGAGGGCCGCCGCCGCGAACTGGAACTGCTTCGGCGCGCCCGCCGCCCTGTTCTGCTACATCGACAAGGGCATGGGTCCGCCCCAATGGGCCGACGTCGGCATGTACCTGCAGACCGTCATGCTGCTGCTCCGCGCCGAAGGGCTGCACAGTTGCCCACAGATGGCGTGGGCGAAGTTCCACAGGACCGTCGCGGAGCTCCTGTCGCCCCCGGCCGAGCTCATCCTCTTCTGCGGCATGTCGATCGGGTTCGAGGACGTCACGGCACGTGAGCCCCGTATGGCCCGGGCGCCGCTCGACGAGACGGTCACGTTCGTCGGCGACATCTGACGCCGCCCGGACCCAGCGGATCAAGGTGCCGTTTCCTGCCGCGCCCACGCAGCAGTTCCTATGTCATATTGCGGCACAAACCAGAACGAAAGGTGTGTCATGAAGATCGCAGTCATCGGTGGTACCGGGCTGATCGGGTCGCAGGTCGTCAGGGACCTGAGCGCCGCCGGGCACGAGGCGGTACCGCACTCGAAGTCCACCGGAGTCGACATCATCAGCGGTCAGGGGCTGGACGAGGCGGTGGCGGGAGCCGACGTCGTCGTCAACCTGACGAACTCCCCGACCTTCGACGACGCCTCGCCGGCGTTCTTCCGGACGTCGATGGACAACCTTCTGGCCGCGGCCCGGAAGGGCGGCGTCGGCCACTTCGTCATCCTCTCGATCGTCGGCGCGGACCAGGTGCCGGAGCTGGACTACTACCAGGCCAAGGTGCTCCAGGAGAAGCTCCTCGCCGCCGGGCCGATCCCCTACTCGATCGTCCGGGCCACGCAGTTCATGGAGTTCATGGACGCCGTCATGTCCTGGACCGCCGACGGCGACACCGTCCGGCTGCCCGCCACGCCGATCCAGCCGATCGCCTCCAGGGACGTGGCCGCCGCGGTGGCGGAGGTCGCCGTGGGCGCCCCGCTGAACGGCATCCGCAACATCGCCGGCCCCGAGATCTTCACCCTGGACGAGCTGGGCCGGATCACCCTGTCCCACAAGGGCGACAACCGCACCGTCGTCACCGACCCCACCGCCGGCATGTTCGGCGTCGTCAAGGGTGACGTCCTCACCGACAAGGACGCCCACCTCGCCTCCACCCGCTACACCGACTGGCTCTAGAACCCGGGACCACGGCCGTAGCCCGGCGCAGTCGCGAGCGCCGGGCTACGGCTGGGCGTCGACGATCCCCGCGTCGTGGGCGAGGAGGCCGGCCTGGGTGCGGTTGACGCAGTTCAGCTTGTCCAGCGTGCGGGAGACATAGCCCTTGACCGTGGCCTCGGAGAGGTACAGCCGGGCCGCGATCTGGGCGTTCGACAGGCCCTCGCCGAGGCCGGCCAGCACCTGGGTCTCCCGCTCGGTCAGTGCGGCGACCAGGTCGCGGGCGCGGTCGCGGGCCGAGAGGCTGTCCGTCGAGGCGGCGATGAGGCGGCGGGCGGCCGAGGGGGACAACACGGTGTGCCCCTGCGCGGCGGTCCGCACGAGACCGATCAGCTCCTCCGGCGGGGTGGACTTCACCAGGAAACCGGTCGCCCCGGCCCGCAGCGCCCGCAGCACGTACTGGTCGGCGTCGAAGGTCGTGAGCACGACGATGTTCGGCGGGTCGGCGAGTTCGTTGATGCGTTCGATCGCGGTCAGTCCGTCCATGCCCGGCATGCGCAGGTCCATCAGGACGACGTCGGGGCGGCAGCGCCGGACCGCCTCGACGCCGGCCGCGCCGTCGTGCGCCTCGTCGACGACCTCGACGTCCGGGGCCGAGCCGAGGATGGTACGCAGGAACACGCACACCATGGGCTCGTCGTCCACCACCACTACCCGGGTCACGCTCACACCTCCGCTTCGGTGGTCGGGACGAATGCGGGCAGGGTCGCCTCGACGCTGAACCCGCCGTCGGAACAGGGTTCGGCACGCAGCGTGCCGTGCACGAGCTCGATGCGCCGCCGCAGATGCGCGATCCCCAGACCGGAGCCGGTACCGGCCAGCGCACTGCGCGCTCCGCCGGCCGGTGGTGTGTTGCGGACCGTCAGCCGCACCTGTGCGCTGCCGTACTCCACGCGCACCCGCACGCGGGCGCCGGGAGCGTGCTTGCGTACGTTGGTCAGCGCCTCGCGCAGCACGCGGTAGGCGGTGCGCCCGACCACCGGTGAGGCCAGCGCCGGGTCGCCCTCCTCGATCAGCTCGGTCGGTATGCCCACCGCCACGGACTCGGCGACCAGATCGGCGAAGCCCGTCACCGAGGGTGTGCGGTCGCCCTCCGGCGCGGTGCGCAGAATGCCGACCAGATCCCGCAGTTCCTCCAGTGCCTGGCAGCCCGCGGCACGCAGTTCCTCCGCGGCCTGCCGGGTCGGCTCGTCCGGGGCCGTCACCTTCAGGGCACCGGCCTGCAGCACCATCAGGCTCACCCGGTGGGTGACCACGTCGTGCATCTCACCGGCGAGCCGGGCGCGTTCCTCGGCGCGCGCCCGTTCGGCCAGCAGATGACGCTCCCGTTCGGCGCGCTCGGCACGCTCGACCAGGGCCTGCACCAGCCTGCGCCGGGTGTCGAAGTACAGCGCCAGCAGCGGCCCGACCGCGGTACGCAGCAGCCCGATCGTCATGTTCGAGACGGACGGCTCCCAGGGCCGCATCACGACGAGGGTGAAGGCGGCGAGCGCGAAGTACGCCTTGCGACGGTCGCGTTGGTAGAAGAGCGGGCCGTATGCGGCCGGCAGGGTGGCGAGCGGGGCCCACACACCGCCCCGGTGGGCCGGCGTCAGCACACCCACCGGTGAGACGAGCAGGGTCACCGCGAGCGTGAACGCGCCGAGCACGGCGACGACGGTCAGCGGGGCGGTGCGGCGGACGGCGAGCGAGGCACAGGCGAGCACCTGCACGCCCAGCACGGCCCAGGCGAGGCCGCCCGGGTGGGCGGGCCACCAGGTGCCGCCGGCCAGGGTCGTACCCGTGTCGAGCAGCACGAAGGCGACCGCGACGGCCACGTCCACGGCGAGCCGGTGCCGGCGGTGCCACCGCCCGTCGCACGCCCCCCGGTCGTCCGTCATGACGCTCACCGTAGGGCATCCGCCGCGCGGACCGGCCCGGGCCGACGGCACTCGGCACCTCCGGCTCCGGCGGACCCTACGAAAGTCGTACGCCGGACGTCGCGGGGCTCCCTTCGTCGGGTGCGTGACCGACCGACCGCTCTGCCGCGCGGCGCGCCCGCCGCCGTGCAATGAGGGCATGGATACGACAACGCCCCGGCTCGGCCGCTACACGATCGACCCCGACGGTTCCTCCGTCACCTTCACCGGCAGGCACCTCTTCGGCCTGCTGCCGGTGCGCGGCACCTTCGCGGTGCGCGGCGGCACCGTCGAGGTGGCCGAGCCGCTCTCCGGGTCGCGGGTCCGCGCGGAGATCGACGCGGCGAGTTTCCGCACCGGGAACGACCGGCGGGACACCGCCGTACGGTCGGCGAGGTTCCTGGACGCCGGCCGGCATCCGCTGATCACGTTCGCCTCCGACCGGGTGGACGCCACCGCGGTCTCCGGCACGCTGACCGTGTGCGGACGCTCCCGGCCGGCCGTCCTCTCGATCGCGCACCGCGAGGTGTTCGCGGACGCCTTCACCGTCCGCGTGACCGCACAGGTCGACCGCACCGATTTCGGGGTGACGGCGGCCCGTGGCATGGCCGGGCGCCGGCTCGGCCTGACCTTGGAGATCCGGTGCCTCCGCGCCTGACACCGGGGGCCGCGGTCGTGGTGGAGGGCCTGCACAAGCGGTACGGCGCGGTGTGGGCGGTGCGCGGGGTCAGCTTCGCCGTCGAGCGCGGGGAGATCTTCGCGCTGCTCGGCCGCAACGGCGCCGGCAAGACCACCACCATGGAGATCCTGGAGGGGTTCCGGGGCCGCGATCTCGGACACGTCGACGTGCTCGGTCTGGACCCGGGTGAGAAGGCCACCGGGCGCGCCCTGCGCGAGCGGATCGGGCTGGTGCTGCAGGACATCG
The DNA here is from genome assembly GCF_040652655.1 of Streptomyces sp. NPDC048191. NCBI lineage: Bacteria > Bacillati > Actinomycetota > Actinomycetes > Kitasatosporales > Streptomycetaceae > Streptomyces > Streptomyces sp. NPDC048191. The sequence goes on from NZ_JBEZMO010000017.1 coordinate 137,110, forward strand.
CGGTCGAGCCGTATCTCACCGTCCGCGAGACGATCGCCCGCGACGCCGGCTACTACCCCGCGCCCCGCGACACCGACGAGGTGATCGCTCTGGTCGGTCTCGCCGGGCTGGAGAAGAAGAAGGTCCGGGTACTCTCCGGCGGCCAGAAGCGCCGCCTGGATCTCGCCCTCGGCCTGGTCGGCGACCCCGCCGTGCTCTTCCTCGACGAGCCGACGACGGGGTTCGATCCGAACGCGCGCCGCGGGGCCTGGCGGTTGCTGCGGGACCTGCGCGACGCGGGGACCACCGTCGTGCTCACCACTCATTCCATGGAGGAGGCCCAGGAGCTGGCCGACCGGGTGGCGGTGATCGCCGACGGGCGGATCGTGGCCGAGGGCAGCCCCGCGACGCTGGGCGGACGCGACACCGCACGGGCCCGGATCCGCTTCCGGCTGCCGCCCGGAACCACCCTCGCCGATCTGCCGGTGTCCGCGACACCCGGCGCGGACGGCCTGGTCACCGTCGATTCCGCGGAGCCCACCCGGGCCCTGCACCGGCTCACCGACTGGGCGCTGCGTCGCGACACCGTGCTCCCCGGGCTGACCGTCGAGCGGCCGAGCCTGGAGGACGTCTACCTGCGCCTGACCGGCCACCACCAGGGCGCGCCGGAGCGCGTGCCGGAGAGGAGCACGCCATGAGCGTCGCCGCTCCCCGCCCCGCGGCCGGGCGGACACTCGGCCGCGGCCTGCGCCTCCTGCGGCACCAGATCCGCTACGAGCAGCTGTCGTTCTGGCGCAATCCGCAGAGCGCGTTCTTCACCTTCGTCTTCCCGGTCGTGGTCATGGCGGTCTTCGGCGGGCTGTTCGACGGCACCGGGAAGAACGAGTTCTACTACGGCCGCTCCGCGCTCCAGTACTACGTGTCCACGATCGCCGCGGTGTCCGTACTGGGCTCCTGCTACAGCCAGTTGGCGATCGTGCTCTCGGCACGGCGGCAGAACGGGACACTGAAGCGGGTCCGGGCCACTCCCCTGCCGGCGTCGGCGTACTTCGTGGGACTGCTCACGCACTGCGTCCTGGTGAGCGTCGTCGACGTCCTGCTCATCACGGCGGTCGGCAGGCTCTACGGCGTCCCACTGCCCGCCGCCTCGCAGTGGGCCGCGCTCGCGGTGTCCCTGGTGCTCGGCGCGGCCGCCTTCTGCGCGCTGGGAGTCGCGGTGGCCTCGCTGATCCGCAACGCGGAGGCGGCGCCGTCGGTCGTCCAACTCGTGCTGTTCCCGCTCGTGTTCGTCTCCGGCACCTACATGCCGGTCCACTCCGCCCTGCTGAACGGCCTCGCCGGGGCGCTGCCCGTGAAGCCGTTCAACGACGCCCTGCTGCGCGCCTTCACCACGCACCAGGCCGGACTCCCCTGGCGGGACCACGGCGTCCTGCTGCTGTGGGGGGCGGCCGGCGCGGCGGTGGCCGTCCGCCGGTTCCGCTGGGATCCGCGCGCGCAGTGAACGACGTCGCCGATTCGGAACCCGCGAGCGGCTGCGTCAAGGTGCTCAGCGCGGTGGACCATGGCACGGTGAAGTAACTGGCCACGGCGGCCGGCCCTGGGGTTGGCTTCATGCTCCTGCCACGCCTCGGGAGAGATCGGCACGGACACCTGCACGTGGGTGCAGGAACGCCTCGCCGCCCGTCGGCACGAGTCGCGACGACCGCGCCGTTGGGTCCCGGCGCCGCTGGGTCTATCGTCTGAACTCTGGGGTCAGGACGAGGAGGACGGCCGGTGATGCCGCAGGACGAGGCCGTGGTCGGCTGCACGGGCAAGGTGCTCATCGGGACGCGGGGATCCGCGGGCCCCGGTGAGGTCCTGGTACGGGTCCGAGGTGGCTCCGAGACGTTCCTGGCATGGTCCGAGGATCCCCTGCCCGCGGGCGCCACGGTCCTCGTGATCGAATCACGGGGATGCCGCGAGGTCGGCGTCATCGAGTGGGTGGATCCACTGGACGCGCTCGGCGGAGAGGCCGCCGGCGCAGGCTGAGGAGTTGAGCATGTTCGGATACCGCGTTCCCGCTCCCGACGAGGCGATGTTGATCTCGGGGGGCCGGCGGGGACTGGGGGGCGCGCCGTTCCGAGTGGTGACGGGCCACGGCAAGTTCGTGGTGCCGTTCTTCCGCAAGACCCGCTTCCTCTCGCTCGCGATGTGCGAGTCCGAGGTCACCGAGACCTGTGTGACCAAGCAGGGCATCGCCCTGCACGTCCGCGCCGTCATCGCCTTCAAGGTCGGCAACGACCACGAGAGCATCATCAACGCAGGTCAGCGGTTCCTCTCCGACCAGGATCAGATGTCGGTGCTGACCGGCCGGATCTTCGCCGGACACCTGCGGGCCATCATCGGCTCGATGACGGTCGAGGAGATCGTCACCGAACGGCAGAAGCTCGCCGCCGAGGTCCTGGACACCTCCAAGATGGAGATGGCGAAGATCGGCCTGATCGTGGACTCGCTGCAGATCCAGTCGATCGACGACGGCGACACCGGCTACATCGACGCGATGTCCGCCCCGCACAAGGCGGCGATCCAGCGGCAGGCGCAGATCGCCCAGGCGCAGGCCACCCAGGCCGCGGTCGAGGCGGAGCAGGAGGCGGCCCGCAAGCAGGCCGAGTACGCCCGGCAGACCGCCATCGTCAAGGCCGAGTACTCGGCCGAGGTGGACCGCGCGCAGGCACAGGCCGGGCAGGCCGGTCCGCTGGCACAGGCGCACGCCCAGCAGGAGGTGCTGGACGCGCAGACGGAACTCGCCCAGCGGCAGGCACAGTTGCGTCAGCAGCAGCTGGTGGCCGAGGTGGTCAAGCCCGCCGAGGCCGAGGCCGAGCGGGTCAGGATCCTCGCCGCCGCCGAGGCCCAGCGCATGAAGATCCAGGCCGAGGCCGCGGCCTCCTACGACCGGGTCGCGCTGGACCGGATGCTGATCGACCAGCTCCCGCAGATCGTGAAGGAGGCCGCGGGCGGCCTGGCCGGCGCCAACGTCAACGTCCTGAACGGCGCGGACGGCCTCGGCGAGATCGCCGCCGGCCTGGTGTCCCAGGGTCTGACGATCCTCGACTCGGTCCGGCAGAACCTGGGCGGCCAGGACAAGGACGGCCAGGGCAACCAGGGCAACAAGTCCGACGGCAGCGGCCTGCTCCAGCTGCGCTCGGGCCGTGACCAGAGGTCGGACGACGGTCCGGTGGACGTCGACTAGGCGCTCCGCGGGTTCGACCGGGACGGGCCGTCGTTCGTCCACCGCGCCGTCGTGGCCGGTCGCGCAGTTCCCCGCGCCCCCCGGCGGCGCTGGTGCGCGACCGTGAGGACGGTCCGGCCCGGGGCCGCTCCCACCCGTCCAGGACCACGACCGCCAGGACCTCGACGCGGGACGAGCCGCACGACCGGGACAGGCCGTCGTTCGTCCACCCCGCCGTCGTGGCCGGTCGCGCAGTTCCCCGCACCCCCGGCGGCGCTGGTGCGCAACCGTGAGGACGGTCCGGCCCTTCCCGCTCCCACCCGTCCAGGACCACGACCACCAGGACCTCGACGCGGGACGAGCCGCACGACCGGGACAGGCCGTCGTTCGTCCACCCCGCCGTCGTGGCCGGTCGCGCAGTTCCCCGCACCCCCG
>NZ_JBEZMO010000017.1:140830-200064 GCF_040652655.1 Streptomyces sp. NPDC048191
GGCGGCGCTGGCCGTCGTGGCCTAGCGGTGCTGGTGCGCGACCGTGATGTGACGGTCCGTCCCGGGGCGCTCCAGCTCGTCCAGGGCCGCGACCGCCAGGTCCTCGGTGCTGATCCACGACCGGCCGTCGGCGTCCGTCAGCAGGGTGTCCGTGCCGCGCCGGTAGCGGCCGGTGCGTTCGCCGGGCTCCAGCACGGCCGGTGGACTCAGGTAGACCCAGTCGGCACCGGTGTGGGCCCGGCAGGTCCGCAGCTGGGCGACCCCGGCGGCGGCCACGGACCGCCACTCGGCGGGCACGTACGCGGGGTTGTCGGCGACCGGCAGCTCCGGGTCTCCGGGGCTGCGCAGGGCGCCGGCGCCGCCGACCACAAGGACACGGCTGCCGAGCCGGGCCGCGGCGTCCAGCACCGTACCGGTCGCGGTGACCAGGAACTCCTCGTCGACCGGCAAGGTCCGCACGGTCAGGACGACGGCGTCCGCGGCGGCACCGGCGAGTGCCTGACCCACCGCCGGCGCGTCGGTCACGTCGACCGCGACCGGCGTCACGCCGGGAACCTCACTCGCCGGCTTCCGCGACAAGGCCAGCACCCGGTGTCCTCGCCCGCTCGCCTCGGTGACCACCCGGCCGCCGACCGTCCCGGTGGCCCCGAGCACGGCGATCGTCATGTGCTGTGTCATCGGACGTCTTCTCCTTGATTGCGGTGTTCTTCCGTGCGGCCGGCCCGAGTTGCGCGGCCACCAGCGCGGTCAGTGCCAGGGCGAAGCCCAGGGCCTGCGACAGGCTCAGCGACTCGCCCTGGGCGAGCCCGATGACCGTCGCGACCAGCGGGGACAACAGCACCAGCGGTGCGGACGCGGCGACCGGCAGCCTGCCGATCCCGCGGAACCACAGCGCGTACGCGATCAGTCCGCCCATGCTGCCGAGCCACAGATAGCCGCTGGCCGCGCCCGCGTCGATCCGCTGCGGCACCCCCTCGACAGCCAGGGTGAGGGGCAGCAACAGCAGCCCGCCGACGGTCAGTTGCCAGCCGGCCAGGGCGAGCGGGCCGACACCCGGGGGCCGGCCCCAGCGCTTGGTGAGGACGACCCCGCCGGCCATGGTGGTCGTATGGCCGAGGCCGGCGAGCACACCGACGGCGTCCAGCCGGGCCTGCGGCCCGAGCACGACCAGGCCGACTCCGAGTACGCCGAGCACGCCCCAGGTGAGCCGCCAGACCGTGGGCCGGTCGTGGAGCGCGGCGAGGCCGAGTCCGGCGACCAGCAGCGGCTGGGCGGCGCCCAGGGTGGCGACGACACCGCCGGGGAGCCGTTCGGCGGCCACGAACAGCAGGGGCATGGCGCCGATGTTGAGGACGCCGAGGACCGCGGTCTTCCACCACCACTCCCCGCGCGGCAGCACCCGGGTGATCACCAGCGCGAGCAGCCCGGCGGGCAGGGCCCGCATCAGGCCCGCGAACAGCGGATGCCCGGGCGGGAGCAGCCGCGTGGTCACCACATAGGTGGTGCCCCAGGACGCGGGGGCGAGCGCGGTCAGCAGGACGGTCGTCGTCTGCGCCTTGTTCCGATGCATGAGGGGAGTCTCGACCGCCCGTACTCATGATTACAAAGCATGGTTGTCATCACAGCCATGAAGGAGAACGATGGATGAGTGGACCTTCAGCAGCTGCGCTACGTCGTCGCCGTCGCCGACACCCTGAACTTCACCCGGGCCGCGGAGCGCTGTCAGGTGGTGCAGTCCGCGCTGAGCCACCGGATCGCCGCGTTGGAGCGGGAGGTGGGGGTGCGGCTGTTCGCCCGGTCGAGCCGCCGGGTCGAACTGACCGGCGCGGGCGCCGCGTTCCTCGTGGGCGCGCGGGAGTGCCTGGCCGCCGCCGACCGTGCGGTGGCCGACGCCGCGGCCGCGACCGGCGTGGTGCGCGGGCGGCTCGCGGTCGGCGTGATCGTGACGACGGCCGCCGTGGACGTACCGGAACTGCTGCAGCGGTACCGAGCCCGGCATCCCGACGTCCGTGTCGTCCTGCGGTCCGGGCGCAGCGACGAGCTGGCGGCGGCGATCCGCGCCGGGGAGCTGGACATCGCCTTCCTCGGCCTGCCCGAAGGTGAGCGCCCGGCCGGTCTGGAGACCCTCGTCCTCGATCACGACCGGCATGTGCTGGTGGTCCCGGCCGGGCACCGGCTGGTGGGCGCCTCCCGGGTCACGCTCGCGGAGATCGCCGGCGAGACGTTCGTGGACTTCGTGGCCGGGACGCCCGCCCGCGCCCAGTCCGACCGGGCGTTCGCCGCCGCGGGGCTGGCCCGCGACGTGGCGTACGAGGCGGGCGTCGTGGAGCTGATCGTGCGGCTGGTCGCGCGCGGGCTCGCCGTCGCGCTGCTGCCGCAGGCGTTCATCCGCCCGCTCGCCGAGGACGATCCCCGACTGGCCCTGGTCCCGGTGGCCGACGGCCCGCGCCGCCTGGAGTACCTGGCCTGGAGCCGCTTCAACCCCAGCCCGGCCACCCGCGCCATGCTCGACGTCCTCGGCGTCAGGCCGTCGTCGCCACGGTCCTAGGCCCTGTCGTCAAGCTCCGTCTCCACGGGCCGCCGCGCCCCGGTCAGTCCAGCTGCAGCCGGTCCGCCAGCCCCGCCGCCTCGAACGCCCGCACCACGTCCTCGCGGGTCTCGGTGAAGTGGGCCCAGCTGTCGCAGTGTGCCGGGACCACGCGGCGGGCGCCGAGCAGTCGGGCGGCGGTGGCCGTGCCCTTGCCGTCAAGGACCAGGAGGGCGTCGTCGAGGACGGGCATCCGGGGCGCGCCGGCGAAGAGGACCGCGGTGTCGACGGGGCCGTACCGGTCGGCGATCTCCTGGACGAGTTCCAGGGAGGCGTTGTCGCCGCTGACGTAGACGCCGGGCAGGTCGGCGGAGGTGAGCAGGAAGCCGGTGACCTCGCCGACGAGCGGCTCGGAGCCCTTGGGGCCGTGCAGGGCCGGGGCGGCGGTCACGGTGACCGTGCCGCCGTCGGGTCGGGGCAGGTCGACGGACTGCCAGGGGGTGAGCGGTTCGGTGGTGCCGCCGAGCCGGTCGGCCGCGGCCGGTGTGGTGAGGGTGCGCGGGGTCGCCGCGAGCAGGGCCCGTCCGGAGTGGTCGAGGTTGTCGGCGTGCTGGTCGTGCGAGAGCAGGACGACGTCCACCGGGCCGAGTTCGGCGGCGCTCGTGCGCGGCGGGGCGGTCTTGATCAGGGTGCGGCCGCTGGGCGAGGGGTAGTCGCCGGGGTCGTCGAAGGTGGGGTCGGTGAGGAGGCGGAGTCCGCCGTACTCGATGAGGACGGTGGGGCCGCCGAGCACACGGACGGGTATCTGCTCGCCGGAATCGCCAGAATCGCCGGGAGTGCCGGACGTCTCGGAGGTCTCCAAGGTCTCGGAGGTCTCGGAAGGGTCCAAACGGGCGGCCATGATGGCCCTCCTCACGGATAGCTGGAAGTTCATCCGTGAGAGACGCTACCCCTTCCTCACGGATGGCGGCAAGCCGTACCATGAGAACCGTGAGCCCTGTGACCCCTGCCCAGGCCGAGGAGAGCGCCGAGCCGGTCCTGGCGCCCGCCCCCGGCGCCGCGCAGCACCCCGCCCTCGACCTCGCCAACAGCTCGATCGTGCTGCCCGGCGGACAGCGTGCGGACCTGCTCGACACGCCCGCCGCCGCGCAGCGCTGGCTCGTGCAGCGGGGGCTCGCCCCGGCCGACGCCGGCCTGCGGGAGACGTGCGCGAGCCGGCTGCGGTCGCTGCGCGAGCAGGTCCGCGCTCTGCTCGCCTCCCGTGCCGAGGGCCACCCCGCGCCCGCCGAGGCCCTCGCCGCCGTCAACGAGGCACTCACCCTCGCCCCGGCCGCCTCCCTGCTGCACTGGTCGCCCGCTCGCGGCCTGCACCGCTCCCCCGCCCACCCGGCCACCCAGATCGTCGAGCACGCCCTGGCCGTCCTCGCCGCCGACGCCGCCGACCTGCTCACCGGCCCCGACGCCGACCGCCTCACGGCCTGCGGCTCCACCCCCTGCAACCGGTACCTGCTGCGCCACGGCCGCCGTCACTGGTGTTCCACCCGCTGCGGCGACCGTGCCCGTGCGGCCCGCGCCTACGCCCGCCGCACGGGGCGGGGCGAGGAGGACTGAGCCGCGGGGCCGGGCCGCGCGCCACCGACGCGGGCGCCTACCGGAACGCCGGCAGGTTGCGCGCGACCCAGTCGCCGAAGGAGCGGGCCGGGCGGTGCAGGACGGCCTCCACGTCGGGACTGGTCCGCACTTCGGCCGGGAGCGGGGAACCGAGGACGTCCAGCGTGCCGGTGACGACCTCCTCCGGCATGAACCGCGCCAGGTGGGCATGCGCGTCCTCACGCGACAGCTCCACGAAGGTCACCTCCTCGCCCAGGGCGTCGGAGATGGCCGCGGCCTGCTGACGCGGGCTGACCGGCTCGGGCCCGGTCAGCTCGTACGTGCGACCCGCGTGGCCCTCCTCACCCAGCACCGCCGCGGCGACCGCGGCGATGTCCGCCGGGTCGACGACCGGCAGCGCCACGTCTCCGAACGGGGCGAGGACCGTGCGCCTGGTGCGGACCGTCTCGGCCCAGGCGAAGGCGTTGGAGGCGAATCCGCCGGGGCGCAGGACGGTGAAGTCCCGCCCCGACGCCCGTACCGCCGCCTCGTACGCGCGCAGCCGGGCGTGCGAGGGCGCGTCGGGTCGGGTGGCGTTGGCCTGCGAGGAGACGAGGACGACCTGCTCGACGCCGGCGTCCGCGGCCACCTCCAGCAGGGCGTCCGGTTGCTCGCCCCGCAGGTTGAGCTCACCTCCCAGCAGGAGGAACAGGGCGCGGGCCCCGGCGAGGGCGGGCCGCATGCTCGCGGCATCCCCGACGTCGGCCCGGGCCCACCGGACGCCGGGCACGGAGGGTGCGGGCCGCGGCCGCCGCGACACGGCCACGACCTCCTCGCCCGCGCCGGCCAGCAGGTCCACCAGCGTCCGTCCGATGTTGCCGGTCGCGCCCGTCACTGTGATCATTCCGAACTCCTCCGAGTGAGTTAGCTGACTGACTAAGTACGGACACATACAACACGCTCTCGAGGGCGCTGTCTATAGTCAGTTGGGTGACCAACTCAGTGAATCGGCAGGTGCGGGCCTCGCAGAAACGGCAACGGCTCACGGCGGCGGCGGCGCGGGTCCTGCACGAGCAGGGTGTGGAACGCACCACCCTCGCCGACATCGCGCGCGAGGCCGACGTCCCGGTCGGGAACGTCTACTACTACTTCAAGACCAAGGACGAACTGGTCCGGGCAGCGCTCGACGAACACCGCGTCCACCTGGACGAACTCACCGGCCGGCTGGAGCGGTTGGCCGACCCGCGCGACCGCCTCAAGGCGCTGGTCGAGGCGTGGATCGACGGGCGTGACGTCGCCGCCCGCCACGGCTGTCCCACCGGCACCCTGGCCGTCGAACTCGACAAGCGTGCCGAGGGAACCCTGGACGCGGAGGCCGGCGCGGTGATCCGGCTGCTGCTGGACTGGGCGGCACGGCAGTTCCGCGAGCTGGGCCTGGCCGACCCGGACGACCTGGCCCTCACCCTCGTCTGCGCCTACCAGGGCATGTCACTGCTGGCCAACGCCCTGCGCGACCCGGACGTCATGACCCGCGAGGGAACCCGCCTGCTGCGCTGGCTCGACTCCCTCCACCCCGCCCCTTAGCTACTCGACTCCCTCCACCCCGCCCCTTAGCTAGCAGTACGGCCGCTGCTGCGTGAGCGAGGCGGCCACCCGCGTCCACACCCCGAACTGCCGGTAGAGAGCGGGAAGCCGTCCGGTCGACCGGATCGTGCGGCTGTCGTCGGCCGTCACTCCGGGGATGCCGAGGAGGGTGGCGGCGACGGAGGCGGACTGCCAGCGGACGGTGAGGGTGACGTCGGAGGCGGAGGCCGAGGGGCGTGGCGGGGGCGAGGTGAGGGCCGCCGCGACCGCTTCCTCGATCGCCTTCCACGCCTCCGCCTGCGGCCGCAGCTCGGCCGCGAACCGGTCATGGGCGTACTTCACGGGCACCGTGACGACCGACGCGTCCCACGCCGTCATCTCGGCGCAGGCCACGTCGTCACCCGTGAGGGCCACCACGGGCACTCCCAGGGCCGCCGCCGCGGCATGAGCGAGCCCGATCTCCCCGACCGGCCGGCCGTCCAGCCACATGTCCTCGATCTCGTGGCCCATGAAGCTGTGGCTGAGCACGCCCGGGGCGCCCGCCCGGGAGTGGTAGCCGACGCACAGTGCGGCGTCGTACTCCCCGGTCAGGCCCTCCAGCATGCCCATCTGCTTGGGCTTGCCGCGCACCAGCCGGGCGGCCGGGTGCAACGCCTCGGGCAGCAGATTGCGCATCGGCCCGTGCGCGTCGTTGACCAGGATGTCGCCGGCACCGGCCGCCAGCGCGCCCCGTACGGCCGCGTTCACGTCCTCGGCCATCATGGAGCGGCCGCGCTCGTAGTCCCGGCCGCCCGGCTGGACGTCCTCGGCGTCGACGAGCCCGGTGACGCCTTCCATGTCCACACTGATGTAGATACGCACGGCGTCGACCCTAACCGACCCTACGTATTGTAGGTTCCCAACCGCCAGCGGCCGCAGGGCTGTTCATTCGTCTGTTCACCGGGGGACCCATGCAGGACACGGACACGGAGGCCGGCGGGGAGGTCTGTGCGCGCAGTCTGGCGCCGACGCTGACCCTGCTGGTCGTCAGCCTCCTCGTCGCCGCCGTCGGCGTGTACGAGCTGTGCGGCTTCGGGCTGCACAGCCTGGACCGGCGTCCGCACCTGTTCAGCGACGGCCTCGCGACCGGCGGGGTGATCGTCGCCGTCGTCGCGGCCGGGGCGGCGGTGGGCAACCTGGCCTGGCATCTGGCGGCGGCCCGGCACGGCCGGGAAAGGGCCCGGTAAGGCCTGGTAAGAGGGGCGGCACGGGAAGGATCGGGTAAGAGCGGATGCCGGTACGCTCCTCTCCCGTAGTCCACCATCCGGACTACCCTACAAGCTGTAGGGTCAGCTTGCCCCGACCGGGGCTGCCCCGTCCCCCTCCTCCAAGGTGACCAGTCACCATGTCCGCTCAGCAGCAGAGCCTGACCTCCCCGCAGGTACCCGCCCAGCGCGGTTCCCGCCGCGTCCCCCAACTGCCCCTGCCCAGCCCCCGCCTGCGTGCCCGGGCGGCCTCGGCCACCGTGTGGTACCTGCGGCTGATCGCCGTCTTCAACATCATCGCGGTCATGTCGCTGCCGTTCCGCAAAGAAGTGCAGGAACACAACGACGGCAAGCTGTTCACCGCCCGCCACGTGCACGCGCACGTGCACCACGCCGGCCAGTTCTTCACCCCGTACCTGGCCACCGCGGGCCTGGTCTCGGCCGCGGCGGCGATCTTCCTGGCGCTGGTGATGCGACGCGGGAAGCGGGCCGCCTGGTTCGTCAACCTGCTGTGCGCGGGCCCCCTGTTCGTGCTCTACGCCCTCGCGCTCACCCAGCACCCGTTCCGCGACCACGCCTTCAACTGGGTCTCCACCGCCCTCACCGGCCTCTTCGTCGTCGCGCTGCTGATCGGCCGCCGTGAGTTCAACGCCACCGGCGACCCCTCCAACCCCAAGCTCGCGCTGGCCGTCGGCGCCGGCGGCGTCCTGGTGACCGGCGGTCTCGGCACACTGCTCGTGCATGCCACCAACAAGCTGCCCCACGCGCCCCTGGCCGAAGAGCTCGCCTACACCCTGCTGCGCGGCATCAGCGTCGGCCCGCTCGCCGACCAGGTCGACTCCGTACGCGCGCCCCGCTGGGCCGACATCATCATCAACCTCCTGCTGGCCGCCGTCTTCTGCCTCGTGCTGTACGCCTGCTTCCGCTCTCCCCGCGGACGCCGCCTGCTCACCCCGCAGGACGAGGAGAAACTGCGCGCCCTGCTCGCCAAGCACGGCGCCCGCGACTCCCTCGGCTACTTCGCGCTGCGTCGCGACAAGGCCGCCATCTTCTCCCCCACCGGCAAGGCGGCCGTCACCTACCGCGTCGTCGGCGCGGTCTCCCTCGCCTCCGGCGACCCCATCGGCGATCCCGAGGCCTGGCCCGGCGCCATCGACGCCTGGCTCACCGAGGCCCGCCGGCACGCCTGGACCCCCGCCGTCATGGGCGCCAGCGAGGAGGCCGGCACGATCTACGCCCGGCACGGCCTGGACGCCCTCGAACTCGGTGACGAAGCGATCGTCGACATCGCCGACTTCACCCTCGAGGGCCGCGCCATGCGCGTCGTCCGCCAGGCCCACAACCGGGTCAAGCGGGCCGGTTACACCGTCCGCATCCGCCGCCACGAGGACATCCCCGCCGACGAGATGGCCCTGCTGATCGACCGTGCCGACAACTGGCGCGACGGCGCCACCGAACGCGGCTTCTCCATGGCACTCGGCCGCCTCGGCGACGCCGACGACGGCCGCTGCGTGATGCTGGAGTGCCGCGACGCGAACGACGAACCGCGCGCCCTGCTCAGCTTCGTCCCCTGGGGCGAGCACGGACTCTCGCTGGACCTGATGCGCCGCGACCGCGACTGCGAGAACGGCCTGATGGAGTACATGGTCGTGGAACTCCTCCTGCACGCGAAGGAGCTGGGCATACAGCGGGTGTCGCTGAACTTCGCGATGTTCCGCTCGGTCTTCGAACGCGGCGCCCGCCTCGGCGCCGGCCCCGTCCTGCGCCTGTGGCGCTCCACCCTCACCTTCTTCTCCCGCTGGTGGCAGATCGAGTCCCTCTACCGCGCCAACGCCAAGTACCGCCCCGTGTGGGAGCCGCGCTTCCTGCTCTTCGCCAAGAGCAGCGACATCCCGAGGATCGGCCTGGCGAGCGCCCGGGCGGAGGGGTTCCTCACGTTGCCCGGGATGGGCGGGCGGTCGCAGTCGTAGACCGGGTGCCGCCCTCGGATCCGTCGTTCCCGGTCGCCATGACGAGGCCGGGGACGTGCGGGAGGGCGGCGCGGACGACTTCGGCGACGCGCGGGAGGTCCACGCCGAGGCGGGTCAGGCGGAGGAGGAGTTCTTCCAGCGGAAGGGGCACGCGGAGGACGATCTCCAGGAAGTCCACGAGCGGGTGTCTCAGCTCGAGCGGAAGCGCATTCCTTTCCGGTCCGAAACTGTCCCGGCACAGGCTCAGATCGGCTTCGCTGAGACCGGCGAGTTCGTGCGCCGGGACCTCCAGCCCCAACTCGGCGAGGCGCCCGATGGCCTCGTCGCGTTCGACCAGCAGCGCGGTCGGGACGGCTGCAAGGTGGAACAGCGGCACCGGTGTGCCCCAGTCGAGGTAGTCTCCGCGTGTCTTCAGCCTGATGAGATCGGTGTCGTACCTTCTCGCCTTCACCGGCGCCACGGAATGTGACGTGCGGACACCGTAACGGTGCAAGCAGTCCATGACGGCCTGCGGTGACACACGCGCGTCCACGGCGGCATCGACGACAGCGAACATGGGCACGGTGCAGGTGCTCAGGTCGTCCTCGCCTCTGGGCAGTGTCCTGTAGACGCACGTGAGGATCTCGAGGTCACCGGGCGCCAGGTCGTCCGGAAGCGCGCCGTACTGCGGCAGCAGGCCGTACGCGCGCAGGCGTACGGCCGCCTCCTTCGGCGAGAGCCCGCTGTCCGCCGCTCCTTGAACCAGGTCGTGCAGGAAAACCTTCTCTCCGGCCAGGGGCGTATCAAGGAAGTAGTCACGAGCTCCGAGAAGCGCCTCGTCCGTGGCCGCGACCTGGTCGGGCAGGACGTCGGTGGAAAATCCCAGCTCCCCCAGACGGCGTGCGATGTCGGAGAGAGCGGCGCCCGACCGCAGGGACGCGCGAACGAGAAATCCCGGAGGCATCGGCCGACTCGTGTCCAGGCTCCCCACCGAGTCGTCCCAGCCCCACTCGGCGCTCAGCCGCAGCAGTTCCCTCGCCGACGGCCCGTCCAGTGAGCCCACTTCAGGGCGCAGGCCGTACTCCTGCAGCCGCTCGACGATCTCGGGCAGCTCGCGGCCCAGCTCACACACACCCCGCAGCACGTGCCCGGCCCGGACCCGCTCGGACGCGCTGAGCCACGGCCTCGAACCGTGCAGGCGATGGCTGAGCAGACGCACCACCCAGTCCTCGGGTGTCTCCGGCCGCATGGTTTCGGGCACGCGGAAGCCCAGCGCCTTCATCCGGTCGGCCGCTTCGCCGATGCCGATGTTCAGTTCCAGGGCCGCCTTGACGAGGTGCCCGGGTGGCACTGGCTCCTTGAGCTTGAGTCCGGTGTATCGCTGCAGGCTCCCGTCGAATTGCAGGTCTTCTTCCAGCAGGACCGCCGTGGTGGCGTCGAGGGCGACCGGGGCACTCGGCCGCGGAGGAACGGGCAGGCCGAGCTGTTCCAAGCGGCTCAGCACCTCTTCGTACGACACGCCACTGGCCAAGGCCACCGAGAGCACCCGCCCCGGGGCGGCGTGCTCCCCCGTTCCCGCGGTCCCAGGCCGGCCGTTCGAGGGGTAGTCCCGGAAGTCCGCGGACCATGTCAGCACGTCCGACGGCCTCGCCGGCAGCACACCCCGGACGTGGGACAGCTCGGGCACGACGCCGGTCAGTGCCTCCAGTTCGGTGTTCGGCCGGTGTGCGAGAAGCCGCCACAGCAGGATGACGTCCTCCTGATCGCTGTCGAACGCCGTGGTGCCGGGCGACTTGGTGTCCCTGCCACGCCCGTGAACGAGAGTGACGTCCGGCGGAAAGTACCCGACCGTCGCCATCGGCGCCGGATACCCGTTCACGCGCAGGACGACCCCCTCCTCCCCCGCCGCCTCGGTCACGATGTCCGCGAGGCGGGGACTGGTCTCGGCCACGCCCGCCAGCCACTCCCTCGTCAGCAGGGCCGGATCGGCGGCGATCAGGGCGGGCAGCGCGTCCCGGATCAGCTCCTCGACCACCGTGTCCACGTCCGGATCCAGGATCTCCGCACGGTCCACGGACAAGTTCTTGGGGCGGCTCCTCCCGGTCAGGTTCACCACGACGCCGCGCAGTCCGCTGCCCTTCGCCGGCCCGGCCAGCACTCCGCGCCGTACCCGGGGCTCGATGAAGATGCCGTCGGCGAGGATGCCGCCGCCGTGCTCACACCACACCACCTGGCCGTCAAGTCGCCGGACGTCATCCTCGGGCGGCCAGGAGACCCTGCGCCCGTAGGCCACGACACCGTCCGCCCGTTCTGCGGTGGTCTGCCTGGGCTTGAGCAGGCCGGGATCCCACATGGCCTCCCGCGCCCCGTGGAAGGCCCTGGTCTCGAACTCCGCGATCCCCAGCAGCCGACGCAACTCACGGACGCAGGAAGGCGCGTTGTCCTCATCCCGCAGATAGAGGCGGACCGTGGTGCCGACCCGGCCCCGCCGCTCCCCGGTACGCGACACCCGGAAGTAGTGCCCCGGCCCGGTGATCAGCACGGTCAGCTCCTCCGGCTGGGCGCTCCCCGTGGCCAGGGAACGGGTCGTGACCCGGATCTCGTCGGCGAGCATGAAGTAGCTGAGCACGCCGATGCCGAACCTGCTGTTCGGCCGGACCTTGATCCCTTCCGCGTCCGCCAGCCATGGCAGCTCCCGGTGACGGGCGTGGTCGCTGAACCGGACCCCGGCCCGGGAGAACACCTCGGACAACAGGGCCTCGTCCATGCCGATGCCGTTGTCGCGGCATTCCAGGAAGTACCGCTGCTCCTCCTTGTCGAACCCCTGCCGAAACGTGATCTCGCCCTGGAACGTGTCCCGCCCGTTCTGGTGGTACTCGTACGCACGCCGGTACCGGCACGCGTCCAGCGCGTTCTGGTACAGCTCCCGGATGGCGAGGCTGCGGTCGCGGTACAGGTTCTCGCCCATGAGGAGTTCCTGGATCCGCTCCTCGTCGAGCCGGAACCGGATCACCTCGCCGGCCTGCCGGGGCTCGTCCCGCTCGTCCACCTCGCGGACCCCGTCGGCGTGCGCGTACACCGGCAGGCAGCCGATCTCCGCCTCCGGCCGGGTGCGGCGCGCCTCGCGCAGCAACGCGTCCACGTACTGGGCGTGTTCGGTCAGCGCGGCCACGACGGCGGGGTGGTCGCACTTGGCGTCGAGGGCCAGGGCGTCGCCGAGCGGGTTCCACTGGACCTCCTCCAGTCGGCTGAGCAACTGCCCCGGATCGACGGGGTTGGGAATCGCCACGTGCTTGACGACGGTCGACGGCAGGTCCGTCACCTCGATCGCCATGGCGTGGGCGATGGCGAACAGGGGACCCACGAGGCGTTCGCGCACCGTCTGCGCGTCACATCCGTCGAAGTCCACCGAGAACGGTTCCTCCGACGGCCCGTCCGGTTTCCCACCGAAGAGCTCGCGCGGCCCGAGATGCGCGCAGGACAGCAGCCGGCCGAGCAGGGCGGGGTCCAGTACGGCCCCCATGTCGTCCGCGACGACACCCATGGCGTCCAGCACGTCGTCCAGCCGACCCGGCTGCGCCTTCACCCACTGGTGGAACAGCCACCAGCCGATCTCCGGGCGCCCGTCGCTGCGGTCCGGCAGCCTCTGCGCCCGCATCGCCTGGCGGATGAGCCGTTTGTGGTCGAGCAGCACACGGTTGTAGCCCTGCCGGTCCTTGCCGCCCGGCGTCCGGTCGTCCAGGTGCTCCGGTGTCACGTGGTGGAGCACGGTGAGCGTCCACGCGCTGTGCACGTCGTGCAGGAACGGCAGGAGCACGAGCAGAGCGGCCTCGGCGGGTGCCAGGGTCCGCTTGTCCAGGCGGGACTTGATGTCCGTCAGCCGCAGGTTGGTCCAGCGGGCCGTACGGCGGGCGAGACCGGGGTCGTACCACGGGTCCTGGAGGAGCACCTCCCGTTCCGCCTCGTGCAGTTCCGCGAGGCGGCTCACCGCCTCCAGGGTGAGTTCCCTGAGCTGTTCGACCTGGTCCGCGGCGGCGGGGGCGATGAGGTTCCAGGCCTGCGATCCCTCCGCCGCCCTCAGCCACTCCCGCCGGACACCGCCGGCGCCGGCGGCCGGCGGCGCCGCCGGGCGCCGGGCCTGGAGGCGACGACGTGCCTCGTCCCGGAGGCGGTCCCAGGCGTAGGACGGAGGGGACGACAGCGGCTCGCGGCTCCGCTCGCGCGCCAGGGACTCCAGGGTCTGCACGAACACCCGCACTCTGTCGCCCCGCCGCGGCACCACCCGGCAGGCGAGCCAGTCGTCGATCCTCCGTGCCGGAACCCCCACCCTGTCGCTCAGCGACTCGGCCGAGGGTTCCCCCGCCGCCTCCCACAGCCCCTGCAGATGCTCCTCGTACCGCGGTGCCCCCGCCATCGCGCCCGTGCCCTCCCCGTCCCGTTCACTTCACCCCGGCCGTCCACCTCACCGTAACCACCAACGCCCGGGCCCCACACACCACTTCGCGCACGGACACACTCTCGCGCGGAGTGTGCCCACCCGAACGTCTCGCGGCCCGTACTGCAGGGTGGGGTATCCCGGCCGTCGTGTACAGCCGCGGATCACCGCCGTACGGCGCTCCGCGCCGGCGCGGCCGGGTCCAGCCGTTCACGTCGGCGCACGCGTCCGCCAGGCCGTTCTTCAGGGGATGCCCGTGCGCCGGCCGAGACCCGGTCACGCCCGGCACGGAGACCAGCTCCGGCAGCATCCGCTGACGGCGGTCGGCCGCGGGCGCCGGTCAGCGCGGGGAGGGCAGAGCGAGGACGGGCACCGTCAGGAGCGGCCTGGGCGCGAGCCGCCGGAACGCTCCCGCACCCGTGCCCGGCGGGGCACCGCTGCGGCGCTCAGCCGCCCACCGTGAACCCGATCACCGCCCCACCGCCCTCACGCCGGAAGGCGAACGGTGCTCCGCCGTGGGCCATGGCGACCTCGCGGACGATGGACAGGCCGAGGCCCGAGCCCGGCAGGGACCGCGCGTCCGCCGCCCGGTAGAAGCGGTCGAAGATGCGGATGAGGTCGCCCTCGGCGATGCCCGGCCCGCGGTCCAGGATCTCCACCCGCACGGTCCCCGTCCGCGCCGGCCCGGTGATGTTGACCTCGATCGGCGCCTTCCCGGCCCGGTCGAACTTGGCGGCGTTCTCCACCAGGTTGGACATGGCGCGCTGCAGCATCCCGGGCCGCCCGTCGGTCGTGGTGTCGCCGCTCGTGCGCAGCACGATCTCGCGTCCGGTACGGCGTTTGGCCAGCCCCACGACCTCCTCGGCGATGTCGGCGAGGTCCACCCGCTGCGGCGGCTCGGTGTCGGACTGCCCCGCGGCGAGGTCCACCAGCTCGTTGACCAGGTCGGTCAGTTCCCGCGCCTCCTGGCCGAGGTCGGCGACCAGTTCGTCCCGGGTGGCGGGGGGCAGCTCGTCGATCCGGCGCAGCAGGGAGATGTTCGTGCGCAGGGACGTCAGCGGGGTGCGCAGTTCGTGTCCGGCGTCCTGGACCAGGCGCCGCTGGTCCTCCTCGGACTGGGCGAGCCGGCCGAGCATCCGGTCGAAGGCGCGGCCGAGGCGTCCCACCTCGTCCAGCCCGGCCACCGGCACCTCGATGCCCAGCCGCCGGGTGCGGGCCACGTCCTCGGCGGCGGAGGTGAGGACGACCAGGCGCCGGGTGATCCGCCGGGCCAGCCACCAGCCGAACAGGCCGGCCGCCACCACGACCGCCGCCATCAGGATCAGCGTGCGCTGCTGCAGCGTCCGCAGCAGGTCCTCGGTGTCGCTGAACTCCTGCGCGACCTGGACCGCGCCCCGCCCGTCGCCGAGCGAGACGGTGGCGATGCGGAACAGGTCCCCGTCCACCGGTACGTCCTTGTGCTCGACGACCTTCCCGGCCGTCGTCGCGAGCGCCATGGCCTTGTCCCGGGACGTGACGGGCAGGACCGGGTTGCCGTGGTCCACGATCTGGCCCTGCGCGCCCAGCACCTGCACATCGGTGCGGGCGGGCCGGACCAGGTCGTGCCCGGGCCGGGAGGAGGAGAAGTCCTCCGGGACCATCTCGTGCTGCCGCACCTCGTCCTGGACGTCCTGCACGACCTGTGTGAACACCGACTGCTGGTCGACGCGGACCAGCCGCGCGGCGCTGCCGTACGACAGGATGCCGACCAGGATGGTGACGGCGGCGGTGACGGCCGCGAAGGAGACGGCGAAGGTGGTGCGCAGGGAGACCAGCTTGGGCCGGCCGGGAGCCAGCAGCCGCCGCAGGCGGCCCACCTAGTCCTCCCGGAGCACGTAACCCACGCCCCGCACGGTGTGGATCAGCTGCGGGGCACCGGGTTCGTCCAGCTTGCGGCGGAGGTAGCCGACGTACACCGCGAGGTTCTTGGAGCCCGGGCCGAAGTCGTATCCCCAGATCCGGTCGTAGATCGTGGAGTGGTCGAGGACGATGCCCGCGTTGCGGACCAGCAGCTCCAGCAGCTCGAACTCGGTGCGGGTCAGCTCCAGCTCCCGCTTGCCGCGCCAGGCCCGGCGGGCCTGGAGGTCCATGCGGATGCCGGCGGCCTCCACCTGGCGGTCGGAGATCTGGGCCTCCCGCCCGCCGTTCTCGCCGATGCCCCCGCCGATGCCGGCGGCAGGCACCGGGCTGGTACGGCGGAGCAGGGCGCGCAGCCGGGCGAAGACCTCCTCGACGTCGAAGGGCTTGACCACGTAGTCGTCGGCGCCGGCGTCCAGGCCGGCGATGCGGTCGGCGGTCTCCACCAGGGCGGTGAGCATGAGGATCGGGGTGCGGTCGCCCTCGGCGCGCAGTACCCGGCAGACCTGCAGCCCGTCGATCCCCGGCATCATCACGTCGAGCAGGAGGACGTCCGGCGGCGTCTTGTGGGCCTGAGCCAGCGCCTCGACGCCGTCGGCGACCGCCGTCACCTCGTACCCTTCCAGGGTCAGGGCACGCTCCAGGGCATGACGGATGGCACGGTCGTCTTCAGCGAGCAGCACAGTCTGGGGCACGCACCCAGTTTGCCAAGGCCTGAGGCGGTTCGGTCGGGGCGAGCGGACCTACGATCACCCTTTTTACCCGCCTCTCACCGTCACACGGGCAACCCGGACAGCCGCCCTACCGTCTTCTCACCTTGCCTGAGCGCCGAGCCGGGCGAGCTGCTCCTCGAACGGTACGACCAGTGGTCCGGCCTGCGGTCCGGGCGTGGCCGCCCGCAGCCCCGTCATCAGTCCGGCCAGCTCGCCCGCCGCCCGCTCGATCCGCCCGGGCAGCCCCTCCTCGCCCCAGTCCTCCGACGCGGCGTACACCCCGGTCGGCACGACCACGGCCCGCAGATAGGAGAACAGCGGGCGCAGTGCGTGCTCCAGCACCAGCGAGTGCCGGGCCGTACCGCCGGTGGCGGCGATCAGCACGGGCTTGCCCACCAGCGCTTCCTTGTCCAGCACGTCGAAGAACGACTTGAACAACCCGCTGTACGACGCGCTGAACACCGGCGTGACCACGATCAGCCCGTCGGCTCCCGCCACCGCGTCCTGCGCGGCGGCGAGCGCCTTCCCGGCGAACCCGTTGGTGAAGTTGTGCGCGATCTCGACGGCGAGGTCGCGCAGCTCGACCACCTCCACGTCCACCTCCGCCTGCCGCACCACGGCGGTGGCGAGCCGGTCGGCCAGCAGCCGGGTGGACGAGGGGACGCTCAGTCCCGCGGACACGACGACGAGCTTCGTACGACGGCTTCCTCCTTCGTGCTTCACGCGGCGTTCTCCTTCTGTGCGGCGGCGAGCAGGGACCGGTGGGTCGGCGCCTCGGGCACGTGCACGGGACGGCCGTTCGCGAACTCCTTGCGGAGCACGGGCACGACCTCCTCGCCGAGCAGGTCGATCTGCTCCAGGACGGTCTTCAGCGGCAGCCCGGCGTGGTCCACCAGGAACAGCTGGCGCTGGTAGTCACCGGCGTAGTCGCGGAAGGCCAGGGTCTTCTCGATGACCTGTTCCGGGGAGCCGACGGTCAGCGGGGTCTGGTCGGTGAAGTCCTCCAGGGAGGGCCCGTGGCCGTAGACCGGGGCGTTGTCGAAGTACGGGCGGAACTCGCGCACCGCGTCCTGCGAGTTGCGCCGCATGAACACCTGGCCGCCGAGGCCGACGATCGCCTGCTCGGGCGTGCCGTGCCCGTAGTGGGCGAACCGGGTCCGGTACAGCTCCACCATCCGCTTGGTGTGGTCGGCGGGCCAGAAGATGTTGTTGTGGAAGAAGCCGTCGCCGTAGTACGCGGCCTGCTCGGCGATCTCCGGGGAGCGGATGGAGCCGTGCCAGACGAAGGGCGGTACGCCGTCCAGCGGGCGCGGGGTGGAGGTGAAGCCCTGCAGCGGGGTGCGGAACGTCCCCTCCCAGTCCACGACGTCCTCGCGCCACAGCCGGCGCAGCAGGGCGTAGTTCTCGATGGCGAGGTTGATGCCCTGCCGGATGTCCTGCCCGAACCAGGGGTAGACCGGCCCGGTGTTGCCACGGCCCATCATCAGGTCGACGCGCCCGTCGGCCAGGTGCTGGAGCATCGCGAAGTCCTCCGCGATCTTCACCGGGTCGTTGGTGGTGATCAGGGTGGTGGACGTGGAGAGGATCAGGTTCTCCGTGCGGGCCGCCACATAGCCGAGCATCGTGGTCGGGGACGAGGGCACGAACGGCGGGTTGTGGTGCTCGCCGGTGGCGAAGACGTCCAGACCGACCTCTTCGGCCTTCAGCGCGATGGCGACCATGGCCTTGATCCGCTCCGCCTCGGTCGGTGTACGCCCCGTGGTGGGGTCCGGCGTGACGTCGCCGACCGTGAAGATCCCGAACTGCATGGTCACTCACTCCCAAGTTGTTGACGGTTCAACTATACCCGTCGAACCGACCCCCGGGCCGAGTTATTCCGGACCCTCAGGGCACCAGCACCAGCCGGCCCCGCGTCCCACCCCCGGCGAGCCGCGCATGCGCCTTGGCCGCCTCCTCCAGCGGGAACGCCTCCGCCACCCGCAGCGTCAGCACCCCCTCGTCCACCAGCCGGACCAGCTCCGCGAGCTGCGCCCCGTCGGCCCGCACCCACACGTTCCCGGTGCGAACCCCCCGCTCCACCTCGGGCAGCGCCCCGTCACGCACCGCGACGAACGCGCCCCCGTCCCGCACCCACCCCAGCGCGGGCGCCCCCAGCACGGCGGCGTCCAGCACGCCGTCCACGCTCCCCGGCCCGGCCCCGTCGGCCGTGAAGTGCGCGGCCCCCAGGGAGCGCACCAGCTCCTCGTCGGCCGCCCGGGCGTGCCCGGTCACCTCGATCCCCCGGTGCGCGGCCAGCTGCACCGCGAACCCGCCGACGGCACCCGCCGCACCGGTCACCAGCAGCCTGTCGCCCGGCGCGAGACCCAGCAGGTCCAGGGCCTGCAGCGCGGTCAGCCCGTTCAGCGGCAGGGTGCCCGCGTGCACCGCGTCCACCGAGGCGGGCGCCGTCGCCACCGCACCCGCGTCCACGACGACGTACTCGGCGTGCGCACCCAGCGGATCCGCCACGCCCGGCACCAGCGCCACCACCGGATCCCCGGTCTCCCAGGCCGCGGGCGCACCCACCGCGTCCACCGTGCCGGCCACGTCCCAGCCGAGCCCCAGGGTCTTGCCGGCCCCGCCGAAGACGCCGGCGCGCACGGCCGCGTCCACCGGGTTCAGCGCACCCGCGGCCACCCTGATCCGGACCTGCCGCGCTCCCGGCACGGGCACCGGCACGTCCGCGATCTCCACGCTCTCCGGCCCGCCGAACGTCCTCACCACAGCAGCACGCATGACAACTCTCCCCCGTCACAAGGCGGTTGATGATTTCCGCGGCGCCTTTTCCGGCCGCGACACCAACCGTAGGAGAGCTACTATCGATCGGTAAGTAGTTACCTCAGAGTGCGTAGCCGACCCGAAGGAGAGGGCCCATGGCGACCACGACCGCCGCCCAGCGACGCGCACAGGCCCGCGCCGACTACGACGCCTTCCTGCGCGAATGCCCCACCAACCAGCTCCTCGGCCGGCTCAGCGACAAATGGGTCAGCCTCGTCGTCGCCGCCCTGGCCGCCGGCCCCATGCGCTACAGCGACCTCGCCCGCAGGATCGCCGGCGTCAGCCCCAAGATGCTCACCCAGACGCTGCGCACCCTCGAACGGGACGGCATCGTCAGCCGCACCGTCACCCCCTCCGTACCGGTCCGCGTCGACTACGCCCTCACCCCGCTCGGCGCCGGCCTCGCCGGCCTGCTGACCGCCGTGAAGGCATGGGCGGAGGCCCACTTCGAGGAGGTACGCGAGGCCCGCGAGCGCTACGACGCACAGAACCCGGGCTGACCGGTCCGCACCTCAGAACGCGTACGCGTCCCCGGTGTCCAGGACCAGCACGTTCAGCCGGTCGTTCGTGTGGTCCCGGTCGGTCGTGCCACTGCCCCACACCGGCTCGATCTCCAGCGTGACCTGCGACGCCCTGTCCTTCATCTGCACCGGCACGTCCAGCCGCTCCCCCACCGCGTTCGCCGTCAGCGCGCCCGTCCCGCACACCACGGTCCGCTCGCCCTCCCGGGCACACCGCGCCGGCAGCCGCTGCTCCTCGGCCAGCGCGGCCGACCAGCGCAGCCGCACGGTCGCGTCCGCCACGGCGGCCGGACCGTTGTTGCGGGGGGTCAGCCGCACCTCCACCATGTCGCCGTTCATCACCGCGGTCCCGTGAAAGGCCAGGTCGGCCTCGGGCCCGGGAGCCGGGGCGGCCACGGCGGCCCCCGGCATCACCATCACACCGGACAAGGCTCCGGTCGCCGCCCACGTCCACATCCGCACGCCGCTCACACCTCCACGCTCGCGATCCGACTGGCGTAGGGATGTATGCCACGCGGACCACGGCGAAAGGCGCCCTCCAACAGGTGACAGTCTTGCGTCCATGTCGGTTCTCCGCTCCGCCGCCCTGTTCGTCGTCGCCGCCGTCTTCGAGATCGGCGGCGCCTGGCTGGTCTGGCAGGGCGTGCGCGAACACCGGGGCTGGCTGTGGGCGACCGGCGGAGTGCTGGCCCTCGGCGCGTACGGCTTCGTCGCCACCTTCCAGCCGGACGCCCACTTCGGGCGCATCCTGGCCGCGTACGGCGGAATCTTCGTGGCGGGCTCACTGCTGTGGGGCGCGGTCGCCGACGGCTACCGCCCCGACCGCTACGACATCGTGGGCGCCCTGATCTGCCTCGCGGGAATGGCCGTGATCATGTGGGCGCCGAGGAACGGCGGCTGAGCCTCACTTAGGCTGGACGCGGACCATCGCCACCAGCCCTCGAGGAGTTCTCCATGGCCTCCGCCTCCCGCATCGCCGTCGTCACCGGTGCGAGCAGCGGCATCGGCGCCGCCACGGCCCGGCAGCTCGCGGAGGCCGGCCACCGCGTCGTCCTCACCGCCCGCCGCAAGGACCGCATCGAGGCACTCGCGGAGGAGCTGACCAGGGCGGGTCACTCGGCGGTCGCCTACCAGCTGGACGTGACCGACCGCGCCGCCGTCGACGAGTTCGCGACGGCCTTCCAGACCATCGGCGTCCTGGTCAACAACGCGGGCGGCGCCCTCGGCGCGGACCCGGTGGCCACCGGCGACCCGGCGGACTGGCGCACGATGTACGAGACGAACGTCATCGGCACCCTCAACCTCACCCAGGCCCTGCTGCCCAAGCTGGTCGCGAGCGGCGACGGCGTGGTCGTCGTGGTCTCCTCCACGGCCGGCCACGGCACCTACGAGGGCGGCGCGGGCTATGTGGCCGCCAAGCACGGCGCGCACGTCCTCGCCGAAACCCTCCGCCTGGAGATCGTCGGCCAGCCGGTGCGCGTCATCGAGATCGCGCCCGGCATGGTCAAGACCGACGAGTTCGCCCTCACCCGCTTCGCCGGCGACGAGGCGAAGGCC
Source organism: Streptomyces sp. NPDC048191 (assembly GCF_040652655.1). Classification (NCBI taxonomy): domain Bacteria; kingdom Bacillati; phylum Actinomycetota; class Actinomycetes; order Kitasatosporales; family Streptomycetaceae; genus Streptomyces; species Streptomyces sp. NPDC048191. Next base: position 161,664 of record NZ_JBEZMO010000017.1, read on the forward strand.
GCCAAGGTCTACGAGGGCGTGGCCGAGCCCCTCACGGCGGACGACGTCGCGGAGACGATCACCTGGGCGGTGACCCGCCCCAGCCACGTCAACGTCGACCTGCTGGTCCTCCGCCCCCGCGCCCAGGCGTCCAACACCAAGGTCCACCGGGAGCGGTGATGACGGAACCCATCGAGACCCCAGGCCCCGCCGACCCCCTGGAAGACCTGGAGCGGCGCCGCCTGGCCCAGGAGACCAGGGACGAACGCAAGGTCTGGTACTTCCTGGGCTACTTCCTCTTCGGCATCCACATCGTGGCGTTCGTGATGATCTACGCCGTACGCCACGCTCACTGACGGTGCGTCAGCCCTTCACGCACACGACCTGCTTCAGCTTGGCCACGACCTGCACCAGGTCCCGCTGCTGGTCGATGACCTGGTCGATGGACTTGTAGGCGCCCGGGATCTCGTCCACGACGCCGGAGTCCTTGCGGCACTCCACGCCCCGGGTCTGCTCCTCCAGGTCCTTCGTGGAGAAGCGCTTCTTGGCCGCGTTACGGCTCATTCGCCGACCCGCGCCGTGCGAGGCCGAGTTGAAGGCCTTCTCGTTGCCGAGACCCTTCACGATGTACGAGCCCGTGCCCATGGAACCCGGGATGATGCCGTACTCGCCGGAGCCGGCCCGGATCGCCCCCTTGCGGGTCACGAGCAGGTCCATGCCGTCGTACCGCTCCTCCGCCACGTAGTTGTGGTGGCAGGAGATCTCCGGCTCGAAGGTCGGCTTGGCCTTCTTGAACTCCTTGCGGATCACGTCCTTCAGCAGCGCCATCATCAGCGAGCGGTTGTGCTTGGCGTACTCCTGCGCCCAGAACAGGTCGTTGCGGTAGGCCGCCATCTGCGGGGTGTCCGACACGAAGACCGCCAGGTCCCGGTCGACCAGGCCCTGGTTGTGCGGGAGCTTCTGGGCCACGCCGATGTGATGCTCGGCGAGTTCCTTCCCGATGTTCCGGGAGCCCGAGTGGAGCATGAGCCACACGGAGTCGGACGTATCAACGCAGATCTCGACGAAGTGATTTCCGCTTCCGAGCGTCCCCATCTGCTTCGAGGCCCGGTCCTGACGGAACTTGACCGCGTCCGCCACCCCGTCGAACCGCCCCCAGAAGTCGTCCCAGCCGGCGGTCGCCAGCCCGTGGAAGTCCCCCGGCTCCACGGGATCCTCGTGCATCCCCCGCCCCACCGGAATCGCCTGCTCGACCTTCGACCGCAGCCGCGACAGGTCGCCCGGCAGGTCGTTCGCCGTCAGCGACGTCCGCACCGCCGACATCCCGCACCCGATGTCCACCCCGACCGCCGCCGGGCACACCGCGCCCTGCATGGCGATGACGGAGCCGACCGTCGCGCCCTTGCCGTAGTGCACGTCCGGCATCACGGCGAGGCCCTTGATCCAGGGCAGGGTCGCCACGTTCTGGAGCTGGCGAAGAGCCACGTCCTCGACCGTCGCGGGGTCGGTCCACATCCGGATCGGGACCTTCGCGCCCGGCATCTCCACGTACGACATACGTTCCTCATTCCCCCCGAAAACGACAACAAAGGCTTACATAAGGCTTATAAGCAGCAAAGCGAAAATGCAGCGCGGAAGCCACTGAAAAGGGACAAGTGACCGGCGGTCACGGCAGCGCGTGCGATAGACATTGTCTCCAGGGGGCGCCCCGCTGCGGCAAGCGAATAACCAGCGGGGACACTGGAGCACCAAGCGAGCGCACACCCGGAAGGAGCCCGACCGTGCAGCGGAAGGCGTACGTAACCGGCACCGCCGCCCTCCTCGCGGCGCTGCTGGCCGGCTGCACGAGCGGCTCGGGCGGTGACAGCCCCACGGACAACGCCAATCCGGGCGACGCCGGTACGGCCACGGCCGCCGCCCAGCCCGGCAAGTACCGCACGCTGCCCGAGCCCTGCGGCGCGGTCGGCCACGACACGCTCGACTCGATGCTGCCCGGCATCAAGCAGATCGCCGACCCCGACCAGCGGGACAAGGCCTACCAGGGCGAGGCCGAGCTCACCTACGACACCGAGCGCAAGGTCGGCTGCCACTGGAAGGTGGAGTCCGCCGACGCCACCGACCGCCTCTCGGTCGACTTCGAGCGGGTGGTGTCGTACGACAACACGGTCAGCGACGACGACCAGGCGCAGAAGCTGTTCGAGGGCAAGGAGTCGGCCGCGCACCTGCCCGAGCCGAGCGGCTCCTCGTCGCCGGCCGGTACGCCGTCGCCGACTTCCACGACCTCGTCCACGCCCCCGTCCGGCGGCGCCGCGTCGTCCTCCGCGAGCGGCGGCGCCTCCCCCTCCGGTTCGGCTCCCTCGGGCTCCGCCTCCTCCGACCCGTCCGTGGCCGATCTGCAGCCGCGGGTGCTGTCCGGTCTCGGTGACGAGGCGTACATCGACGATCAGCTCGCGTCGTCCGGTTCGACCGCCGAGCAGCGGACGGTGACTGTGGTGTTCCGCACGTCCAACGTCGTCGTCACCCTTGAGTACGAGGAGCAGCCGACAGCCACGGGAACGGTCCCCGACAGCAAGGAAATGCAGGACAGGGCCCGAAATCTGGCCTCTCAACTCGCCGACACGCTGGGCGGCTGACGGCTTCCGAGGCCCGTTGTCCGCCCGCTCGCAAAGAACGCGAACGGAAACCGCACAGCTCCTTCACCGCGTACGGTGGCCCCGCAGGAACCCGCACGAACACCGAGCGTAGTGAAGGAACCATGCAGCGAGCAGCCCAGCGAGACAACCGTGCCGAGCGACAGATGCGTGCCAAGCGCCTGAGCCGTGTCCTTGTCTGCGCGGCAGCCGTTCCGGCGGTGCTGATCACCGCCGCCTGTTCGTCGGACTCGGGCGATTCCAAGGGCAAGGGTGCCGACAGCGGTGCGCAGCAGTCGCAGGGCGGCAGCACGACGCCCTCGGCGAGCGCGTCCCCGACCGTGCAGGCGGCCGCCTACAAGAAGCTTCCCGACGCGTGCGCGGTGCTGGCGAAGAAGTCCCTGGGCGATCTGGTGCCGAAGGGTGTGTCGTCCGCCAAGAAGGGCAGTTCGAACGATCCGTCGTCGCGTGCCTCGTGCTCCTGGAGCAGCCTGGACAACAACGGCGTGAAGGGTTCGCAGTTCCGCTGGCTGAACGTCTCCCTGCTCCGCTTCGACTCGGACACCGCGCGCGGCTCGGGTGAGACGCAGGCCCACACGTACTTCACGCAGCAGGTCAAGGACGCCGCGTCGATGGCCGGCGCGAAGAACACCAAGGAGGTCCCGCTGTCCGGCACGGGCACGGAGGGGACCGCGGTGCGTTACGACCTGCAGAAGAAGGAAGGTCTGTTCAAGCAGCAGACGGTGGTCACGCGGGTCGAGAACGTGGTCGTCACGCTGGACTACAACGGTGCCGGTCTCGCGGGCGAGAAGACGCCGGACGCCGACGACCTGACGAAGGCCGCCGAGAAGGCGGTCAAGGAGGTCGTGGCGTCGGTGTCGTCCGCCAACGGTGCCTCCTCGTCGGCCGGTTCCGGTGCGGGTGCCTCGGCGTCCCCGTCGCGGTCGGCGTCGAAGCCGTCGTCGTCGCAGTCTCCGTCCAAGTCGGCCTCTTCCAGTGCTTCTCCGTCCAAGTCGGCCGCGAAGAAGAACTGAGCCAGGGGCCCGTAGGACCGACCGGTACCACGTTCGCCGTACGCGTGTGCCACCCTGTTGCGCGCAACAACAGGCAATGGGAGGGGAGTACGAGTGGCCGCGCCACTGCAGCTGACTCGGATGCACCGCGTTCTCATCGGCGTGGTCGTGACCGGCGCCTTGATCATCGCCGGCATCGGCTTCGCCGGGTCCTACGCGGCCGTCCGTGAGCTGGCCATCAAGAAGGGCTTCGGGAACTTCTCCTATGTGTTCCCGGTCGGCATCGACGCGGGTATCTGTGTCCTGCTGTCCCTGGACCTGCTCCTGACCTGGATCCGCATCCCCTTCCCGCTGCTGCGCCAGACGGCGTGGCTGCTGACGGCGGCGACGATCGCGTTCAACGGTGCCGCCGCCTGGCCGGACCCGCTGGGCGTCGGCATGCACGCGGTGATCCCGGTGCTGTTCGTGGTCGCGGTGGAGGCGGCCCGGCACGCGATCGGCCGTATCGCCGACATCACGGCGGACAAGCACATGGAGGGGGTCCGGCTGACCCGCTGGCTCCTCTCCCCGGTCCCCACGTTCCTGCTCTGGCGCCGTATGAAGCTGTGGGAGCTGCGTTCGTACGACCAGGTCATCAAGCTGGAGCAGGAACGTCTCGTCTACCAGGCGCGCCTGCGTTCCCGCTTCGGGCGTGCGTGGCGGCGGAAGGCCCCGGTGGAGTCGCTGATGCCGCTGCGGCTGGCGCGCTACGGCGTCCCACTGGCGCAGACGGCTCCGGCGGGCCTGGCGGCGGCGGGCATAGAACCGGTCGTGCTGCCGCCCGTGCCGCAGCAGCCGCGGCTCACGGGGAGTGCCGCGGTCGCCGGCGGTCGTGCCGCCGGGGCGGCGTCCGTCCCCCAGCAGGCGGCGCCTCCCGGCGGGCAGCACCCGGCTTCCGAGGTGGACGAAGAGAGCCCGTGGTTCCAGGCTCCGCGACAGATCGACTACCACGGGGGCTACGACCCCACCTACGACCCCCAGCTGCAGGAACCCCAGTACGCCCCCGACGAGCAGTACGAGGAGTGGTACGAGGACCAGCAGCCGGAGGACTTCCAGCAGCCCTCCCCCGAGGAGACCGGCAGCTTCCCCATCCCCGTGGGCCCGAACCGCACCCGCGAGCTCGGCGAGGGCGGCGGCAACCCGGAGCCGGACCCGACCGAGGACGACTACTACCAGGTCTTCCGCAAGTCGATCGACGGCAGCTTCCCCACCCCGCACCAGTTCAGCGAGGCCGTGGAGGCGACGTACGGTCTCCCGCTCCCCGCGCGGGACGCCGACCGCATGGTCAAACGCTTCACCAACCGTTTCAACGCGGAACTGGAAGAGAACCACATCGCGTAACGGCGAAGAGAACCACATCGCGTAACGGCATGGAAAAGGGGCCCTCCTCGGCGGAGGGCCCCTTTTTTCTTACGCGGTCTCCTACGGTTTCTTACTCTCCGAGCAGCTTCCGCACCCGGTCCTGCCCGACCGCGAGGAGCAGCGTGGGCAGCCGCGGCCCGGTGTCCCGCCCGACGAGCAGGTGGTACAGCAGGGCGAAGAACGCACGCTGGGCCGTCTTGATCTCGGCCGGCAGCTCCTTCGGCGTGGCGTCGGCGGAGAAACCGGCCTGCACCTTCGGCACGCCGTACACGAGGTGGGTCAGCCCGTCGAGCGACCAGTGCTCGGCGAGGCCGTCGAGCAGCAGCCGCAGCGACTGCTGGGAGGCCTCGTCGAGGGACTTCAGCAGCTCGGCGTCGGGTTCGTCGCGCACGATGGTGCGCTGGTCGGCGGGCACGTGGGTGTTGATCCACGCTTCGGCCTTGGCATAGCGCGGCCGTGCCTCGTCCAGGGACGCCAGCGGCTGCTCCGGGTCCAGCTCGGAGAGGATCCGCAGCGCCTGGTCCTCGTGCCCGGCGGTGATGTCGGCGACGGAGGCGAGGGTGCGGTACGGCAGCGGGCGGGGCGTCTTCGGCAGCTCGGCGCCGGCGGTGCCCACGGCCCGCGTGTACGCGGCGATGTCGGCGGGGAGCGCGGAGCCGTCGGCGACCTTCGCCGCCAGCTTGTCCCACTCGTCGTACAGCCGCTGGATCTCCTGGTCGAAGGCGATCTTGAAGGACTGGTTGGGCCTGCGGCGGGCGTAGAGCCAGCGCAGGATCTGCGGCTCCATGATCTTCAGCGCGTCGGCCGGGGTGGGGACCCCACCGCGCGAGGAGGACATCTTCGCCATGCCGGAGATGCCGACGAAGGCGTACATGGGCCCGATGGGCTGCTTGCCGCCGAAGATCCCGACGATCTGGCCGCCCACCTGGAAGGACGACCCCGGGGACGAGTGGTCGACGCCGCTCGGCTCGAAGACGACGCCCTCGTAGGCCCAGCGCATGGGCCAGTCGACCTTCCAGACCAGCTTGCCGCGGTTGAACTCGCTGAGCCGGACGGTCTCGGCGAAGCCGCACTCGTTGCAGGTGTACGCCAGCTCGGTGCTGTCGTCGTCGTAGGAGGTGACGGTCGTCAGGTCCTTCCCGCAGTTGCCGCAGTACGGCTTGTACGGGAAGTAGCCGGCGGAGCCGGACGAGCCGTCGTCCTCGCTCGCCGCGCCCGAGCCCTCCTCGGCCTCCAGCTCGGCCTCGTCGACGGCCTTCTGCTGCTGCTTCTTCGGGGCCTTCTTGGTGCGGTACTGGGCGAGGATCGCGTCGATGTCGCCGCGGTGCTTCATGGCGTGCAGGATCTGCTCGCGGTAGGCACCGGAGGTGTACTGCGCGGTCTGGCTGATGCCGTCGAACTCGACACCCAGCTCGGCCAGCGAGGCGATCATCGCGGCCTTGAAGTGCTCGGCCCAGTTCGCGTACGACGACCCGCGCGGCGCCGGGACCGAGGTCAGCGGCTTGCCGATGTGCTCGGCCCAGGACGTGTCGACACCCTCGACGCCGGCCGGGACCTTGCGGTAGCGGTCGTAGTCGTCCCAGGAGATCAGGTGCCGGACCTGGTGTCCGCGCCGCCGGATCTCGTCGGCGACCAGGTGCGGGGTCATGACCTCGCGGAGATTGCCCAGGTGGATGGGGCCGGAGGGGGAGAGTCCGGACGCGACGACGACCGGTTTGCCCGGGGCCCGGCGCTCCGACTCCTCGATGACCTCATCCGCGAAACGGGAGACCCAGTCGGTGGTCTCGGTGCTCTGAGCCACGATCGGCACGTCCTTCTTTCTGAACGGGGTGGCACAACAAGGTGACACTCCATTCTCACAGACCGGCTCGCGCCCGCGAAAACGGCTTTACCTCCCATGGGATACTGGCCGGGACTATCCATCCCCACGAGGAGAACGGCACCCATTCCTATGGCCTCGGTCACGTCCCTCAGCGACAACGTCCAGCAGCACCTCGCGTCCGCCCTCTCGGCCACCCTGCCCGAGGCCGCCGACGCGGACCCGCTGCTGCGACGAAGCGACCGGGCCGACTTCCAGGCCAACGGCATCCTGGCGCTGGCCAAGAAGGCGAAGGCGAACCCGCGGGAGCTGGCGACACAGGTCGTCTCCCAGGTGGTCACGGGTGACGAGCTGATCAAGGACGTCGAGGTCTCCGGCCCCGGCTTCCTGAACATCACGATCGCGGACCGGGCGATCACCGGGAACCTGGCGGCGCGGTACGCGGACGAGACGGGCCGCCTCGGTGTGCCGACCGCCGCGCAGCCGGGCACGACGGTGATCGACTACGCGCAGCCGAACGTGGCGAAGGAGATGCACGTCGGCCATCTGCGCTCTGCGGTGATCGGCGACTCGGTGGTCCAGCTGCTGGAGTTCACCGGCGAGAACGTGATCCGCCGGCACCACATCGGCGACTGGGGCACCCAGTTCGGCATGCTCATCCAGTACCTGGACGAGCACCCGCACGAGCTGGACCACAAGGCGTCCGCCGAGGACACGGCGGCCTCGGGCGAGGAGGCGATGTCGAACCTCGACCGTCTCTACAAGGCCGCGCGGAAGAAGTTCGACTCCGACGAGGAGTTCAAGACGCGGGCCCGGCGCCGGGTGGTCGACCTCCAGGCCGGCGACCCGCGGACCCTCGCCACCTGGCAGAAGTTCGTGGACGAGTCGAAGATCTACTTCTTCTCCGTCTTCGAGAAGCTGGACATGGAGATCCGCGACCCCGACATCGTCGGCGAGTCCGGTTACAACGACATGCTGGCCGAGACGTGCCGCCTCCTGGAGGAGTCCGGTGTGGCGGTCCGCAGCGAGGGCGCCCTCTGCGTCTTCTTCGAGGACATCAAGGGCCCGGACGGCAACCCGGTCCCGCTGATCGTGCAGAAGTCGGACGGCGGCTACGGCTACGCGGCGACGGACCTGTCCGCGATCCGCGACCGTGTCTTCAACCTGAAGGCGAACACCCTGCTGTACGTGGTGGACGCCCGCCAGGCCCTGCACTTCAGGATGGTCTTCGAGACCGCGCGCCGGGCCGGCTGGCTGAACGAGGACGTGACGGCGTTCCAGCTGGCCTTCGGCACGGTGCTGGGCAAGGACGGCAAGCCGTTCAAGACGCGTGAGGGCGAGACGGTCCGCCTGGTCGACCTCCTGGACGAGGCCATCGACCGCGCCTCGGCCGTGGTCCGGGAGAAGGCCCAGGACCTGTCCGAGGAGGAGATCGCCGAGCGGGGCACCCAGGTGGGCATCGGCGCGGTGAAGTACGCCGACCTGTCGACCTCGGCGAACCGGGACTACAAGTTCGACCTGGACCAGATGGTGTCCCTGAACGGCGACACGTCCGTCTACCTCCAGTACGCGTACGCCCGTATCCGGTCCATCCTCCGCAAGGCCGGCGAGACCCGCCCGGCCGCGCACCCGGAGCTGGCACTGACCGACGCCGAGCGGGCCCTGGGTCTGCACGTGGACGCGTTCGCGGCGACGGTGGCGGAGGCGGCCGGCGAGTACGCCCCGCACAAGCTGGCGGCCTACCTCTACCAGTTGGCGTCCCTGTACACGTCCTTCTACGACAAGTGCCCGGTCCTGAAGGCTGAGACGCCGCAGCAGGTGGAGAACCGCCTCTTCCTGTGCGACGTCACGGCCCGCACCCTGCAGCAGGGCATGGCCCTGCTGGGCATCAGGACGCCGGAGAAGCTCTGACCCTCTGACGTGCAGCCCTTAGAGTCTGTGCAGACCCGTCCGCGCAGACTCTGAGGGAGCCCGATGTCCGAGCGAGTCCCCGATCCCGCCACGTCCCACTTCGGCCGGGACGGCATGCGCCGGTTCACGGTGCCGGCCTCCTACGGGGTCCAACTGCCCGACGTGGCCCGCGAGGTGCTGTCGGACACCGGGGTACCGCTGCACGTGCAGCCGTACTTCACGGCCGCCCCCGACACGGACGGTCCCACGCTGGGCGTCACCGCGGGCCACCAAGGGCTGCCGGTACCCGCCGGCCAGGAGAACTGGCTCCGGCTCGGCACCGACCCGCTGGCCCACCTGTGCGTGCGTCCGGACGGTGCGGTGCAGGCGGTGTTCCTGGGCCTCGACGAGGCCGACATGTTCGTCAGCTCGGACGTGCCGGCATTCAACGCCTCGCTGGCCGCACTCGACCGCCGCATGCCGGTGATCGCCGCCTCGACCAGCCTCCCGGTGGCAGCGGCCGCGTTCCGTGAACTCAACGCCGAGCTGCGGCAGATCGACGCCGCCGCGTTCGAGGAGCGCGAGAGCTGGTGGCCGAAGGTGCTGGACGACGTACGGCACACCCTGAACTTCCCGTTCTCGTCGGCGTTCGAGTACGTCGACGCGACGGGCGCCAAGCAGATCGTCACCGACGCGACAGGCCCGGGCCGCCCGCACCCCGAGGAACTGGTCTGGCAGCGCCTGCACGCGCAAGGGGTGACCCCGGAGCAGGTACGGCGTGTCTACTGCGAACTCCAGCCGTGCATGATGCCGGGCCACTACTGCGCGGTCTGGCTCCAAGCGACCTTCCCGCACGCGGAGTTCACGCACAGCTTCGACTACGGCGACACGGCGGACTCGCGCGAGGAGGGACTCAAGGAGTTGATCACCCACGCGGCTCAGCAGGCGGGCGACCGGTGACCGAGCTCAGCTGGTCCCGTCCCGCGGCGGGCCGCGAACCGGCCGCCGCCGCCCTGCTGGCCTGGCTGGCCGATCCACAGGCCCCTCGCCTCTGTGTCCTCACCGGCAGCGCGGGATGCGGCAAGTCGACACTGCTGGCGTGGCTGATCGGGCACGGGACGCGGGAGGCGACGCAGCCGGAACGCCGGATCCACGGTTTCGTCCCTCTGGCCGGCCAGACCGCCCTGACCGCCGCCTGGACACTGGCCGAGCAGCTGCACGTGGCCGCCCGCACCCCGGGCGAGCTGGTGGCCTCACTGGCCACCGACGAGCGCCGTACGGTGATCGCGCTGCCGGAGCTGCATGAGGCGGAGGATGCTGGGACGGTCACCGAACTGGTGCTGCTGTTGGCCGAGTTGCCCCATGTACGCCTGCTCGTGGAGGTGCGGAGCGACAGCGCCGAGGCCGCGCCCCTCATGGCCGTGCCTTCGGCCGTGATGGACCTCGACCAACCGCAGTGGACGGATCCGGAGCGGTACGCGGCGTGGGCGGCCTCCCAGCCGGCCGACCGCGAGGTGCCGATCGAACGCCCAACGGGCACTGTCGACCTGAACGACCCCACCGTGATCTGCGCAGCGGACCCCTGGCAGGTGTCCGTCGGCTACGAACGCTCCGGGGACGCTCACGGCGGCCTGCGGACGGCATGGCTACGGGCGGGCGCCTCCCTGACCCACGAGCAGGCACCCGCGGACCGGGCCGTCGTACTCCTGGCGGCCCTGGGCGACGACGCCGACCCGAGGCTGCCGCAGGCGCTCGCCGCCCTGGCCGAGGGTGCCGCATGGCAGGTCGTCTGGCGCAGGGTGCGCGGCGACGTGCGCCCGCCATGGCCGGGACCGGCACGTGCGCTGTCGTCCGGTCGCGGGCACCTGGCGGGGAAGCTGGTCGTCGCCGATCATCAGGGCACGGTCCGTCTGGTGGACGAGTCGGACGCGGCTCCGAGTGGCCGGCTGCCGGAGCCGGTGCCGGGGGTGCGTGCTGTGGCCGCCACCCCCGAGGGCGACGTACTCGTCCTGGACGCGCAGGGCCGGATGCACATCCAGCACAGCCCCTCCACGCCGCGGGTCACCGGCCTGGCGGCACTGCTGGAGGACAGGCCGGCGCCGGTGGAGCGGCTGACGGAGGCGGCGCGGAAACAACTGAGCGCCGAAGCGGTCACGTTGGCATTCTGCGAGGGACTGCTCGCGGCAGGGGACGCCGCGGGCACGGTGCACGCCTTCTCCGAAGTGGACGGAGAGACACGGGCCTTCGTGGCGCACCTGCACGAGGGCGAGGTCGCCGCAGTGGCAGTCCTGCGCCTGGAGACGCCCGGGGACGGCCCGGGAATCCCCTTGATCCACAGCGGTGGTTACGACGGCACGGTGCGAGCATGGGCCCCCGGAGCGGAGCCCCTCGCGTCGCCTGTCCGGTCGCGGGCGTGCCCGGTGACGGCCCTGGCGACAGCGACCACCGAGGGCGGACCGGTGCTGGCCATCGCCTGGGCGGACGGCCTGGTCGAACACCACACCCTGGACGACGAGGGCACGGTCCGCACCTACCGGCCCGGAGCGGCGGTCAACTCGCTGGCCGTGACCGATGCCGGGACGCTCCTGGTCGGCACGGACGAGATGCTGGTGCACCTGCGCCCGGCCTGAAACCGGATGGCGTTGTCACAGTCATGCCATAGAGGCGGCGAGCACCCTTGCCCCCCAACCCACCTTTCCCGTTAGGGTTTTGATGCTCATACGATGATCAGGAGGGCGAGGGGGCGTCACGGGGGATGGGCTACACGATTCCGGGCTGGCTGGACCAGGTACTCGACTACATCGGCATCCACTTTCCGAACGTCGACGAGGACGACTACCGCCACATGGCCACTGCCATGCGGGAGTTCGCCGACAAGTTCGAGGGACACGGGGCGGACGCCCACAAGACGGTGGAGCAGATCCTCGCCTCCTCCCACGGCTGGGCCGTCCAATCGATGCAGAACCACTGGAACCAGGTCAAGGCCAGCCACCTCGACAAGATCCCGGAGCTGGCACGCCTGTTCGCGGACGCCCTGGACGTGGTCGCGGACGTCATCTTCGGAATGAAGACCAAGGCCGAGGCCGAACTCGCCGTCATGGCGGGCTCGGTGGGCCTGTCGCTCGGCCTGTCCTTCGTCACCGGCGGCCTGTCCGCCGTGCTCGGCGCGGCCGAGGTCACGGCCATGCGCCAACTGGTGAAACGCATCATCGACGAGGCCGCCGACCAGATCGTGAACGAGCTGATCGCCAAGGTCACCGAGCCGGTCAACGCCAAGCTGGAGGCGATGATCGAGGACGCGGTCCTGAACCTGGCGGCGGATGCGTTCACCCTGCCTCCCGCCCCGACCGGCGCGGGAGGGGGCGGAAGCGGCGGCGGTGACACCGGACACGGCCACGGACACGGCGGCATGAAGCTGGCCTCGGCGGGAGCCGGAACCGGTGGGATGGAACTGGCCTCCGCGTCCGGCGGTTCGGGCGCGGGTGGCGACCTCCACATCGACCACGAGGAGTTCGAGAGCGGCGCCGGCAAGCTCTCCTTCCACGGCAGCGAACTCCACGCGAACAGCGCCGCCCCACTCGGCCGCGCCAAGGGCCTCTTCGGCCGCACCAGGGGCAAGGACCCCTTCACCCAGACCTTCGACTCGATGATCCACGGCGCCCTGCACGGCTGCGAAAAAGCCCTCGTCAAGGTCGGAAAGCACCTCACCGAGACGGTCCCGGACCGCGCGCGGGGGGTCTCGCGGCTGCACAAGGACAACGACATCGAGATCGGGCAACGGCTCAAGGGGATCGAAACCCACAAGGGCCGAGACGAGCACGGGAACCCCAGGATGTACATCCTGAACGCGGACGGCTCTGTGGATCGTCTGATGCCGGACGGCACGATACCTGCCAAGGGAACCCACGGGCACGACCACGAAGACCGACTGAATCTGGCGAACATCGCTCCGACCGGCCAGGTCTGGCGCCCCAAGACGCAGTCTGAGCGGGAGAAATGGCAAACGCCTTCAGGCCACGAGGGGAAAGTGGTATCGCAGAAGATCAACCCCGCTTCAAGTGACCTGGCGCAAGCGACACAACTGGCCCGTAAAGCACACGACTATTACCAGGGAAGGAACTACGCTGCCGGACGGTACATAGACCCCCAGAGCGGTCGAGAAATGATCCTCATCACGCGAAGTGGTGGAGGATTCCACTCCGAACGCTCTCTGGGACACCCTCTCCTTCACACAGGAAACGCAAACGGACTCAGGGAGGTGTTCACAGAGAGAGCTCCCTGCCAGAAGAGCCCTCGGTGTGAGCGATGGCTCAGTGCGTTCTTCCCGCATGCGAAGGTCACACACGCGGCGAACTACGACCAAAGTGACCCTTCGACACAGGGCAAGGAGCACAAGACCTATCGGGAGAACCTGGCACGGCTCCACGGCAAGAAGTAGGACACGGTAGCGTGGCGAACATGAAGCACGCAGTGAGCAGCGAAGACGTCATCCGTCTGTTCGGCCTGGACGGCGTCAACTACTACCCCCAGTACGCCGGCAGTGAACTCGATGCTGCCACGGCCGGGTTCCTAGGTGCTGTGGGTCTGCCCAGCGACCGCACTTTCGTGTCCCGTGCCGAACCCGAGAACGGATTCCCCACCCCGGCGGAACTGGGCCCGCTCCTTGACCACCGGGGCCAGGCATGCCCACCGGAGCAGCGCCGTTGGCTCGTACTCGGTTACCTCATCACGGCCCTGGTCGTCCTCGATCCTCAAACCGGATCGGTCCATGCCTATCCCGAAGGCGAGACAGAAAGCCAGATACTCCATCGCGACGTTGAGTCATTCGTTTTCACTCTGTGCGCCTTCCGGAAGCTCATTGACGCTTATACCGAGGACGAAGACGAGGTGGAGGCTTTTGTCTACGAGTTCCGGCAGGCTGTCACCGCGGTGGACCGTGTCCCACTCGCAAACGAGGAGACCGAGTGGAGCCGTCTCCTGGGTGAGGTTCTGGACGGCATGTGGTGAGGAGCAGAGAGCGTCGTCTGGCCCCGTGACACACCTAGTAACCGCCACCAGCCTGATCAAGGCCTATGGCCTGACGAACGTGGTCTTTTTCCCGCAGCACCCGATCCATGGATCCGCGGACGGCCCACAACCGACATCCCTCCTCAGTTCAGTGGGTCTCCCCCACTCTGCAATCTTCACCTCGAAGACAGATTTAGAGCACATGTATGAGTTCGGCTTCAACCCGACAACCCTGGCCGGCCTGTTGGGTCACCTCGGGAGGCCGTTCCCCTACGAGACCCGGGCATGGTGGCCGCTTGGCTACCTGTTCACCTCGCTCATTGCGGTCGACCCCGAATCCGGAAGGGTGTATTCCTTCCCGGAGAGCGAAGAGCATTACATCTTGCTGCATCGCGATGTCGAATCACTACTCTTCGCTCTCATCGAACTTCGGAAGCTTGAAGTCGATCACGACAATAATGTCGCCCCGGAAGAACTGTCCGAACGGTTCCGGAGAGTGGTCGGCGCCTTCGATCCCACGCCGTTCGCCGATGAAGAATCGCAGTGGAACCTGTCGCTCGAGGAACTCGAGCACGGGATCTGGTGAGACCGCTGTGGTGAACAATCCGCGCCCTCTCCCCAAGCTGTCGATCCCCGACACCATAGTGGGCCCCTGGAAGCCTCGCGTCTGGGAGCAGACCGCGACGGAGGTGATCAAGGCCCTCGCCGACCCGGACCAACGGGAGGCAGCTCGGGAGAGATTGGCCGCGTGCGGCCCCGCGGTGGCCCCGCCCCTGATCGAAGAGCTGTTGGACACGGCATCACCTGTGCCCGCGTGGGAGATAGAGATGGTGCTGTCCAAGCGGATCGGGCCGGCTGCCTACGACGAGGTACTGGCGGCTCTGGCCACGGCGTCGGATGAGGAGTCGCGACGCCGCCTGAGCGCCACGTTCTCGGCGTTCGGTACGGTCGACCGCTACAAGGAGGCGCTGGGCCACCCCTCTGCGTCCGTACGTAAGTCGGCCGCCATCGGCATCCAGTACGCCTGCTCGGTGGACTACGGCAGGGAGCCGAATCCCGACGTGGACTACGGCCGTGTGATCGACGCGCTGATTCCGCTGCTCGCCGACCCGGACCCCGGCGTGGCCCAGCGGGCGATGTGGGTGCTGAGCATGCTGGGCCCGGGTGTCGTCGAACCCCTGCGCCGCGTGCGCCGTCATGGACCAGGACGGCTCAGGGCAGGCGCGCTGTCCGTGCTCGCCGCAGTCGGCGGCGAGGAGGCCCTGTCGGCGGCCGACCGCGCCGCCGTTGAGCGGCTCATCCGCATCAAGTTGCCGCACGACCAGGCCCGGCCCCTGGACACCTGCTTCACGTCCTGGTTCGCCGTTCCCGGCGGCGACCAGCAAGGAGTCGTGGACGTGCTCGACCTCTACGACGCGAGACCGGCCACCTTCGCGCTGGGCCTCAGCATCGGGGCTCACGACAGCCACGACGGTGCCGAATACGGCAGGGTCTACGTCACCCCGGAAGTCGACGGCTGGACGCTGGTGCTCGGCCCGTGGTGCAACCCCGTCGACCCGGAGCGCGCCGAGGACGTGTTGCGCGTCGTCACGGAACTGAGCCGGCGCTACGGCAGGGCCCAGGCGTACTACTTCGGTGAGCAGGGCGGTGGTTCGGGCTGGCTCGTCGCGGAGGACGGGAACGTCATACGTCGTTGCAGCGGCTCCTGGGACACGGACGACGCGCGGTACAGCCTGGGCGAACCCCTGCCGGAGGAGCGCGCCGCCTGCGTCGAGGAAGGCATCACGCCGCCGGGCGACGACCCCGCCGACGACGGAGAGAACGAGGAGGAGTGGGCGGACCTCGCCCCGTACCTCGCGCCGGAGCTGGCAGGCCGATTGGGCGTGAATCCCTTCGACCTCGGCCCGGACACCACGGTGTGGGGAGCCGGGATCGTGGCTCTCACGCCGTACGCGCGGGAGCACGGGAAACCGGCTACCGGCGCTTACGCCATCTGACCTCGGCTAGACGAGGGACGCGCCCACATCCTAAGCGTTCGCGTCCGCCACCTCCCGGGCCCGGCGTGCCAACGCCTGGCGTACCGACTCCGGTTCGAGGACCCGTAGGGGCGTCGCCAGGCCGAGGAGGTAGCGGGCCAGGCCGTCCGGGTCGGGGCCGCCGATGTCGACCAGGGTGGCGTCGGGGCCGTCGGGGCGGTGTGTGCCGACGGTTGGGGGGATGAGTCGCAGGGCTTCCTTCAGGGGAAAAGGGAGGCGGATGGTCGCCGAGAGCGGGTAGGGGCCGTTCGCGATGTTGCGGGAGACCAGGTGCGCGGGGTCCGGTGGGTCGGTGAGGTCCGCCGGCTGTCCGGTGGGCTGGAAGCGGTCGATACGGTCGGCGCGGAAGGTGCGCCACTGGTCCCGGGCCACGTCGCGCGCGACGACGTACCAGCGCCGGGCGGCATGAACGAGTCGGTAGGGGTCCACGTCCCGGACCGTGGTCCTGCCCTCCCCGTCGGTGTACGACAGCCGGGCGCGCTCGCCACCCCGGCATGCCACAGCCAGTTCCAGCAGCAGGCCCGGTCGCATCTTCGGCCCGTCGGTCCCGGGCAGGCGTACGAAGGCGTCGTCCAGCTCGCCGAGACGGTCCGCGATGTGCCGGGGGAGCACCTGCCGCAACTTCAGCAGCGCCGACAGGGCCGCCTGGTCGCCGCCGAGCGCGTCGCTCAGCGCGGCCTCGCGCAGCCCGACCGCCACGGCCAGCGCCTCCTCGTCGTCCAGGATCAGCGGCGGCACGCGGGATCCGGCACGGAGGCGGTAACCGCCCCAGGGGCCGGCCTCCGAGTCGACGGAGTAGCCGAGGTCCCGGAGCCTGGCCACGTCCCTGCGGACCGTACGGTCCGTGACCTCCATGCGCTCGGCCAGCTCGGCACAGGTCCAGGAGGGGCGGGAGGACAGCAGGGACAGCAGTCTTAGCAGGCGGGCGGACGAGCTGAGCACGACGGGAAGTCTGGCACACGCCCCGCACAACCAGGACCGGAGCTGTCCTGGTCATGTCCTAGCGTCCTCCCCATGACCACGGAGACCTCTTCCACGCCCGCGTTCCGCTACGCCGCCGTCACCTTCGACTGCGCCGACCCCAAGGAAATGGCCGACTTCTACAGCGAGTTGCTCGGCATGTCCGTCCTCTTCTCCACCGACGACTTCGTCTTCCTCGGCAAGGAGGGCTCGACCGGCCTCGGCTTCAACCGGCTCGCCGACTACCGCCCGCCCACCTGGCCGGACCCCGCCCAGGAGAAGCAGGCGCACATCGAGCTGGGCGTGGACGACCTGGACCTTGCCGAGAAGCGCGTGCTCGACCTGGGCGCCACCAAGCCGGAGTTCCAGCCGGGCGGGGAACGGTGGCGGGTGCTGCTGGACCCGGCCGGGCACCCGTTCTGCATCACGACGCTGGTGTAGGGCCCGGACCTTCCCGCCGGATCACTGGTCGACGAGGCTCCCCCGAAGCGCCTCACGCCGTGACCGCCGGCCCCCGCGGGTGCCTCGCGGTGCCCGCTGGGGCCACAGCAGGACGTACGCCGCCGAGCCGACGCAGAACGCCAGGCGGAGCAAACCCCGGGTGGAGTCCGACGGGACCAGCAGGGCGCCGCCGTAGAGGGAGATGAGGGCGATCCAGCTGACCCACGGGACCAGGCGGCGCTGGCCGATCGAGTCCCAGATCAACGTGCCCAGGAGAACCGAGGCGTTGTAGTACGTGTACACGCTGGGGTCCAGCAGGATGCGGGCGTCGGCGGCCAGGAAGACCACCGCCGGCCAGCGGCCCCGTCGTACCGCCAGGGCGCCGAGACCCATGCCGAGCGCCATCTGGGCCGGGCGGTCCCACCAGGGGGTCGCTGGGTCGTCCACCCCGAACCAGCGCAGCGAGGAGGCCGGCTGGTTGGGGATCGTGAAGCGGGCGGCGTGCAGGGTCTCCAGGTGGGTCAGGTAGAAGGGGAGCCAGGCGACCGCCACCAGGGCGACGACCCAGGTCGCCGAGCGCAGCCGGGCCGGGCGGGGCAGGGCCAGCAGCAGCGGGAGGAAGCCGACCGCCCAGGGTTTGGAGTCGACCGCCAGGGCCAGGAACACGCCCACCGCCGTCGCGTTGCCGCGGACCAGTGCGCGCACCGCGAGCGTGGTGAAGAACAGGGCCAGCACGTCGTCGAGGTGGGCGAAGCGGACGGAGACCTCGACCCACATGGGGATGAAGGCCGCCCCGGCGATCAGCACGCGTTGCTGGAGACGTCTGTGGTTGACGCCCGTGCCGAGGTAGTGGTCGGCCGCCGCCCGGCCGACCAGGACGAGCATGTACAGGCCGACGCCGGACATGAACGCGTCGGCCAGTTTCTCACCCAGGTCGGGAGGGAAGGGCGCGAAGAGCCCGGCGACCAGGAAGCTGACGGGGCCTATCTGCAGCTCGGGGTGGTTGGCGTAGAGGGCGAGACCGCCGCCGGAGGCCTGGCCGAAGAGCAGTTGCTCGCCCTGGCGCAGATAGTGCCAGGACACGGCCGCGTGGCGTTCGGCCACGACGAACCACCCGGCCGTCCACAGCGTGAGCAGCACGATGTGCCACCGCACCGGGTAGCGCCCGATCCGCACGTTCCTCCGTCCTTCCCGTCACACCGCTCACCGCGTCCCCGCCCATCACAACACCACCCGGTAAGAGAAGCTGCGGGGGGTTTGGGTTCCTGGGGAGGGCTGGTCAACGGCGTTGTCAGTGGCGGGCTTTACAGTCACGGGTATGGCGACTCTTCCCAATCCGCTGCCCAGGCTGGCCACCGACCCCAGCGGCCGTTCCCTCGGGCTTCAACTGCCGCCCGGCAGGCTGGTCGACCTGACCGACGACGGGCCCTGGCACGAACCGCTGCTGTGGCACGCGGAGAAGCCGGCCGCGCCGGGCACGTGGAAGGCGCTCGGCCATCCGGCGGCCCGGGCCGGTCTGCTGCCCGTGCTCCTCGACGTCGGTGGCTCGGTGGCCGGTCTGGACGACTGGGTGCTGCTGCCCGGCGAGACGTCGTACCCGGGCGATCACGACGCCGAGGACGTCCTTGCGGAGTACTGGGAGGAGGAGACGGAGGACGGCGAGATCGCGGAGGAGATCGAGCCGTTCGGGGCCGAGTGGCCCGGCCTCGCGCCCGCCCCCGCCGCGCTCTCCGCCGATCCGGACACCCGCGCCGCCCAGGTCGCGGACGCGCTGGTGCGCGATCCGGAGTCGGAGATCGAGCGTGCGCACCTCGCCCTGGTCCCGGCCCGCCGGTCCGCCGACATACCGGCGGCGATCGGCTGGACCGGCCCGGTGAACTACGAGGGTGACGTGGCCCGGATGTGCGCGGTGCTGCGCTCCTGGGAGGACCGCTTCGGGATACGGGTCGTGGCCCTCGGCCTGGGCACCCTCGTCGTCTCCGTGGCGGCTCCGCCGGCCACCCAGGAGGACGCCGAGGCCGTGGCCGCGGAGCACTTCGCGTTCTGCCCGGACAACGTGCTCCAGGGCGACCGGGACACCCTCCGCACGTACGCGAAGGACCTGGTCGGGGCGTCCACCTGGACCTTCTGGTGGGACTGACCCCGGCGGGGTCTCAGTCCCGCAGCGCCCGCCCCAGCCTGCGCAGCCCCTCCACGATCTCCTCCGGCGTCTGGGTCACGAAGCACAGGCGGAGGGTGGAGGGCTCGGGGGCGTCGGCGTAGAAGGGCGCGCCGGGGACGTAGGCGACGTGCTGTTCGACCGCTCGGGGCAGCAGGGCGAGGGTGTCGTACGTCTCGGGCAGCCGCACCCACAGGAACATGCCGCCCTCGGGCCGGCTCCACCGCGAACCGGCCGGGAGCGCGGCCGGCAGGTCCGCGAGCATGGCGTCCCGGCGTTCGCCGTACACGGCCCGCACCCGTTCCACATGGGTGTCCAGGACGTCGAGGTAGCGGGCGGCGGCGAGCTGGTTGAGCGTCGGGGTATGCAGGTCCGCCGCCTGCTTGGCGACCGCGCACGCCCGGCGCAGTTCCGCGGGCGCGCGCAGCCAGCCGAGGCGCAGGCCGGGGGCCATGACCTTGGAGAAGGAGCCGAGCAGGACGGTGCGGTCCTCGGCACCGGGGAGGGAGGCGATCCAGGGGACGTGCTCGCCGTCGTAGCGGAGCTCGCCGTAGGGGTCGTCCTCGACGATCCACACGCCTTCGCGGGCGGCCACGGCGGCGAGGGCCGTGCGGCGCTGCGCGGGCATGGTGCGGCCGGTGGGGTTCTGGAAGGTGGGGACCAGGTAGAGCAGCTTGGGGCGCTCGCGGCGGATCGCCTCCTCCAGGGCCACCGGATCCACACCGTCCTCGTCCCCCGGCACGGCCACCACGCGCGCCCCCGCGAGGCCGAAGACCTGAAGTGCCGCCAGGTAGCAGGGGTTTTCCACCAGGACCGTGTCGCCGGGTTCGAGCAGGGCCGTCGCCAGGAGAGACAGGGCCTGCTGGGAGCCGGTGGTGACGAGCTGTTCGTCGGGGGTGGTGGGCAGCCCCCGGGTGGTGACGCGCGCGGCCAGGGCGGCCCGGAGCGTGGGCTCGCCCTCGGTCGTGGAGTACTGCAGCGCCTGCGCCGGGGTCCGCGCCAGGGCGTCCTGGAAGGCGGCCGCGATGCCGTCCCGGTCGAAGAGCTCGGGTGCCGGGAGGCCGCCCGCGAAGTTGATCACCTCGGGGCGCGCGGTGACCGCGAGGATGTCCCGCACGGGCGAGCCACCCACGGTACGGACACGTGGGGCGAGCGGCGGGAGGGGGGCACGGGCCGGGACCGGGGCCGGCCCGGTGACGGCGTGGGCAGGCGCGGCGACGGTCGGGGCGGCGTGTCTCGGGGCGACGGACTCGGCGGTGCTCATGGCGCGCTCTCCTTCGGCTCGGGGAGCCGTCAGGCTAGACAAGTGCGTGCCGTCTACACCGGTAATTCCGCGATCCGGACGCTCAGTCGGCGTCCGTCGCCGGCTGCCACTTCTCGCCGCCCAACGGGAAGGCGTACGCGGGCCGGCTGTTGTTGCCACTGGTGCGGAACGGGCGGCCGTGGTCGTCGATCCGCAGTGTCCCGTGGCGCGTCCCGCTGGACCACGCCAGTTCCAGGTACCAGCTGACGTCGTACGCGGAGGCGTCGCCCGTGATGTGGAATTCCTCGGGGTCCGACCGGCTCACCTTGAACGGGAAACCGGGCTGCCCGGCCGCCGGCACGACCCCGGGCCGCAGGGCGTCCAGGGCGACCGTGAAGGACCGGGTCGGCACGCCGCCGCCGCAGCCCACGCCCGGATAGCCCATGGCGTAGTCGTTCCAGGCGAGCGGCGCCCACCGGCCCGCCGTGCGCACGGTCAGCCCCTCCAGTACGACGGTGTCCGAGCCGGTGCCCTGCACGGTGAACGTGACGTACTGCTCGCCCGCCGACACGGCCTTGTGCACGGCCACCCAGGCGGGCGCGTCCTGCTCCAGCGGAGGCGGGGAGACGTCCGCCGGGGCGCGGTCGATCAGGTAGTGCTGGCTGCAGGGGTCGGGCCAGGCGTAGGGGTGGGTGGTGATCGCGAGGGGAGGGGTGGCGGAGGGGACGGTGTCACCGCCGTCGGGCGTACGGCCGGTGTGCGGCGCGCCGGGACTGTCCGCGGGCGGCGCACCGGAGGCCCGGGACGGGGAGCGGGACGGGCCGGCCGAGCCGGCGGGGGCCGTCGGGTACGGGGCGCCTGCCGTCGGCTCCTGGTCCCGTGCCCGCGTACCGGCGACCGTGGGGGTACCGCTCTTGGGGCTCGGGGACAGGTTCAGGGCGAGGCCCACGCCGCCGAGGACGGCGGTGACGGTGAGGGCGGCGAGGAGGACGGTACGGGCACGGCGGCGAGGCCGGTCGTACGGCACCGGGGCCCGGGCGGGCGCTGGGGCCTGCGCTTCACCGGGCGCCGCAGCCTCCGCTTCACCGGGCGCCCGTGGCTCCTCCTCGGCGTCTTCCACGGCGGGAGGCGCCGGTACCGCGGCGGCCGCCGCCGGCTCCTTCCGCCCCCGCCCGGCGTCCGCCAGCACCCACCTGCGGTGCAGTTCCACGAGTTCCTCGGGCGTGGCCCCGCACAGCCGGGCCAGGCGTTCCACCGGGGCGTAGTCGGTCGGTACGGCATCCCCGTTGCAGTAGCGGTGCAGCGTCGACGTACTCATGTGGAGCCGCTTGGCGAGTGTGCCGTAGCTGTGCCCGGAGCGGTTCTTCAGCTCCCGCAGAAGGTCCGCGAAACCGCTCTCCCTGGTGCCGTCCGCCACCGTTCCTCCGCCCCCGTGTCCCCTCCCGGCGTTCCAGGGAGGGACTGTTCCCGCAGGTCATCTGCTGTGCCGCCGTTCCAGCGTCCCGGATCTCCCGCTGCATGTGGCCGCCGGGACGAAGCGCCGCACAGGCTATGGGTCATCCAAACACGCCAACGGGCCCATCCCGAAAGAGGACTTGCCATGCGTATGCGCCACATCCGTCTGCTCGCCGCCACCGGCACCGCACTCGCCGCGCTCGCGCTCACCGCGTGCGGCGACGGGACCGGGACGAAGGACGAGGGCGCGGCACACCCGGCGCCGTCCGCGGCCACGACGGCCCCGGGACAGAGCTCCGGCGACCGGGCGACGAGCGGCGCGTCCGCGGCCCGTACCCACACGCCCACCGGCAGGCCGACCACCCGGACCGGCACCGGCACCGGCACCCGTGCCGGCACCGGTACCGGATCGGGTCATGGCGCCGGAACCGGGACGGGCACCGCCGGTTCGGTCGTGCTGTGCAACGGCGCGAACACCACCGTCACCGCCCGGCCCGTCACCCGCCCCCTGAACCACATGCTGATCACCGTGAAGAACACCGGCACCAGGACCTGCCTGCTGCCGTACTACCCGGTCCTGCGCTTCGACGAGATGCAGTGGGCGCCGCAGGGGGACAAGGCCACCCAGCCGCAGGCCGTGACGACCCTGGCGCCCGGCGAGTCGGGGTACGCGGGCGTGCTGCTGTCGGCCGCCGACGGCAGCGGTGAGGCCGGAGCCACCGGCCACCGGCTGACCGTGATGTTCCAGGGCCGGACCCCGAACAGCGACGGTGGCCCCGCCGCGACCCCCGCCCTGCCGGCGAAGGGCGTCTACTACGACAGCTCGCTGAAGGTTACGTACTGGCAGCAGAACGCGGACGACGCCCTCGACTGGTGAGCCCGCCGGGCGCGGTCAGCGCAGTTTCTGTGCCGCCTCGGTCGCCCAGTAGGTGAGGATGTTCCGCGCCCCGGCCCGCTTGATGCCGGTCAGGGTCTCGAAGATGGCCCGGTCGCGGTCGATCCAGCCCTTCTCGGCGGCGGCCTCGATCATCGAGTACTCGCCGGAGATCTGGTAGGCGGCGACGGGCACGTCCACCGCGTCCGCGACCCGGGCGAGGATGTCGAGGTACGGTCCGGCCGGCTTGACCATGACCATGTCCGCGCCCTCGGCCAGGTCCAGCTCCAACTCGCGCAGGGACTCGCGCCAGTTGGCCGGGTCCTGCTGGTAGGTCTTCCGGTCGCCCTGCAGCGACGACGCCACGGCCTCGCGGAAGGGGCCGTAGAAGGCGGAGGAGTACTTGGCGGTGTACGCGAGGATCGCCACGTCCTCGCGGCCGATCTGGTCGAGCGCGTCGCGGATGACGCCGATCTGACCGTCCATCATCCCGCTCGGGCCGACCACGTGGGCACCGGCGTCGGCCTGCACCTGGGCCATCTCGGCGTACCGCTCCAGGGTCGCGTCGTTGTCGACACGGCCCTCGGCGTCCAGGACCCCGCAGTGCCCGTGGTCGGTGAACTCGTCGAGGCACAGGTCGGACATGACGAGCAGGTCGTCGCCGACCTCGGCCCGCACGTCCCGGAGGGCGACCTGCAGGATTCCGTCCGGGTCGGTGCCGGCCGTGCCCTGCGCGTCCTTGTTGGCCTCCTCCGGCACGCCGAACAGCATGATCCCGGAGATCCCGGCCTCCACGGCCTCCAGCGCGGCCTTCTTCAGACTGTCGCGGGTGTGCTGGACGACACCGGGCATGGCGGCGATCGGCACCGGCTCGCTCACGCCCTCCCGGACGAACGCCGGGAGGATGAAGTCGGCCGGGTGCAGACGGGTCTCGGCGACCATCCGGCGCATGACGGGCGAGGTCCGCAGCCGCCGGGGACGCGTTCCGGGAAACGATCCGTACTTCGTCATGCCTTCTACGCTACGCCCGCCCGGCCCCCGCCTTTGCCGACGCCGTGTCGGCCCGGCGGCCGGTCCACAGTGAGCCCACAGACAGCCCATTCACGGGCATAGCGGCGCCGCCATACGAAGACTTTGCGCTCCCCTGGGCATCCCTGGATCCTCCGGCCTCCCCAGCGTTCTACGCGCGTGGTGACATGCACGCGCCACCCCCTCCCCGTGCGCTCACCTAGGAGTCACGCATGCTGCGGAAGGTCCTCACCCGCGCCGCCGTCGCCCTGACCGCCGGCACCGCAATCGTCGCCACGGCCGTACCCGCGAACGCCGCGAGCTACTCCGCGTTCGCCTTCTCCCAGACCGGCAGCCAGCCCACGATCTACGACTTCGTCAACTCGGCCACCAGCACGCTCGACATGACGATGTACGAGCTGGAGGACACCACGGCCGTGAACGACCTCATAGCCCTGAAGAACAAGGGCGTCACGGTCCGCGTCATCCTCGACCGCCAGCACCAGAGCGCCAACAACGCGGCGTACACGTCCCTGAAGAACGCGGGCGTGGGCGTGGTCTGGTCCTCCTCCGCCTACGTCTACACGCACCAGAAGACGATCACGGTGGACGGTGTGAAGTCCCTGGTCATGACAGGGAACCTGACCTCGCAGTACTACACGACCAGCCGCGACTACGGCGTGTTCACCGACGACACCCGCGACGTCGCCGCCATCGAGAAGGTCTTCAACGCCGACTACACGGCGACGTCGATCACCCCGACGGACGGCGACCACCTGCTCTGGTCCCCCACCGACTCCCGCAACCGCCTCGTGTCCTTCGTCAACTCCGCGACCAAGTCCCTGGACGTGGAGGAACTGGAGTTCAGCGACAGCACTGTGGTCAACGCGATCGTCGCCCGCGCCAAGGCCGGCGTGAAGGTCCGCGTCGTCCTGGAGAACCCCTCCAGCTACTCCAGCGAGGTCTCCGCGATCAAGGCAGCCGGCGGCACGGTCGTCGGCTACTCCGACCCCAACGGCTTCTACATCCACGCCAAGGCGATGGTCGCCGACTACGGCCTGTCCACCCAGGAGGTCGAGGCCGGCTCCATGAACATCAGCAGCAACTCCCTCAGCAACAACCGCGAACTGGGCATCATCCTCACCGGCACGGGCGTGGCCCAGCCGGTGGCCCAGACGATCGAGACGACGTTCAACAGCGATTACGCGGGGGGTACGGGGGCCTGACCGGCGTGTGCGGCAGGCGGATCATCCTTCGCCGAACTCCGTGAGCACACGGTCGGCGAGCTGGCCCCGGTCGCTGTCACGCGGCATACGGGAGCGGAACTCCTCCAAACGGCGGACCACGCCGAGCGGAACGTGCTCCGCTCCCGTCTCCTCCACGCCTCTGCCGACCGCCCGCAATCCCCAGTATTGGTTGAAGGCGAGCGGTTCGACGGTCACTGCCTCGACCAGCGTGCCGAGTAGCTCCGGTTCGGGCACCGCGTACAGGCGCGCGTAGGCCGCGAGCCGCAGCCCGGCGTCCTGCGAGCCCAGCAACGCCTCTGCGTCGAAATCGCGCACTCGCTGAGTTGCCCGTACCAGGCGGGCGAAGATCTGATCCATCCGGTGGGTCCGCGCTGGACCGCTGCGCAGCTCGTCGCGTACCTTCACGTACTCGGCCGCAAGTTCCCGGACCGCGTCCGACGCGGCTGTGTCGTCCACGGCACCGACGCCCGGCTCATCACCGACGAGAGCCGCGTTCGCTGTCCGCTGGGCCGCCTCCAGCCGACGCTGCATATCCTGGAACTCAATCCTCACCAGGCCCGGCACGTCGATACTGCGCACCAGATCCCCGAGCCACGGCACCGCCGCCACCGCGAGCAGCGCGACCGTGACACCGTCGATCTTCAGCCCAGGTGCCAGGACATGCAACACAGCGGCCGCAACCCCGAAGCATGTCAGCGCCACTGCCGCGGCACGCTGCCGTAGCCAGCGGGCTGCACCATCACGTCGTCGAACTCCCCCACCCATGCCGGTCAGCATCGCAGAGACGAGAGCACGCCGAAGGCGGTTCGGTCAGGCGTGGTCCCAGGGACGCAACGGGCAGGCGTCCCAGGAGAAGCGGCGTAATCGCGCCTGCGCGACGTGCTCGGCCGTGTTGCTGTAGTCGATGTTGAGGTGGCGGCCGAGAACCACGATGGCCACGCTGCCGGCCCCGGCCGCTTTCAGCGCGGCCGTCGCGGACTGCGCATGGTTGCCGGTGGTCCAGGTGTCGTCGATGAGCAGGACGTTCTCACCCTGGAGCGCCGCTGACGCATAGCGCCTGGAAGAGGCCACCCGGCCCAGGTAGGCCGCCTCCGGTGTCGGCGCGAGCAGGTGGCGATGGCGGTCCCGGGTGACCCCGGCCATTTCGGCGACCATCGCACGCAAGGGGTGATCCGCACGTCCGCTGGTGCTGGGCACCGTGGTCACGATGTCGAAGGAGGGCACTAAGCAGTGAGTTCTGATGCACTCCTCGTGCGCAGTGAGAAAGCGCCATAGAACGGCTGCCAGCCCCATACGGAAGTACTGCTGTTGAGGGCCCGCTGCGTTCTTGTAGCGCCAGAGCTCGTTGGCATACTGCTCGCCCTTGAGGGCCAGGCTGACAGGCACCACGGCGTCAGCCACTCCCGCGCCAAGAAGCTTGGCGGCCTCGTTGCACCGCAGACAGGTTCGGTACCCGACCGTGGCGGGACCTCGGCAGACCCGACACACACCAGGGCCGGGCAGCAGCGGGTGGACCAGGAAGTTGGCATAGCGGGCGGACAGCCCGACGACGGTTGCCACGCTGGTCCGCCGGTCAGGTCCAGGTCAGCTCGCCCGTGGTGGGGACGAGGGAGTCGAGGTGGCGGAAGACGTCCTCCGGACCGTCAATGACAGTCGTGTTGGGCCTGGTGGCGTACTCCCTGGCCCATTCGTGAGTCATCAGAGAGCGCATGAGGAACACTCGACGGCCGTGCTCCAACGCGAGTCGCGCCTGCATCCGAGCGCCGCTGCGGTAGGCGGCCTCGATCACGACGGTGGCCAGGCTGTAACCGCTCATCACCGCGTTACGCAGGGGGAAGGAAGTCTTCGAGGGAGGAGCATCGGGCCAGAACTGGGAAATCAGCAGCCCCTTCTCGGCGATTTCCTCCTGGAGCCGCGCATTCTGGGCCGGGTAGACATGACGCAGCCCGGTTCCGATCACCGCGACGGTTCGGCCGCCGGCGGCCAAGGCGCTGCCATGCGCGGCGGTGTCGATGCCTGCGGCCAGCCCGCTGACGACGGTGACACCGCGCGCGGCGAGACCGCCCGCGATCGCACGGGCGTGGGCGACGCCCTCCGGAGTGGGCGTGCGGGTGCCGACGACAGCGACACGCAGGTCGTCGTCGGCCGTCGTCCCGCGAAGGAAAAGCAGAGGAGGACGCTGATGGACCAGCCTCAGGTAGAGCGGATAGTCAGGATCGAGGATCGTGACCAGCCGCATCCCCTCGCGCTCCCAGTCGGCGATCTCCGCCGTGACCTTCTCCAGATCGACAGAGGGCGCGGTGTCGAAGAGCGCCCCCTGTCCCGAGAGGTCGAGTGAGTTGTCGAGGACATCCCGGGCACTTCCGACCGTCTCCACCTGGTCGGTTACCTCGGACCAGGGCCGATCACCACGCCGCAGTAGCGCAACGAGGGCGGCTCGCTCCAACTCCTGGTCCATGGCGCAAGTATAGGAACGGCTTCCCCTGGCGCAGGCGGCTTGCGCAAGGCCCACGGGCCGGTGCAGCAGGTTCATGCGACGCACACGGCCTCGCTTGACACCGTCCGATCGACGCGGCATTCGCGGCACCGCCCGGGGTGAGCGGCGCGGAAGGCGCGTTCGCAGCCGTCGCAGGTCTGGAGGGGATCGGGCCTACGGGGGGCTCCAACCGTCCTTTCGCTGGGCGGCGAGTCTGTGGGACGGGCCGGGAGGGGTACCGGCAGCATCGCACGGAGCCGGTAGGCGAGCACACCGGCCGGGTGCGGCATGTCCTCAGGGAGATTGGCACTCAGCGTCCGATGAACGGCGGCCTCCGTGACCCCGACCGCGAACCAGGCGGCGACGGCGGGGGCGAGTCGGTCCACCTGCCGCTGGGAGAGGGCGAGGCGTTCGTCCGTGCGGCGCAGGCCCGCGAGGAGGGCAACAGCCCTGATCTGATGCCGGTCGTGGGAGCAGCGCTCCTTCGGCGCGGCTTCGGGTTCGGTCGCGTCCCGGTGGGACGCTTGGTCGTCCTCCTTGGGCGTTTCCGTTACGTCCGTGCCTGCCTCGGACCGGCGGTCACGGGTACCAATCGTTGGATCCTGAGGCCCGGCCACGCGCAGGGGCGCGACAGCGGTGACGTGATCCGGGACGGGGGCGTGATGGACGTACGTCCGCGTGACCAGGCGGCCCGAGTCCGTGTGCTCGCGGACCCGTTCCAGGTAGCCGTGCCTCTCCAGTTCGCGCAGCGCAGCCGCGATCCGGTCCCGCCCCTCGGGGAAGCGGTCCGCGAGGCTGCGGATGTCGACCGGGGTCCCCTCGGGCACCGACAGGATGTGGGTCGCGAGCCCGATGGCGGTCAGCGACAGCTCGCGGTGCTGGGCGAGGTGGTTGCCGACGACCACGTACTGGCCGGACTGGTACGTACGTACGTGAGTGACACCGGAGTGGGTGGTGGATCGCCGAACACCCGGAATCGGACGCAGGGCGGCGTTAGGCTTCTTCTCAGCCATGGGGAAGGGCTTTCTTCCTCGTTGGTCAGGCCCTCGCACTGGGATTGCCGTCCCGGCGGGGGCCGATGCATGTCTGGGGCTGTGGAGTCGTGACGGAGGCAATTGCCTCGGGGTGAGACTGCACGCCCGAGCCGCCGCCGCGCCAGCCAGACCGACCCGTTTCACCCGCGCGAGTGACCTACGCGAGGTTTGGTTTGGTTGGTTGGTTTTTTCCCCGGGTTCTTTGGTCTTTTACGGCCCGCAGCCCCGGCCGCGGCGTCACCGCATCACGCGTTTCCCGGCTCCGGTGCGAGGTCCAGTTCCACCCACACCGTCTTGCACGGCACCGGTCCGTGCCGCACGCCCCAGCGGTCCGCCAACTCCTCGACCAGCAGTAGGCCGTAGCCGGACTCGGCGGGTACGCCGGCTGCGGTCCGGCGGGCGGGCAGGTGATCGCCCCGGGTGTCGGTCACCTCGATACACAGACGTCGCGGAGCGGTGACCGAAAGCGCCAAGCGGAAGCTCCGTCCCGGAACCCGGCCGTGCAGCGCGGCGTTCGCGGTCAGCTCAGCGACGATCAGCCGGGCGGGGTCCAACGGCAGTCCCCAGGCGCGCAGTTGCTCGGTCGCCAGCAGCCGGCCGAGGCGGGCGCCGCGCCGGGTTGAGGAGAGCGGCACGCAGAACTGGCGCGCCGGGATGTGGAGGGTGGAGATTCGCTCGTTCACGTCACTCAGCGTGTCCAAGCGTGCTTAGCCTGTGAAGCACGGCGGCCCGTGCGGACGGGGGCTGTCCGTGTGGTGTCCGGGTGCGTCCGGGCCGTACGGGGTGAGTGGTGACGGAAGGACGGCGTGCGTGAGCGACTGGGATGCGGGGCTGGACGACGAGGCCGGGGCGGTGATGCGGACGGTCTCACGACAGCTGAAGCTGTGGCGGGAGACGGCCGGCCTCACCCAGGCCGAGTTCGGCGCGGCCATCGGGTACGGGGAGGAACTGGTCTCCTCGGTGGAGCGGGGACGGCGAATTCCACGGCCGGAGTACCTGGACGCGGCGGACGAAGCCCTGGGTGCGGGCGGCAGGGTCGCCGCGATGAAGAAGGACTTGGCGGAGGTCCGGTACCCGAAGAAGGTGCGGGACCTGAAGAAGCTGGAGGCGGATGCGGTCGAGCTGTGTGCCTACAACAACTCCGTCATCCATGGGTTGCTGCAGAGCGAGGAGTATGCGCGGGCGGTGCTCAGCGCCCGCCGTCCCCCTTTCACGACCGACCAGTTGGAGCAGCAGGTAGCGGCCCGCATGGCGCGGCAGGAGATCGTCAACGACACGACGGCCCGCCCTGTCTTCAGTTTTGTCCAGTGTGAGTCGACGCTTCGTCGGCCCGTCGGAGGCAAGATGGTGATGCGCACCCAACTCGAACGGCTGTTGGATGTCGCCGAGTTCCGCAACGTCGACCTCCAGGTGCTGCCCTTGGGTCGCGAGGAGAACTCGGGGCTCGACGGACCGTTCAGGTTGCTCAGGCTCAAGGACGGCAGCACGGTTGGCCACATCGAAGTGGTGCACATCAGTCGTGTGATCGCCGAGCCCAAAGAGGTGCAACTCCTCGACATCCAGTATGGAATCATCCGGGCGCAGGCTCTCAGCCCACGGGAGTCGATGGCCCTCATCGAGAAAGTGCTTGGAGAGACATGAAGCTGGAGTGGATAAAGAGCAGCTACAGCACGTCCAGCGGCCCCGACTGCGTCGAGGTGGCCACCGTCCCCGACCACATCCTCGTCCGCGACTCCAAGAACCCCACCGGCCCCCGTCTCGCCCTCACCCCCACCGCCTGGGCGAGCTTCCTGTCGTACGCATCGGGTCGCTGACACCCCACGCCGGGGTCACGCCCGCGAGCAGGCTACGCAGCGGCGCGGTGTCAGGTGTGTCGGCGACGGCCGCGTCGAGGGCGTCGTCCATGGACTTCTCCCACTCCTCGGGGAGGGCGATCCCGGGACACCCCGACCACGCGATGTCGGGGGCGGCCTGCCCGGCGTCGACGAGGCGCAGATGGACCATGCCCGCGAGCCCGTCGAAGACCTTGGGCCGGATGAAGTTGCGGGCGGACGCCCCGACCAGTCGCGCCGCCTGCGGAGGCTTGGGTATGCGGTCGGCCACCGCCATCCACAGCAGGCCCCGGTCGAAGGCGTCGAGCACCTCCTCCAGGCCGGGCAACGCGGTGCCCGCCTGTTCGTCGGGGTCCCGGGCCTCCGAGCGTAGCGCCCTGGCGACGGCAAGCCGCAGCGGCCGGGACCATCCCTCGGCGTCGGCGACCGCGCGGGCCATGACGAGGTCGTCCCAGCTCATGCGCCGCAGCCCGGCCGCCTCGTGCGGCAGCGTGCGCGCTTCCAGTTCGGCGAACACCTTGCCCGGCTCGCGCAGCAGGCCGAGTGCGGTCGGCGCGTCGGCGGGGTCGTCGGCCCGGTCGTCGGCGGGGAGTTCCTCGACCAGGGCGATCCGTTCGGCGGTCGGCGGGTGCGAGTCGTACCGGTGCGGCCTGGGCGGACGACGCCCGGCGGCGAGGGTGGCGAGGTCCTCTCCGGGCCGGGCGGCGAGCAGCCGCAGAAAGCCGCCGTGCACTTCGCCCACCGGTGGCAGGGCCCCCAGCGGCCTGCCCATCCCGGCGTACGTCTGCCAGTAGTGGGTGTGCGCGGCGTGGACGACGGGAAGGGCGCGCAGCGCGGCGACCGTCGCGTCACGGCCCGCGTGCCGGGCGGCCACCTGGTCGGCGGCACGTTCCAGGGCGACGCCCCGCCGTCCGTAGGGGACGGCGGGGCGCGCAAGGACCGCGAAGGGCCGTGACTACGTCGTGGACCGGCGCCTGCGCGCCCCCGGTCGCCGCTCGCTGGGCCGTGTCACCGGATCCCCGTTCTCCACCGCGGCGGCGCGCCGCTTCAGGCCGAAGTCCGCCAGCGCCTCCGCCAGCTTGTGGACCGACGGCTCCGGGGCCATGACGTCGACCCGCAGGCCGTGTTCCTCGGCCGTCTTGGCCGTCGCCGGGCCGATGCACGCGATCACCGTCACGTTGTGCGGCTTGCCCGCGATGCCCACCAGGTTGCGGACCGTGGACGAGGACGTGAAGAGGACCGCGTCGAAGCCGCCGCCCTTGATCGCCTCGCGGGTCTCCGCCGGCGGGGGCGAGGCGCGCACGGTGCGGTAGGCCGTGACGTCGTCGACCTCCCAGCCGAGCTCGATCAGGCCGGCGACCAACGTCTCCGTGGCGATGTCGGCACGCGGCAGGAACACGCGGTCGATCGGGTCGAAGACCGGGTCGTACGGCGGCCAGTCCTCGAGCAGGCCCGCGGCCGACTGCTCACCGCTCGGCACCAGGTCCGGCTTCACGCCGAACGCGACCAGCGCCCTCGCGGTCTGCTCGCCCACCGCAGCCACCTTGATACCCGCAAAAGCCCGAGCGTCAAGGCCGTACTCCTCGAACTTCTCCCGGACCGCCTTCACCGCGTTGACCGAGGTGAACGCGATCCACTCGTAGCGGCCGGTGACCAGGCCCTTGACCGCGCGCTCCATCTGCTGGGGCGTCCGCGGCGGTTCCACCGCGATCGTGGGGACCTCGTGCGGCACCGCGCCGTAGGACCGCAGCTGGTCGGAGAGCGACGCCGCCTGCTCCTTCGTGCGCGGCACGAGGACCTTCCAGCCGAACAGCGGCTTGGACTCGAACCACGACAGCTGGTCGCGCCGGGCGGCGGCGCTGCGCTCGCCGACCACGGCTATCACCGGCCGGCCGCCGTCCGGCGACGGCAGCACCTTCGCCTGCTTCAGGGTCTGCGCGATCGTGCCGAGCGTCGCCGTCCAGGTGCGCTGGCGGGTCGTCGTACCGGCGATCGTCACCGTCAGCGGGGTGTCCGGCTTGCGGCCGGCGGACACGAGCTCACCGGCCGCCGCCGCGACCGAGTCCAGCGTCGTCGAGACGACCACCGTGCCGTCGGACGCGCCCACTTCCGTCCAGCACCGGTCGGAGGCCGTACGGGCGTCCACGAACCGGACGTCCGCGCCCTCGGCGTCCCGCAGCGGCACACCGGCGTACGCGGGCACACCGACCGCCGCCGCGACGCCCGGGACCACCTCGAAGGGCACCCCGGCGGCGGCGCAGGCGAGCATTTCCTCGGCCGCGTACGTATCAAGTCCCGGGTCCCCGGACACCGCACGGACGACCCGCCTGCCGCCCCGCGCGGCCTCCATGACAAGATGAGCGGCATCCCGGGCAGCAGCCGGGACCGCGGCGGGTGTTGACGTGCCGTCAACGACCGTCAGCTGGGGCGTGCCCGTGCCCGGCGGCGAGACCGAAGAGGGGTCTGCGTCCGTCTGGACCACGGAGACGCCCTGTCGGGCGTGGGTCCGGATCACGTCGAGCACCTCGTGCTCGGCGACCAGGACGTCCGCGCTCGACAGCGCCTCCACGGCGCGCAGGGTCAGCAGTCCCGGATCTCCGGGTCCGGCACCGAGGAAGGTGACGTGCCCGTGTTCAGGACCGGCGGCAGGAAGGGCGGTGGGGCTCAATGTGCTCGCTCCCCCATCAGACCGGCCGCGCCCTGGGCGAGCATCTCGGTGGCGAGGTCGCGACCGAGTGCCAGCGCCTGGTCGTGCGTCTGGGGCACGGGACCGGTGGTGGACAGCTGCACCGTGCGGGTGCCGTCGGTCGTGCCGACGACGCCGCGCAGGCGCATTTCCTTGACAAACTGCCCGTCGGCCAGGAAGTCGGCCAGCGCGCCCACAGGGGCGCTGCAACCGGCCTCCAGGGCGGCGAGCAGTGACCGTTCGGCGGTCACGGCGGCCCGCGTGAACGGGTCGTCGAGTTCGCCGAGCGCCGCGATCAGGTCCGCGTTGCCCGCGGCACACTCGATCGCCAGGGCCCCCTGGCCGGGGGCGGGCAAAACCGTGTCGACCGACAGGAAGTCGGTCACCTCGTCGATCCGGCCCATCCGGTTCAGTCCGGCGGCGGCCAGCACGACGGCGTCGAGCTCACCCTCCTGGACGTACCGGATGCGGGTGTCCACGTTGCCGCGGATCGGGACCGTCTCTATGTCCAGGGCGTGCGCGCGGGCGTACGCGTTCAGCTGGGCCATGCGGCGCGGCGCGCCGGTGCCGATGCGCGCCCCGCGCGGCAGGTCGGTGAACTTCAGCGCGTCGCGGGCGACGATCACGTCCCGGGGGTCCTCGCGCACCGGTACGGCGGCCAGGACCAGCTCCTCGGGCTGTGCGGTCGGGAGGTCCTTCAGCGAATGAACCGCGAAGTCGACCTCGCCCTTGAGCAGCGCGTCGCGCAGCGCCGTGACGAACACGCCGGTGCCGCCGATCTGCGCGAGGGCCTCGCGGGAGACGTCGCCGTACGTGGTGATCTCGACCAGCTCGACGGGCCGCCCGGTCACCCGGCGGACGGCCTCCGCCACCTGCCCCGACTGGGCCATGGCGAGCTTGCTCCGCCTGGTCCCCAGTCTCAGTGCCTTGTCACTCATGCCGGTCGGTCCTTCTTGTCTGTGCTGTCCCCGGCCCGGGAGACGGAGGCGACCGTCTCGGGGTCGAGGTCGAACAGGGTGCGCAGCGCGTCCGCGTACCCGGCGCCGCCGGGCTCGGCCGCGAGCTGCTTCACCCGTACGGTCGGCGCGTGCAGCAGCTTGTCGACGACCCGGTGCACGGCCTGCCGGATCTCGCCGCGCTGGCGTTCGTCCAGGTCGGGCAGGCGGCCGTCGAGCCGCGCGATCTCACTGGCGACGACGTCGGCGGCCATGGTGCGCAGCGCGACCACGGTCGGCGTGATGTGTGCCGCCCGCTGTGCCGCGCCGAAGGCCGCGACCTCGTCGGAGACGATACGCCGGACCTGGTCCACGTCGGCCGCCATCGGCGCGTCCGCGGAGGCTTCCGCCAGCGACTCGATGTCCACCAGCCGCACCCCGGCCAGCCGGTGCACGGCCGCGTCGATGTCGCGGGGCATGGCCAGGTCGAGGAGGAAGAAGAAGGGCGCCGGGCGCTCGGCGGGCGGCTCCGGCTTGCGCCGCTCGGGGATCCGGCCCACCGTGGCGGCGGTCGCGGCGAGCGCGGTGATCAGCTCGGCGTCCGCCTCGGGGCTGCGGCGGCCGGGGCGGGCGGTCGTCTTGCCCGAGACCCAGGCCGCGTGCTGCTCCAGGGTGGCCGCGTCCATTCCGGCGACGGCGGCCTCGCCCATGAGGGAGAAACCGGGCTGTACGGCGGCCAGGTCCAGCGGGCAGTTCTCGTCGGCGCCGGCCGGCGGCAGCGGAGCCCTGGTGTGCGCCGCGGGAACGGCGGTGTCGGCGACGGCCGGCTGCCCGGTGCGGCCCTCGACGGCCTGCGCGACCTGTTCCGCCGTGAGCACCAGGCCCGTCGCCCCGGTACAGGAGACGACGACGTGGGCACGTGTCAGCTCGTCCGGTACGGCGTCCATCCGTACCGCGCGGGCGGTCACCGCGTTGTCGTCGGCCTCCGCCAGTATCTGCGCGAGCCGCTCGGCGCGCTCGAAGGTGCGGTTGGCGACGACGACCTCGGCGACCCCGGCCCGCGCCAGTGTCGCGGCCGCCAGCGAGGACATCGACCCGGCGCCGATGACCAGCGCCCTCTTGCCCCGGGCCCAGTCCTCCACGACCCCGCCGCCGGCCAGCTGCTCCAGGCCGAAGGTGACCAGGGACTGGCCGGCGCGGTCGATGCCGGTCTCGGAGTGGGCACGCTTGCCGACCCGCAGACCCTGCTGGAACAGGTCGTTCGTCAGCTTGCCGGCCGTGTGCAGCTCCTGCGCCCTGGCCAGCGAGTCCTTTATCTGCCCGAGGATCTGGCCCTCGCCGACGACCATCGAGTCCAGGCCGCAGGCCACCGAGAACAGGTGGTGGACGGCCCGGTCCTCGTAGTGGACGTACAGGTAGGGAGTCAGTTCCTCCAGGCCGACACCGCTGTGCTGGGCGAGCAGCGTGGAGAGCTCGGCGACACCGGCGTGGAACTTGTCCACGTCGGCGTACAGCTCGATGCGGTTGCAGGTCGCGAGCACCGCGGCCTCGGTGGCCGGCTCGGCGGCGACCGTGTCCTGCAGCAGCTTGGTCTGGGCGTCCGCGCTCAGCGCGGCCCGCTCCAGCACGCTGACCGGCGCGCTGCGGTGACTCAGCCCGACGACGAGGAGACTCATGCCGGCATCACGGCGGGTACGTCCCCGTCGGGCCCTTGGTCGCCGGAAGCGTCACGGGTGGCGGCGGGCAGCGCGCCGTCGCCCGCGGCGGTCTCCTCGCCGGCCTTGCGCTGCTCGTGGAAGGCGAGGATCTGGAGTTCGATCGAGAGGTCGACCTTGCGCACGTCGACGCCGTCCGGGACGGACAGCACGGTCGGCGCGAAGTTCAGGATGGAGGTCACTCCGGCGGCCACGAGCCGCTCGCAGACCTGCTGGGCGACACCGGCCGGGGTGGCGATCACGCCGATGGAGACCCCGTTGTCCTTGATGATCTTCTCGAGATCGTCGGTGTGCTGCACGGGAATGCCCGCGACCGGCTTGCCGGTGAGCGAGGGGTCGGCGTCGATGAGCGCGGCGACCCGGAAGCCGCGGGAGGCGAACCCGCCGTAGCCTGCGAGGGCGGCACCGAGGTTACCGATACCGACGATCACAACCGGCCAGTCCTGGGTCAGGCCGAGTTCACGGGAGATCTGGTAGACGAGATACTCCACGTCGTAGCCGACACCGCGCGTTCCGTACGAGCCCAGGTACGAGAAGTCCTTGCGCAGCTTCGCGGAGTTGACCCCCGCCGCGGCCGCCAGCTCCTCGGAGGAGACCGTGGGTACCGAGCGCTCCGACAGCGCGGTCAGGGCTCGGAGGTACAGCGGAAGCCTGGCGACGGTGGCCTCGGGAATCCCTCGGCTACGGGTCGCCGGTCGGTGTGTTCGGCCAGTTGCCACGGTGCTCCTGCGGGTAGAGCGGGGCTGCAGGCGGTCATACGTCCCCAGACCGCCCCGTCGACAGCAGGCTATGTCTTTGTGAACGCGTGCACAAAGATGGTGTCCGATTTGCCCGGCAGAAGTGACCGGGGTCACGCACCTTTCGCGCCCTCGACGGGAACCGGCGCATACGCACCGACGTTCCTTCGTTACTGGGGGCAAAACCGCACACTCTCCTCACGAATCCCGCCCCCGAGATCAGAACGCCGTCGATCCTAAGCGACTTTCCGGCCGGTTTGGACTAGTCGGTCAGTGCCCGGCGCAGCCGTTCCTCGTTCACGCGCCAGAAGGTGTGCTGTTCACCATCGATCAGTACGACCGGGATCTGCTCCCAGTACTGGTCGTGCAGGGCACGGTCCTCGGTGATGTCCTTCCGCTGCCAGGACACACCGAGCTCCCCGCAGACCTTCTCGATCACGACCTGTGCGTCGTCACAGAGATGGCAGCCGGGCTTGCGGATGAGGGTGACGAGCCGCTCACGAGGATCGACCTGGTCGGCCTTGCGCCGGAAAAGGGGACTCATACCGGCCATTGTCCCGCGCCCGTTTAACGGCCCGGTCGCGGAGAGTTCACACGCTTCCAACCTCTCGACTCCGGAAGCACCGAACAGACTGGCTATGCTCACGCCATGGCCGCTCTCGGATGGCTCACTCCCCGTAGGCGCTCCGCCACGGCGCGCAGCGTGTTGGCAGGCGAGGCCTCGGCGGAGGCTGCCCGCAAGTCCTCGCAGGAAGCCCTGGAGGCTCCGCAGGTCGCCGCCGAGGAACCGGAGTTCCCGGTCAGGGGCGACGAGAAGGCGGCCGCCTTCTTCGACCTCGACAACACCGTGATGCAGGGCGCCGCGCTGTTCCACTTCGGCCGGGGCCTGTACAAGCGCAAATTCTTCGAGACGCGCGATCTCGCGAGGTTCGCCTGGCAGCAGGCGTGGTTCCGGCTGGCCGGAGTCGAGGACCCCGAGCACATGCAGGACGCCCGCGACTCGGCGCTGTCGATCGTCAAGGGTCACCGGGTCGCCGAACTCGAGTCGATCGGCGAGGAGATCTACGACGAGTACATGGCCGACCGCATCTGGCCCGGCACCCGCGCCCTGGCCCAGGCCCACCTGGACGCCGGGCAGAAGGTCTGGCTGGTCACGGCGGCCCCGGTGGAGATCGCCCAGGTGATCGCCCGCCGGCTGGGACTCACCGGCGCGCTCGGCACGGTCGCGGAGTCGGTGGACGGTGTCTACACCGGCAAGCTGGTCGGCGAGCCGCTGCACGGTCCGGCGAAGGCGGAGGCGGTCCGCGCGCTGGCCGCGGCCGAGGGCCTCGACCTCTCCCGCTGCGCGGCCTACAGCGACAGCCACAACGACATCCCGATGCTGTCCCTGGTCGGCCACCCCTACGCCATCAACCCCGACGCCAAGCTCCGCAAACACGCCCGGGACAAGGACTGGCGCCTGCGGGACTACCGCACGGGCCGAAAGGCGGCCAAGGTGGGCATCCCCGCAGCGGCGGGCGTCGGCGCGGTCGCCGGCGGCACCGCGGCCGCCATCGCCCTGAGCCGACGCCGCCGGTAGTGACGGCGGTCCTGAGCCGACGCCGCCTGGTGGTTACGGCGGCCCTGAGCCGACGCCGCCGGTAGCCCGTAGCCGGCGCGGCCGGTCGCCGTGGGGCTCCACAGCGCCTCCGCCACGCCCGGCCCGTCCCCGCCGGGCACGCCCATACGGCGGAGCGGTGTGCCGACCTGGCCCCCTGCCCCTTCGGGGCACTGCTCCGCGCGCCCGGATTATGCCGCGGCCACTTCAACACGCCCCGTACCTCGC